>JBOGDF010000192.1:0-10639 GCA_050701635.1 Micromonosporaceae bacterium | reverse complement strand
GGTCAGGCGGGGGCTGGCGCGGGTGCGGGGCAGCCGGCGGCCGCGCCGCAGCCGGTGCGGCTCGGCGACGTGGCGACGGTGAAGCTGAAGCCGGAAGAGGCCACCTCGATCACGCGTACCAACGGCGAGCCCAGCCTCGGGCTGTCGATCACCATGACCAGCGACGGCAACGCGGTCGCGATCTCGCACGCCGTACGCGACAAGCTGCCGGAGCTGACCGACGCCCTGGGCAGCGGCAGCGAGATCAACGTGATCTTCGACCAGGCGCCGGCGGTGGAGCGGGCGATCGAGGATCTGACCACCGAGGGGCTGCTCGGCCTGCTGTTCGCGGTCATCGTGATCATGGTGTTCCTGCTGTCGCTGCGCTCCACGCTGGTCACCGCGGTGTCGATCCCGATGTCGGTGATCATCGCGCTGATCGCGCTCTGGCTCGGCGACTACTCGCTGAACATGCTCACCCTCGGCGCGCTCACCATCTCGGTGGGACGGGTGGTGGACGACTCGATCGTCGTACTGGAGAACATCAAACGACATCTCGGGTACGGCGAGCCGAAACGCCAGGCCGTGCTGGACGGCGTACGGGAGGTCGCCGGTGCGGTGACCAGCTCGACGCTGACCACGGTGGCGGTGTTCCTGCCGATCGCGTTCGTGTCCGGGATGGTCGGGCAGCTGTTCAGCTCGTTCGCGGTCACCGTGACGGTCGCGCTGCTGGCCTCGCTGCTGGTGTCGCTGACGGTGATCCCGGTGCTGGCGTACTGGTTCCTGAAGGCGCCACTGGAGACGGCAGACCTCCGGCACCGGGCCGAGCAGCGGGAGCTGCGCAGCCCGCTGCAGCGGGCGTACGTGCCGGTGCTGCGGTTCGCCACCCGGTTCAAGCTGGTCACGATCCTGATCGGCCTGGTGGTGTTCGCCGGCACGATCATGCTGGTGCCGAACCTGAAGACCAACTTCCTGGACTCCTCGGGGCAGGACACCACGCAGCTGTCGATGACGCTGCCGGTGGGCACCGACCTGGCCACCACCGACGAGGCCGCCCGCAAGATCGAGCAGGTGCTGGGCGCCACTGAGGACGTGAAGTCGTACCAGGTGAACATCGGCTCCGGTAACCCGATGTTCGGGGGCCTGGGCGGTAGCACCAACAAGGCCAGCTTCACGGTGACGGTCACCGACGGGCAGAAGACCCCCGCTGTGGAACGCGCGCTGCGCAAGGAGGTCGCCGAGCTCAGTGGCGTCGGGGACGTGACGGTCGGGCGTACCAGCGGCCGGGAAGCCATGGGTGGCAACGCGGTCGAGGTGATCGTACGAGCCTCCGACGAGGAGACCCTGGAGCGGGCCGCGTCGCAGGTGGAGGGCGCGATGTCCGGCATCGGCGGCGTACGCGACGTGACCTCCAACCTGGAGGACGCCGCACCGCGGATCGAGGTCAACGTGGACCGGAAGAAGGCCGCCGCGCGCGGTCTCACCGAAGCCGCGATCGGCCAGTACGTGGCGCAGGCGTTCCGCGGCCAGCCGGTCGGCGAGATCGTGATCGACGGCCGTACCGCCGAGATCGTGCTCTCCGGCGGTACGAAGCCGAAGGACATCGCCGCGATCAAGGCGCTCCCGCTGCCCGGCGGCGGGAAGCTCTCCGACGTCGCCGCGGTGACCGAGGCGGAGGGGCCGACCCAGATCACCCGGATCGACGGGGAGCGCAGCGCGACCGTGTTCGCCGCCGCCGACACCGCCGACCTGGGCGCGGTCACCAACGCCCTGAACGCCGAGCTGGCGAAGCTCGACCTGCCTGACGGCGCCAGCTACAGCGTGGCGGGCGCCAGCGCCGATCAGGAGCAGGCGTTCGGTGACCTGATCCTGGCGATGCTGGTCGCGATCGCGCTGGTGTTCATGGTGATGGTGGCGACGTTCCGCAGCCTGATCCAGCCGCTGATCCTGCTGGTGTCGATCCCGTTCGCCGCGACCGGCGCGATCGGGCTGCTACTGCTGACCAACACCCCGCTCGGCGTACCAGGGATGGTCGGGTTGTTGATGTTGATCGGGATCGTGGTCACCAACGCGATCGTGCTGATCGACCTGATCAACCAGTACCGGGCGGACGGGATGGGCGTACGCGAGGCGGTGATCGCGGGCGGCCGGCGCCGGCTCAACCCGATCCTGATGACCGCGATCGCCACCATCTGCGCGCTGATGCCGATGGCGATGGGATTCACCGGCTCGGGCGGGTTCATCGCGCAGTCGCTGGCGATCGTGGTGATCGGCGGGCTGGTGTCGTCAACGCCGCTGACGTTGCTGCTCGTACCCACCCTGTACACCGTCGTGGACCGTACGAAGGAACGCTTCCGCCGCAAGTCGCCGCCCGCCGCCGCGGAGCCGGCGCCGGAGCCGGTCGGTGCGCTACCGGTCGGGGTCGGCGAGGCTGTTGGTCACCGGTGACGGGCGTTCGACGGTACGGCTGACCGTGCACAGCCGGTCGTGCGAGAGCTGTACGGCGCGCGGCAGCATCTCCCGGGCGGCGTCACCTTCGGCGCCGTCCGGGAACGTCACGGAGAACACCACGGACAGGTCCTCCATGTGGTTGCCGCCGGCGGCGTCGCGGATCTTGTGACCGGTGACCGTGACCGCGAACTTCGTCGGCTCGGCGCGGCGACTGGTCAGCATGTCGACGTCGATCGCGCCGCAGCCGCCGATCGCGGCGAGCAGCAGCTCCACCGGCGTGAAGTCGACGCCGCCGCCGGATCCGAACCGGAGACTGCCGCCCCGGGAGTTGCGTACCAGGTACTCGTTGGCGCCGGTGCGTTCGATCGCCACGGATCGCAAGGTCTCAGCCATGCAGTGCAGCCTACGAGTTCGACGCAGCCTACGAAGTTCGACCACGGTGGCTGCGGTGCGTACGTGGACCAGTCGGCGATCATCGTGGTCTTCCTGCCGGTGGCGGCCGTCGTCGTCTGGCGGTGAGCCACATCGCCTGAGGCGGGGTGGGCACGGCTGGCTACGCTCCGGTACGTGGAGGCGTTGGTGAGTCTGCTGTTCATGCTGGGGTGCGTCCTGGCGGTGACGGTGCCGATCGGGCTGCTCGTGTGGCTTGTGGTCGTGATGCACCGCCGCGCGCGGGAGCGCGAGGCGGCCAAGGCCAGCGGCCTGTGGCAGTGGGCGCGTGAGCAAGGCTGGGCGTACCACCCCGAGATGTGGTCGCTGACCCGCCGGTTCCGGGGTGAGCCGTTCGGACGCGGGTCGGGGCGCCGGGCGATCCACGTGCTGACCGGCAAGCACCGGGGTCGCGATTTGGTGGCGTTCGAGTACTACTTCACGGTGTCCAGCGGGGAAAACAGCAGCACCACGTACCGGTATCTGGTGGTGGCGACACCGACGCCGTCTCCCCGGCCGTACCTGCAGGTCGGGTTGGAGGGCGCCGGCAGCAAGCTGCTGGCGCTGTTCGGCGCACGGGATCTGCAGCTGGAGAGCGAGGAGTTCAACCGGGTCTTCCGGATCAGTACGGGCGACAAGCGCTTCGCGTACGACGTGCTGCATCCGCGGATGATGGAGTGGCTGCTCGCCGACCAGCGATCCCGGGGACTGCCGTTCCGGTTCGAAGGTACGGATCTGGTGTGCTGGACGCTCACCGAGATGCACCCGTACCACGTGCTCGGGATGGCCGACTACCTGATGGACCTCGCCGAGCGCGTGCCCGCCTTCGTGTGGCGGTAGGTCCGGCCGGTCCGGCCGGTTATTGACGGTGGGGCCGGTCGGGTGTTCGCGGTGAGGCTGGCTGGCTGCTGGGGATGAGATCGGCTGGGCGCGTCGTGGCGGCCGCCCTGGCGCCTCGTGGCGGCTGGCCGGTTGGTGCTGAGGCTGGCTCGTGGCGGCGGTCGGCTGGTGGTGAGGCTGGCTCGTGGTGGCGGTCGGCTGGTGGGGTTCGGTTACCCTCGGCGGTCGTGGAGAACGTGTTGTGGCTGCTGCTGTGCTGTGGCCTACCCTCGCTGCTGCCGGTGCTGGTCTGGCTGATCGTGAGCTACAACGCGTTCGTACGGCAGCTGAACGGCGTACACACCGCGTGGCGGCAGGTCGACGTGGAGCTGCAGCGCCGGCACGACCTGATCCCCAATCTGGTCGAGACCGTACGCGGTGCGGCCGCCCACGAGCGGGCGACGCTGCAGCGACTGGTGGAGGCACGCAACGGCGCGATGCAGGCGCGTGCGGCGCATGTCGACGCGCAGGCACAGAGCTATGTGGAGCAGCAGCTTGTCGGCGCGTTGAACGGCGTGTTCGGGATCGTCGAGGGCTACCCGCAGCTGCGGGCGAACCAGAATTTCCTGCACCTGCAGTATCAACTGTCGGAGACCGAGGACCGACTGGCCGCGGGCCGGCGCTTCTACAACGGCAACGTACGGGAGTACAACACCCGGATCGAGGCCTTCCCCTCCAACCTGGTGGCCAAGATGAGCGGCTTCCGGCACGCGCACTTCTTCCAGGTCGAGCAGGTCCAGGTACGGGTCCCACCCCGCGTCTGACCACCGAGCGCCCGGCCGCTCGCCGGCCGGGTGCGTGTCAGCCGCCGGCGAAGGGCGGCAGAACGTCCACAGTGGCGTCGGCGGGCAGCGGTGCGCGGCGGTCGTGCCAGGCCACCCCGTCGACCAGGAAGGACGCCACCGTCAGTACGCGCGCCAGCCGCTCGCCGTGCGAAGCCGTAAGCGCGCCGGCGAGCTCGTCCAGCGT
This sequence comes from Micromonosporaceae bacterium, assembly GCA_050701635.1. GTDB lineage: Bacteria > Actinomycetota > Actinomycetes > Mycobacteriales > Micromonosporaceae > WHSM01. The sequence goes on along the minus strand of JBOGDF010000192.1, from coordinate 5,932 downwards.
CGCCACGGCGACCTTCTCCTCGGCACACCCCGCCGCCGCCCGCGCCCCGGCGAAGTAGCGGACCAGCACCACCGCATCCCTTTGCTCGGTCATCGGGCTCAGCCGCCGATCGCCGACATCGGGCGTACGGGTTGCAGGAACTTCGGGTCGTTGATGCCGTGACCGGGGAGCTTGCCCCACATCGCGACCCGCCACCGCTCGGCCAGCTCCTCGTCGGTGGCGCCGCCGCGCAGCGCGCCGCGGAGGTCGGACTCCTCGCGGCTGAACAGGCACGCGCGGACCTGGCCGTCCGCGGTGAGTCTCGTACGGTCGCAGGCGCCACAGAACGGGCGCGTCACCGAGCCGATGATGCCGACCTTGATCGGGCCGCCGTCGACGAGCCAGGTCTCCGCGGGCGCGCTCCCCCGGTGCTCCGGGTCGGGGGTCAGGGAATGTCGCGCGGAGAGTTTGTCGAAGATCTCGTCGGCGGTGACCATCTGCTTCCGGTCCCAGCCGTGTTGAGCGTCGAGCGGCATCTGCTCGATGAAGCGCAGCTCGTACCCCCGGGTGGTGGCCCAGTCGAGCAGCCGCGCCGGGTCGTCGTCGTTGACGCCCCTGATCAGTACGGCGTTCAGCTTCACCGGGGTCAGCCCGGCCGCGGCCGCCGCCGTGATCCCGTCCAGGGTGTCGGCCAGCCGTCGCCGGTGCGCCAGCCGCGCGAACTCTTCCTCGTCGAGAGTGTCCAGCGAGATGTTGACCCGGTCCAGCCCGGCGTCGGCGAGCGGCTGCGCCAGTCGGGTGAGCCCGATCGCGTTGGTGGTCAGCGACAGCCTGGGCCGCGGCGTCAGGCTGGCCGACTCGGTGATGATCTTCACCAGCCCGGGGCGCAGCAGGGGCTCGCCACCGGTGAACCGGACCTCGTCGACCCCCAGCTGTGTGACCGCGATCCTGACCAGCCGGATCACCTCGTCGTCGGTGAGGATCTCGGCCGACGGCAGCCACGACAGGCCCTCGGGCGGCATGCAGTACGTACACCGCAAATTGCACCGGTCGGTCAACGAAACCCGCAGGTCGGTAGCGCGCCGGCCATGCTGATCCAGCAGGCCGAGCTCGCCAGATGCGCGGGTCATCCCACGACGGTAGCCCGTGCCTGTGACCTAGCTCTACGACAAGTGGCTCGCTGCACTCAACACGGCCGAGCGATACGCCCCTCCGAACAGCGCCGTGTGCACCAACAACAGGTGCAATTGGTGCAGCGGAACCCGCTCCCGCCAGCCATCGGCGAGGGGCCAGATCTCCTCGTACCCCCGGATGATCTTTTCGAGGTACGGTGGCCCGCCGAACAGCGCGAGCAGCGCCAGGTCGGTCTCGCGGTGACCGCCATGCGCCGCCGGATCCACCAACCACGCGTGATCGGCCGCCCACAGCACGTTGCCGGGCCACAGGTCGCCGTGCAGCCGGCTGGGCGGCTCCTCCGGTGGGGCCAGCGCGTCGATGCGTTCGATCACCCGGGTCACGTCGGCGGCGTCGGCGAGGTCGAGCGCGCCGTTGTCCACCGACCGCTTCAGGTACGGGTGCAGCCGGTGCTCGGCGAACCAGCTCGACCACGGGCCGTCGGACGGTGTGTTGTCCAGCGGCAAGGTGCCGATGTACCCGGTCCAGGGCGCTCCGAAGCCGTCGGCACCGGCACGGTGCAGGGTCGCCAGGTCCCGCCCGAGCCGCAGCGCCGTCTCGGGAGTGGCGTCGCCCGGCGGCAACCACGGGAGCAGCAGCCGATCGTCGGTAGCCGCGATCACCTCGGGCACCAGCTGCGGGCAGGCGTCGTGCAGCCAGCGCAGACCGGCCGTCTCGGCGGCGAAGAATCCCTCCGGTGGGTCCGCGAGGCTCTTGACGAACACACTCGAGCCGTCGTCGAGGGTGAGCAGCTCCGCGTCGCAGATCGAGCCGCCCGCCACCGGCGTGGTACGGATCCGCTGGTGCTTGAGAAAGGTCGGCAACTGCTCCGGGTGTGCGCGCAGGTACGCCAAGTCCACAGCCGGACGTTAGCAACTGTGCTCGTAGTGGCCGTGAATGCGGTATGCATAACTCATGGCTGACACCGTGAGGCGACCGGAAGCGAGCATCGCAGGCAGCGAAGCGAGCGAGGGGCGGAGCGACCGCGGAGCCGAACAGTCGGGTGCGGCGCCCCGGGCTGACGTGGCCGTGACAATCCGTCCGTACCGGCCGACGGACCACTCGGCCTGCCGCGGGCTGTGGGCGCAGCTCACCGAGCAGCACCGGCGGCTGTACGAGGACCCGTCGATCGGCGGCGAAGACCCGGGCGCGGCGTTCGAGGAGTATCTGACGCGGCTCGACCTGTCGGGCATGTGGGTGGCCGACCATGCGGAGGACGGCGTCGTCGGCTTCGCCGGGCTGGTGCTCTCCGAGCAGACCGGCGAGGGCGAGGTGGAGCCGGTGGTGGTGAGCGAGGCGCATCGGCACCACGGCATCGGGCGGGCGTTGCTCGGCAAGGTCGCCGAGGAGGCGAAACGACGCCAGCTCAGTCACCTCACGATCTCGCCGGTGAGCCGCAACGAGGACGCCATCCGCTGTCTGCACAGCGTCGGCTACACCGCGCTGTCGTCGGTGACGCTCACGCTCGATCTGGCCCATCGCGGTCACCAGTGGCGGGACGGGGTGGAGCTACACGGCCTGCGGTTCACGTACTGATCCTTTCGTGGGTACGTCCTTTCGCGGGTACGTCACGTGCCAGCCTTTCCCCGGGTACGCCAGGTGCGCAAGCTTGGGATCTGACCTGTGGACAGGTCTGTGGATACTGTGCTGAACCTGTGGATGAAGGGCGTGTCGTCCACAGGCTGACAATTCATCCTGGCGCCAGAACGGTGCGCTGCCGCAACCTCGGTGGCCATGAATGTCACGCCATCCGATTTCGCCGTCCCGCTGCGGTCGCCCGAGGAAGCGCTCGCCGCGGTGCCGTACCTGCTGGGCTTCCATCCGTCCGACAGCGTGGTGCTGGTCGGCCTCGACAACCAGGTGGTCGCCTTCACCGCCCGCGCCGATCTGCCACCGCCGGACGACGCCGCCGCGGTACGCCAGATAGCCCGGATGCTCGCCGGGCTGGCCGTGCGGCAACAGGTCACCGATGTCGTGATCATCGGGTACGGGCCGACGTTTCACGTGGACCCAGCGGTGCTCGAGGCGGAGCTCATGCTGTCGACCGAAGGTTTCGGGGTGCCCGACGTGCTGCGGGTCGAGGGCGATCGCTACTGGTCGTACCTGTGCGACGGCTGTTGCCCGGCCGAGGGGCATCCGTTCGACGTGGCCAGCAGCGAGTTCGCGGCCACGGCGACGCTCGCCGGTCGGGTGGCGCTGCCCGATCGGGAGACCCTGGAGCAACAGGTCGCGCCGGTCACCGGCGACGAACAGGCGGCGATGCGTACGGCGCTGGCCCACGCCGCCGTACGGCTGAGCGAGGCCCTGACCAGCGGCGCTGCTCGCGATGGGGCCGCCCCACCGGCCGCCGGTACTGGTGCCAGTGCCCCCGCCAGCGCCGGTGACGGTGCCCGCCCTGCTCGCGGTGGCAGCGGGGGCGGGGGTGACGGGGTTGGGGCTCGGCGTGAGGTGGTGCGCGACGGGGAGCGGGAGCTGGACCGCGCGTTGGCACGGGTGGCGGACGGCGGTCGGCTCGACGACGAGGCTGTCGCGTGGCTGGCAACGCTGCTCACGGTCGAGGAGTTCTGCGAGCGGGCGTGGCGGCGTACCGCGCTGGCTTGCGAGCCGGCTCGACCCGACAGGATCACGCCGCCAGGGATGCGTGGTGTGGCGAGACACGGCGCCCGGCGCGGGTCGGTGTCACGCAGCACCAGTTCGGCCAGGGAATATCTGGAGCTGTGGCGCGAGCTGACCCGGCGGGCGGCGCCGTCACCCGCCGCGGCCGCCCTCATGGGGTACGCCGCCTGGCTCACCGGCCAGGGCCCACTGGCCTGGGCCGCGACCCAGCGCGCCCTCGCCGCGCCCGGCTACTTCCCGGCCCGGGTGATGGCAGAAGTGCTGGCCAGCGGCGTACCGCCGGATGTGGTCGTCGAGAAGATGCGACAGCAGGACGCGACGAAGGCGGCCGGGAGCGGCCTGCATCGCCGTCGTCGGCGCCGCAGGCGGAGCACATGAATCACGGCCGGTCCGGCGCTCCGCTGGCGGGGCTACGGCAGCAGCGGGTGGCGTACGACGTTCTCGTCGCGGCCGGGGCCGACCCCGATCACGCTGACCTGGGCGGCGCACAGCTCCTCGATGCGGTGCACGTAAGCCTGGGCGTTCTTCGGCAACTCGTCGAACGAGCGGGCCGCCGTGATGTCCTCCCACCAACCGTCCAGCCACTCGTACACAGGCTTCGCGTGGTGGAATGCGGTCTGGGTCATCGGCATGTCGGCGTACCGCTCGCCTTCGACCTCGTACGCCACGCACAGCGGCACCTTGGGCAGCCCGGACAGGATGTCGAGCTTGGTCACCACCAGGTCGGTGATGCCGTTGACGCGTACCGCGTACCGGGCGAGCACCGCGTCGAACCAGCCGCACCGGCGGTCCCGGCCGGTGGTGGTGCCGTACTCCTGGCCCGTCTTGCGGAGAAACTCCCCCGCCTCGTCGTGCAGCTCGGTCGGGAACGGTCCCGAACCCACCCGCGTGGTGTACGCCTTCGTCACGCCGATCACCTGGGTGACCTTCGTCGGCGGGATGCCGGAGCCGACGCAGGCGCCGCCGACGGTCGGGTTGGACGAGGTAACGAACGGGTAGGTGCCGTGATCCATGTCCAGCATCGTCGCCTGCGCGCCCTCGAGCAGTACGGTCTCGTCGCGGTCCAGCGCGTCCCACAGCACGGTCCTGGTTTCCGCGATGTAGGGGCGCAGCCGCTCGGCGTACCCGAGGTATTCGTCGACGATCTCCGCCACGCCCAGTGCCTTGCGGTTGTAGACCTTGAAGAGCACCTGGTTGCGTTCCCGCAACACCAGCTCCAGCTTCTGCCGCAGGATGCCGGGGTCGAGCAGGTCCTGCATCCGGATCCCCATCCGGGCGACCTTGTCCCCGTACGCCGGCCCGATCCCGCGTCCCGTGGTGCCGATCCGCGACGAGCCCAGGTAGCGCTCGACCACCCGGTCCAGCGCCCGGTGGTACGGCATGATCAAGTGGGCGTCGGCGGACACCAGCAGCCGCGGCGCGCCTGTGTCGCGGAACGGCCCGGACACGTCGACGCCCCGCTCGGTGAGGCCGTCGATCTCCGACAGCAGCACCTTCGGGTCGACCACCACCCCGTTGCCGATCACGATCTGGGCGTTCGGGGACAGCGCGCCGGAGGGCATCAGGTGCAGCGCGTACTTCTGACCGTCCGGGGTGACCACGGTGTGGCCGGCGTTGTTGCCGCCGGAGAAGCGCACCACGTAGTCGACCCGCTCGCCGAGCAGGTCGGTCACTTTGCCTTTGCCCTCGTCGCCCCACTGGGCGCCGACGAGCGCGATCGCTGGCATGTTGGTCCTTCGTTTTGTATTGGGCCGGGTCGCGGGGGTCATCGCCGCGGGCCTCCTGCTGGGATCTCGCCCGGATCCCGTACGCCACGACCCCAGGGGCCGGTGGCGGGTTAAACAGTAGCCGGCCGCTACGGTCTGACCGACAACGCCGTACGGCTACCGGGCACCAAGCCTTGACCTCGAGGATCGCGACGTCGTGCAGATTGTGCTGCTCAGCCTGGTCTCGTCGGGCACCTGCTCGGGCGAGCGGGTGCCGGTGCTGGCCTGCCGTGACGCGCTGCGCGCGGCCGGCGCCGAGGTGACCACGGTGTCCGCCGAGTCCGACGAGCAGATCGACGCCGCGTTGACCGAGTGCTTCGGCCCTGCCGGCGGCGACCCTGCGGCCAGCAGCGATCCGGCGCCGAGCGGCGAGCATGCGGCCGGCGGCGACCTGGTGG
>JBOGDF010000191.1:0-10760 GCA_050701635.1 Micromonosporaceae bacterium | reverse complement strand
GGCGAGGGTCGGGGACGCCGCGGCGAGCGGGTAGAACGCGCTGCACAGGTCGGAGAGGTAGCCGGGCGCGGTGACCTCGGCGGAACGCACCGCGCCGCCGGGCAGCGCCGCCGCCTCCAGCACGGTGACGTCCCAGCCGGCGTCGGCCAGCAGGTTCGCCGCGACCAGGCCGTTAGGCCCGGCGCCGATCACGACCGCGTCAGAGGACATCGCTCCCCCGCTTTGTCCACCATGCCCCTGGTTTACCCAGCTACGCCGGGGGTACGCCGCGAGCATGCCCGCCGCCCCGGTCAGCCGGCGAAAACCGCCATTTCGCTGTTGTTCGGGTCGATTATCGCGTACCCGCCGTCCGGCCCGGCGAGGTAGACCAGCGGTTGGAAGAGAGAACCCGTCTCGGGCGTGCTGGTGGCCAGCAGCGCGCCGGTCGCCGGGTCGTAGGTGAGCAACGTGGGCTCCTCGTTCGGCGGCTCGGGGAATCCGTACGCCTGGTCGATGTACGCGAAGGTCTTCTCCCCCGACAGGTACGCGATGCCCGACGGGAACGCGGGCCACGCGATGTGTTTGATACTGAACAAGGTCTGCGGCTGCGTACGCGCCCCGTTGACCGACACCGTACGGACCGCGAAGCCGTCGAGCACCGCGATCTGACCGGCGTGCCGTCCGTTCGTGATCAGGGTGGCGCCCTCGAGGTTGTTGCCGATTCGGGCCTGCACGACCGGCTCCGAGGCCGGTGCCGCGACGGCGGGCGCCGGGGCAACCCCGAGGATGGAGACGGCGAGCGCCGCCGTGCCGAGCCGGAGGGCATAGGTAGTGATCATGGCCGACCCCTTCAGGTCATGTTGATATGCCCCCGGTGAGCCGACAATGGTCCGCGCACTGGTCGCTCCGCAGCACACCCGGCAAGTACGCCCCGCTTGTGACGGCATGCCGACACTTTCCCGGCGCACCGGGCAAGGCTGACAGGTCCCCGGAAAACACTGGCCGCACGGCCGATGGAGCGCGGCCGACCCAGGTGCGACGCTGTGCTGCCCGCTGCGCGTACCAGGCCGGCGGCTCGCCGTACGTCGGCAATCTCTCTGGGGAGTCAGGGTGTCTTTTCGCGGTACGTTGAGCCGGCTGTTCCGGCGCCGCCGGGCGCGGGTCGCCGGGGTCGCCTCGCTCGCGATCGTCGGCGGGCTGGTGGTGCTGCCACTGTTGCCGGCCGAGGCCGCACCGGTGCTGCCGTCCGGCTTCGTGCTGCGGGACATCCCGACCGGGCTCGCCCCGCCGTCCGAGACCGGCCCGGGTGACCTGCTCACCGACTTCGCATACCTGCCGGACTCGAGCCTGCTGGTGATCGGCAAGCTCGGCAAGATGGCGTGGGTGTCGCCGTCCGGCACTCCCCGGCACATCGCCGACCTGCCCACCAACGCCCGCGGCGACATCGGCCTGGTCGGGCTCGCGGTGGCGCCGGACTACCAGACCAGCCGCACCGTCTACACCGGCCGTACCGTGCCGAGCACCGGCGCCGGCTCCGGGGCGTACGGCCTGCTGCGGCTGAGCCGGTGGACGATCCGTACCGACGCGGCGGGTGACCCGGTCGGGCTCGACGACGAGCTGACGCTGGTGGAGACCTCGGCCGACAGCAACGTGCACGGCGCCACCGGAGTGGTCGCGGCGCCGGACGGCACGGTGTGGGCCAGCTTCGGCGACAGTGCAGACTGGCGCAACACCGACCCGCTGGCGCTGCGGGCGCTCGACACCTCCGACGGCCACGGGAAGCTGTTCCACGTACGGCCGGACGGCACCGGGGTGCCGGCGAACCCGTACTACGACCCGGCGAACCCGCAGTCGATCCGCAGCAAGGTGTACGCCAGCGGCTTCCGCAGCCCGTTCCGGTTCAGCCTGCACCCGGCGACGGGGCAGCCCGTGCTGGCCGACGTCGGCTCCGGCTACTGGGAGGAGATCGACCTGGTACGCCCCGGCAACAGCTACGGCTGGCCGTGCTGGGAGGCGAACAGCCGTACCGTCGGATACCGGGATCTGCCGCAGTGCGCCGGGGTCAGTACGACCAGCCCGATCTGGGCCTACCCGCACAGCGGCGCCGGGGCTTCGATCACCGGCGGGCTGGTGTACACCGGCACGTCCTACCCGGAGGCGTACCGCGGGCGGTACTTCTTCGGCGACTACGTACGCGAGCGGCTGTGGACGATGGCCTTCAACGAGCAGGGGCAGGTCACCACCGCGCCGGAGACCAACGGCTTCGGCAACGAGATCGGCGCACCGGTCAAGTTCGGCACCGTGCCCGCCGGCGGGGACATCGTCTACGCCGACATCAACAGCGGGAAACTGCGCCGCCTGGTGTACGCGCCCGGCAACGCCGCACCGAACGCCGCGGTCAGCTCCACCACCGACCCGGTGACCCGCGCCGTCAGCTTCGACGCGGGTGGCTCCAGCGACCCCAACGGTGACGCGCTGACGTACCAGTGGGACTTCGGCGACGGCAGCAGCGGCAGCGGTGCACAGGTCAGCCACACGTATCCGGCGAGCCCGGAGAGCTTCACCGTCACGCTCACCGTGACCGACCCGCTCGGGGCCACCGGCAGCGAGACCGTGACGGTGTGGCCGGCCAACCACGGCCCGGCGTTGACCGTCGGCGAGCCCGAACCGAGCCGTACGTACGCCGTCGGCGACGTGGTCACCGCGTCCGCGCAGGCCACCGACCCCGAGGACGGGGCACTGCCCGTACGGTGGTCGACCGTGGTGGTGCACTGCTACACCGCGTCCGACTGCCACGACCACCCCGGCGAGCAGCAGAGCGGCGGGCAGTTCGAGATGACCTTCACCGGGCATCCGGGCGACAGCCGGTTGAAGGTCACCGCGAGCGCGGTGGACAGCCGCGGCGCGACCGCCGTACGCAGCTTCCTGGTCAATCCCAAGCAGCGCCGGGTGACGATCCAGAGCAACTACCCGGCCGACTTCACCATCGGCGACGAGCAGACCAGCTCCGGGCTGTTCACCGTCGGCACGCCGCTGTCGTTGATCGCGCCGGAGGCGGCGTACGACGTGGTCGCCACCTTCGACCGCTGGGGTGACGGCGGCACCGACCGGGTCCGCAACCTGACGGTGCCGGACGCCGACACGACGATCACCGCCACGTACCTGACCCCGATCGACCGCCGGTACGCCACCGACACGACCCTCAAGGCCCGGGTCGGTACGCCGGTCAACGTCGAGCAGGGCGACTCCATGGTGCGGTGGCGGGAGTACACCACGGGACGGGTGTACTGGTCGCCCACAGCCGGCGTGCACTACGTCGTGGGCCCGGTCACGGCGGCGTACCTGCGGGTCGGCGGGCATATCCGGTGCGGGGTGCCGACCACCGACGAGGTGGCGACCGTGGACGGCATCGGGGCGTACAACCACTTCGCCGCGGGGTGCTCGGTGTTCTGGAGCCCGGACACCGGCGCCTACCAGCTGGCGGGCGCGATCCGGACCCTCTGGGGTGGGCTCGGCTGGGAACGCTCCCGACTCGGATACCCGACCTCCGACGAGCGGATGACCGCCGAGCGTACGGGGTCGTTCAACCACTTCCAGCGCGGCTCGATCTTCTGGTCACGTACCAGCAACGCGCACTTCGTGTCGGGCGCGATCCGTACCAAGTGGTCGCAGCTCGGCTGGGAGCGGTCCCGGCTCGGGTACCCGACCTCGGACGAGCGGATGACCGCCGAGCGTACGGGGTCGTTCAACCACTTCCAGCGCGGCTCGATCTTCTGGTCGCGTACCACCGGGGCGCACTTCGTCTCGGGTTCGATCCGCACCAGGTGGTCGCAGCTCGGGTGGGAGCGCTCGTACCTGGGTTACCCGACCAGCGACGAGTACGCCGTCTCCGGCGGCGCCCGGTCGAACTTCCAGCACGGCTACATCGTGTGGAGCCGCTCCACCGGCCAGACCACGGCGTACCGCTACTGACCCGCGCGGTTCGGCCGACCCTCGAAGATATGCGTCGCCGTGACGCCGTGGCTATACGCAGAACGCGGCGTCTGGGCCGGAAAACGCGGAACTGACGGGTCTCTTGGCACATGGTTGGATGTAGGTGCATCCTTGAGGATCTCGGAAGCAAAACAGCAGGTCACGGCCGTACGGTCCTTTCTGGACCTGCGACCGACGAGACCTCGAGTCACGGACCAGAGGTACGGGTGGTGATGATGAGGACGCTGCCGCTGGCGCGCTACGAGAACGTGCACACCCGCGATGTTGACCAAGCGCGGGAGATGATCGGCCGGGCCCTGGCGCCGCACCGTCTGCAGGTCCTGGGCCGCCGCGGCGACTTCGACGCGCGCCAGCACACGGCGCCGATCGGGGCGATGGCGCTGTGCTACGTCCGCTACGGCGCGGAGGTGAAGGTCACCCCCGAGACCATCGACTCGAGGTACCTGATCCACATCCCCCTCACCGGCGCGGTGGACACCGACAACGGCGTACGGCAGGTCCGCTCCACGCGTACGGTCGCCTCCGTCGCCCAGCCGGGGCTGCCGTACCGGATGCACTGGCGGCCGAAGACCGACCTGCTGCTGGCGCGGTTCGACGCGCACTGTGTACAACGCACCCTCGGGCAGATGCTCGGCTACCCTCCCCGAGGCCCGCTGCGGTTCGAGCTCGGCATCGACCTGGGCACTCCCGAGATGCGGAGCTGGCTCGACGTGGTCAACATGATCCGGCGCGACACCGACCGTGGCCGGCCCCTGGCGTCATCTCCGCTGGCGTTGACGCATCTGGAGGATCTGCTCACCACCGGCCTGTTGACCGCGGCCCGGCACAGCCACTCGGAGCTGCTGCACAACGCGGAGACCCGCGCGGCACCGCCACGGCGGGTGCAGCTCGCGATCGACGTGATGCGGGCTCGGCTCACCGACCCGATCACCGTGCACGACATCGCCCAGAGCGTCGGGCTGGCGACCCGTTCGCTGCAGGAGGGGTTCCAGAAGCACCTCGGCACCACTCCGATGGCGTACCTCAACCGGCTCCGACTCGACAAGGCACACGCCGACCTGATCCAGGCCGACGCTGCCGGCACCACCGTGACCGCGATCGCCACGAAGTGGGGCTTCACCAACTCGTCGCGGTTCGCCGAGGCGCACCGTCGCGCCTACGGCGAGACACCCGCGCAGACCCTCAAGCGGCCCCCGGTCTGACGATCACGAGAATTTCAACCGTACGATCACGTTGTCGAGGACGGTGGGCGTACCGCCGCTCTTGTCGTTGTTCGTCGAGGTCAGCCACAGCCCGCCGTCCGGGGTCTTGACCACGGTACGCAGCCGCCCCCAGGTGCCGTTGAAGAAGGCCCGCGGGGTGTCGGTCGAGCTGCCGTTGATCTTCATCACCCAGAGCCGGGATCCGCGTACCGCCGCCATGTAGATCCAGTCGTTGACGATCTCCAGGCCGCTGGGCGAGGCGGAGGCGACGTCCCACTGCCGTACCGGGTTGATGAAACGGGTGTCGCTGCACGCGCCCTGGCAGTACGGCCAGCCGTAGTTGCCGCCGGAGCGGATCAGGTTGAGCTCGTCCCACGTGCTGTCACCGAACTCGGACGCCCACAGCCGGCCCTGCGAGTCCCAGGCGATGCCCTGCACGTTGCGGTGTCCGAGGCTGTAGATCCGGCTGTTGTACGGGTTGCCCGGTGCCGCCGCGCCGGTCGGCGTGACCCGCAGGATCTTGCCGTTGAGCGAGCTGAGGTTCTGCGCCCGGCTGCTGTCCTGCGCGTCGCCGGTGGTGATGTAGAGCATGCCGTCGGGCCCGAACTTGATCCGGCCGCCGTTGTGGAAGCGGTTCTTCGCGATGCCGGTCACGATCGGCTCGCGGGCCCCGATGGTGTTGTTCTCGAACCTGAACCGGGACACCCGGTTGTCGGTGGCGGAGGTGTAGTAGACGTACACGTAGTGGTCGGTGGCGAAGCTGGGCGACACGGCGAGGCCCAGCAGGCCGCCCTCGCCGGTGGTGGTCACCGCTTCCGAGATTTTCCCGAGTACGGTCTTCTGCCCGGCGGCGGTCACCCGTACCACCTCGAACCGGTCCCGCTCGGCGACCAGCGCGGAGCCGTCCGGCAGGAAGCCGATCCCCCACGGCAGGTCGAGCTGCGTGTTCACGTTCCGGTCGAACACCGGATCTCCGCCGCCCGCGCCGGTGGTGGTCACCGCGACCTGGGCACTACGCGCCGAGACGTTTCCGTTCGCGTCGTACGCCGCCACCGCGTACTGGTACGTGGTCTGCGGGGTGAGCCCGGTGTCGGTCGCGGTCAGGTCGGGTACGTCGGCGAACTGGGTGCCGTCGCGGTACACCCGGTAGCCGGCCACCCCGACGTTGTCGCTGGCCGCGTTCCACAGCAGCGTGACGCTGGTGCCGGTGACGGTGGTCGCCTTCAGGCCGGTCGGCACCGTGGGCGGCTGCGTGTCGTCGCTCGGCGGCGTGGTGACGTCGAGGTTGTTGCTGGCCTGCGAGGCGTTGCCCGCCGCGTCGTACGCCAGCACCGTCAGCACGTACCGGGTGCTCGGCGTGAGGTTGGTCAACGTGGCCGAGGTGACGTTGCCGCCGAACTCCTTGATCACGTTGCCGCCGTTGTAGACCTTGTAGCTGGCGACCCCGACGTTGTCGCTGGAGGCGTCCCAGGAGATGTCCAGCTCGTACGGCCGGGGCGGGTTCGCCAACCGCAGGTTCGCCGGCGCGGTCGGCGGCTCCCCGTCGGCCGGTACGGTGGCCCGCAGCCGATCCAGGTTCGGCCCACCGGCGGAGCTGGTCGCGGTGGCGCGCACCTTGTTCGCTCCGGCGGTCAGCGCGACCGTGACCGTCTTCTCCGACCACGTGGCCCAGGCTCCGGTGCCGGAGAAGCTGACCCCGGGCGCGGCGGGAGTCCCGTTGACCGTGATGTCCATCGTGCGGTCGGTGGTGCTGCCGTTTGCGTACCGGAAGGTGAGCGGGTAGTTGCCGGCGGCCGCCGCGCTCACGGTGAACTCGACGTAGCTGCCGGCCACGTTGTGGTAGTTGACGAACCCGGTGCCGGTGTATCCGGCGTGGTTGGACTCCACGACGCCCTGTGAGATGACGGCGTTCTCCGCCTGGTAGTCGGTGGAGGCCGGCGGCGGCGCCACGTCGAAGTCCAGGTAGTCCAGGTTCGGATTCCCGCTCGCGGTGGTGGCGGTGAGGCGGATCCGGTTGGTGCCGGCGACGACCGGCGCGGTGACGCTGCGCGTGGCCCAGGTGGCCCAGGCACCCGTACTCGGGAACGAGACGGGTCCGTTGACCGCCGTGCCGTTCACGGTGAGCCCGGCCGGCCGGTCGGTGGTGGTGCCGTTGGCGTACCGGATCGCCAGCGTGGCGGTGCCGGCGTTCGCGGCGGTCACGGTCCAATCCAGGTAGCTGCCGGCTACGTTGTCGCCGTTGACGAACCCGGTGCCGGAGAAGCCCGCGTGGTTGGTCTCCACGACGCCTTGGGAGATCGTCGCGTTCTCGGCCTCGTACCGGGTGGGGGCCGCCGTCGCATCGCCGGTTACCGCGATGCCGGTGATCAAGCCGGCGGTGACGACACCGGCGAGCAGCTTCATCCTGATCCGTGGTGTGCGCACCGGCTTCACCCCGCAATAGAAAGTTAGTCTTCCTAATCAAGGAGATTGGCGGGATCGGTGCGCTATGTCAAGGCTTGTCTGCCCCTGAGCGGTCAAGGCCTATCTGCTCGTGACCGTTCACCGGCCGGTGGGGCTCCGGGGCGGGTTGCTCCGTAGTTCAGGGCGCGGGCCTGCGCGGCGACGGCTTGTTGCTGCTCCTCGTCGAGCACCCGTGGCGTGCCGAGCGCGGCGGCGTGCCAGTAGATCTGGCAGCCCCATTCCAGCAGGAGGGCGTGCTCCAATGCCTTGTCGACGGTCGGCGCGTGGGTCACCGCGCCGTGGTTGGACATCAGCGCGGCGTACCTTCCGTCGAGCGCGTCGCTCACCGCCTGTGCCAGCTCCGGCGTACCGAAGGTGTGGTACGCCGCCACCCGCACCGCGCCACCCAGCCCGAGCAGCTGGTAGTGGATCACCGGAAGCTCGTCCAGCACACACGCCAGCGCGACCGCCATCGGCGCGTGGGTGTGCACGATCGCGCCGGTCTGGTAGCGCCGGTAGAGCTCCAGGTGCAGGCCCAGCTCGGAGGTCGGCGCGTACTCGCCGGCGACCAGCCGGCCGCCGGAGTCGACCACGCTGACCTGCTCCGTGGTCAGCTCGGCGAAGCTGGCGCCGGTGGCAGTGACCGCGATCAGCTCGCCGGCGCGCACGCTGACGTTGCCGGCGGTGCCGAGCACCAGCCCGTCGTCGGCGAGGCGCCGGCAGACGGCGGCGACCTGCTCCCGTTCCGGTACGAGGGTGTGGCTTGGGTGCGGCATACAAGGATGCTAAGCACCTCGAGAGATCAGTCCTTCACGATGATCAGATCCAGGCCGCGGTCGACGATCCCTCGGTAGTACGCCGCCAAGCGCCGCAGCCCGTCCAGGAGACCCGCGAACACCTCATCGTCGTCGTGGGACGGGTGGACCTTGTAGACGCCGAGCGCCGCCATCTCAGCAACCGAAAACTCCCGGCGGGCAGCCACCGGGTCGAGCGATCCGATCGTCGCGACCGCCTCAGCCAGGAACGCCGCGGTGGAGCACCGCCACGTGATCCCCTGAACCCCCGTGGCGTGTACGGCGAACTCCTCGTCACCCTCGATGATCCGGTACGGCAACGACCGCTCCCGTTCCGGCCACGACTTCAGCGTCCGGTAGCCGGCGCAGTCGAGCAGGTATTCGGCCTGGCCGTACGAACGATCCGGAAAGTTCCAATCCCGCTCGAGCCCGTCCGGAAACTCAGCCTGCAGCTGACGACTGACCTCAGGGAGAGAGTCGGCCGGCCGGTCACAGAACGGTGGATGGTCGACCGCCGCCTGCCACGCCCGGGCGTCAGCCCGGATCAGCCGCATCGGCGCCGACCCCAACCGGACCGGGTAACTCCCCAGGTCCAACGCCACGATCCACTCCCCCTATGCACCGACGATCGCTGAGAAGGTATCGCTCCGCTACTGGGTTGGGGTGGCGGGTTGCGGTTCGCGGTCTGCCGCTTCGCCTTTGCGGGTACGGCGTACCACCGCGGTCACCACGGCTGCCAGCAGCACCACGTGGCCAACGAGCATCACGTTGGAGTACGCGCGCCATTCGTCGGTGGGGAAGCCGGACAGCAGGGCCGCGCCCAGGTATCCGAGTGCGGCGCCCAGCGCGACGGCGGACCCGACCCGACCGGCCACGACCAGAACCGCCCCGGTCAACACCGCCGCGACCAGCGGAAACACCAACGACCACCCACTGGTCAACTGGATCGCGAGCAGATAGCCCCCGTAGGCGTCCACGAACTGGGCCCATACCAGGAGACCGACTCCCAGCACCGCTACGGTGGCCGCGTACGGGTCCGGCCGCGCGAACACCAGCTCGCCCCGCCGCCCGATCTCGACCAGGGCGAATCCCAGCAGCGCGGCGGACACCAGGACTGTGAGCGCCAACGTGCCGCGCGAGTCCTCGTCCAGGAACCGGATCCCCAGCACCGCCACGACGTCCGCCGCCATGAACCCGCCGGATCCCACCGCGACGCCGAGACCGAGGGCGGCGAGGTGGTCGTGCCGCACGAACGTGATCGCGGCCGCCAGCGGGACCAGCGCGATGAACTCGAAGTAGATCCCGCCGTGGCGGTGCAGGTAGAACAGCAGCACCGCGCAGACCGCCACGCCGACGCTGCTCATCCACGGTGCCCACCACCCGGTCCGCGTCGCTGGCGCTTCGATCACGGGGGTACGCCGCACCGCCAGCACCACAGCGGCGGCGAACACCGCGTACCCGAGGAACAGGAGCAGACCACCCGGCGTCATGTCAGTCACCCGTACCGAAGAGTGCGTTGAGCGCGTCCAGCGCCACTGCCGTCAGCACCGCGGCGACCAGCACCGGGCGCGACGCGTGGTAGCGGGCACCGGCGGCCGCCAGCCATCCGGAGCATGCGAGGAGCAACACCACGATCAGCCGTACCACCGCGTAAGTCGAGGCATCCCCGGCGGGTCTGACCGCGATGAATGCCCCGAGCAGCAGCGCACCCATCACCAGCGCCGCGGCGGCGAGCCAGTCGACCGGCCACAGTGGACGGACCGCTGGCCGGGTCAGTACGAGTACGAGTCCCGCTGCGCCGATGGCCACCGCGGTCGTGGTGGCCCAGGCGCCGATGCCCTCCTCGTACGCCAGCCCCGCGACCAGGTACAGCGCACCGGTCACGGCAAGCCAGCCGGCGGCTCCCAGCACCACACCGGCGGCCCACCGGCCCAGCCAGGCGGCCACCGCCGCCAGGGTCACGACCACGGACCCGAGCAGGTACGGGTCGTACCAGGTGCGATAGACGGAGTCGCCTTCGTCGTACCACGCCTTGTGCGTGTCCTCGAAGCCCGGAAGGTTCACCAGCACCAGCAGCAGGCCGCCCACGACCAGCAACGTCACCGCCCACCATGGCAGCCCTGGCGATCGCGGCGTGCCGGCGGGTAGAGCCGGCCCGGACACGGACACCGGCTCCCGCTGAGCCTCCGGCGTCGGCTCGACCGCCGGCTTGACCGCCGGCTCCGGGGCGGGCTCTGGTTCGGGCGCCGGCGCCAGTTCGGGCTCGGGTTCCGGTTCCGGCTCGGGTTCCGGCTCGGGTTCCGGCTCGGGTTCCGGCTCGGGTTCCGGCTCGGGTTCCGGCTCTGGCTCG
>JBOGDF010000190.1:0-10760 GCA_050701635.1 Micromonosporaceae bacterium | reverse complement strand
CACCTGCTCGGTGAGCAGCGCCGCGGCCCGCTCGCGCGGCAGCGCCGGGCGGTGCGCACGCGGCTCGGTCATCGAGTGGTACGCGTCAGCCGCCGCGAGCAGCCGCGCCCCTGGTTCGAGTACGGGAGCCGGCAGCCCCCGGTGGTAGCCGCTGCCGTCCAGCCGTTCGTGATGGCAGGTGGCGATCCGGGCCAGTCCGGCCAGCAGCGCCGACCGGCACAGAATCCGCTCTCCGTGGTACGGGTGCAGCCGTACCTGTTCCCACTCGGCGGCGCTCAGCGGACCCGGCTTCTGCCACACCCGCGGTGAGACGGCCACGCGGCCGATGTCGTGTACGTAGCCGGCCCGGCGTACCGCGGTGACCTGCGGCTCGGCGTACCCGCAGGCCCGCGCCGCGTCGGCCGCGAGCCGGGCGACGCCCGCGGAATGGCCGACGAGGTACGGCGAGGCCAGGTCTGCGAAGTCCCCCATCGCCGACAGCGCCTCGTCGACCGCCTCGCCCGTCAGGTACAGCGGCGGCCCCGGCTCGGCCGCGACCACCTGCTCCCACAGCGGTACGCCGTCGTCCACGGCGAACAGCGCGGGCACCACGGCACCGGTGACCGCGGGGTCGAAGGCATGCCCGCCGCGCTCCGCCACCACGGACAGCGCGTACGCGTCACCGCCGATCATGCGCTGCAACGTCAGATCCCGGGCCACGTGTACGATCCGCAGCTCCACCGGCAGGTCGTCCCCGTGGCGGTCCCACCGGTCGGTGAACCGGTCGAAGAGCCGACTCGTCGACTCCGGCAGCCCGAGCCGTACGGTGAGCATCCGGGCCACCTCGCACATCGCGACGACATGGCGCTGGTGGCCGCGTACGGCCCGGGGAAGCGTCGTCGCGACGCGTACCGTCCGGGTCATCGGCGTACCTTCGGAGCCGGCGAGTGCGCGGACGATGCCGGCGAGGGTCTGCGCCGGGCTGCCGAAGATCACCGGGTTGAAGTGCCGCAGGAGTTCGCCGTCGTCGAACAGCTCCGCATTGACCTCGGCGTCGACGGTGCAGCCGACGTAGAACAGCAGACTCCCGTAGTACGCCGCGGACGCGACGGGTGCGCCGACGCCCAGCCGCTCGGCCAGCCGGACCGCTGTCAGTGCGCTGTGCAACCCGTGCTCGAGCGGCAGGCCCACGCCGTAGTCGGTGGCCAGGGACAACGCCCCGATCACCTCGGCCGTACGGACGTCCGCGCCGGACACGACACGAATCTACGCCCGTCCGGCCGCCCGAACGCGTGTCGAAGGCTCACCAGCGCCAGCGCAGACCAATACTCCGCCCAGCGCTTCAGACGCACCATCCCGGGAGGCGGAGGGACATGGGGCGAAACATCATCGCTGGGCAGGCCCGTCGGATATTCGCGGGTTTGGGATCTGCCGTGCTCGTCGCGGGTCTCAGCCTCGTACTGTCGTCATCGGCGTACGCGGCGAACACCCTGACCGTGAACAAGACGGCCGACACCGTGGACATCAATCCCGGAGACGGCGTGTGCGCCGACTCGGCCAATGGCTGTTCGCTGCGGGCGGCGGTGATGGAGGCCAACGCGCTGGCCAACGCCGGAGGCGCCGACGTCATCAACGTGCCGGCGGGGACGTACCAGCTGACCCTCACGTACAGCGGTACGGCGGACCCGGACTACGAGAACGACAACTTCTGTACCGGTGACAACGACAAGGTCGGCGACCTGGACCTCAAGGGCGGCGACGTGACGATCAACGGCGCCGGCGCGGGCGCGACGATCATCGACGCCAACAGCATCGACCGGGTGTTCGACTCCGGCACCGGCCCCTGTGGCCTCGGCATCGACCCGCCGGGCGACACGATCAACGTGTCGATCGGCTGCATGACGCTGAGGCACGGGTACGTCGACGAGGTCTTCGACAACGACCCGACCGGCGACTCCGGGCAGAACTTCGCCGACGGCGCCGCGATCCGCTACGACGGCTTCGACGTACCGGGCGGCGGCGTCAACGCCCACACGCTGACCCTGACCAACGTGAACGTCCTGGACAACACCGCCGAGTGGAACGGAGGTGGCGTGTTCGCGCGGTTCGCCAAGCTGAGCATGAGCGGCGTGACCCTGAGCGGGAACACGGCGCAGGCCGGCGACGGCGGCGGCGCGATCTGGCTGCCCCGCGACAACGACCCGCTGACCGTGTCCAACAGCACGATCGCCGGCAACTCCGCCCTGTTCAATGTCGAGAGCACCGGCCCGCAGGGCGGCAGCGGCGGCGGCATCAACGTGGGTGCCCGCGGCTCGGCGACGTTCACCAACGTCACCGTCAAGGACAACCAGGCTGAGTACGACGGCGGCGGCATCTACCAGTCCAACACGGCCTTCACGATGACCGGCGGTTCGGTGACCGGCAACAAGGCCGGCGACGACGGCGGCGGCATCTTCGACAACCCCGACTCCTCCGTGACGCCGGGGGCGTCCTCGACGTACACGAACCTGACGATCCAGTCCAACGCGGCCGACGCGGCGATCACCGCGAGGCGGTCGACCTGCTGCGGCGCGGCATCGTCGCCGCCGAGTAGGAGTCCCGGCTCATCCGGGTTCGACCAGTCCGCACTCGTAGGCGGCGATTACGAGGCCGACTCGACTCCCGGTGCCGAACCTCTCCAGCAGCCGGCTGACGTAGGACTTCACGGTGGCTGCGCCTACGTACAACTCTGCGGCGATGTCCTTGTTGGACAGCCCGCGACAGACGCCGTCGAGCACGTCGCGCTCGCGATCGGTCAGGGCGGGTGCCGCCCTGTGCTGGTGGCTGGTCGGCCGCTTCAGATAGTCGTCGAGCAGGGTGCGGGTCACCGAGGGCGACATCACGGCGTCGCCCTGGGAGACGAGTCGTACGCACCTGACGAGCTCGTCCGGCTCGGCATCCTTGAGGACGAACGCGTCTGCTCCTGCGCGGATCGCGCCGAAGACGTACTCGTCGAGACCGAATGTCGTGAGCACGACCAAGCGGGTGTCCGCGCACGCCGGGTCGGCACGGATACGGGCGACGGCATCGATCCCGTTGAGGACTGGCATCCGGATGTCGACGAGCGCGACCTGCGGGCGGACCGCCCGGACTAGCCGGACGCCCTCCTCGCCGTTGCCCGCCTGGCCGACGACGGTGATGTCTTCAATGCCGTCGAGGAGTGAGGCGAGGCCCGCCCGGACCAGGTCCTGATCGTCGATCACGACGACAGAGATCGCGGTCATTGGGCGGCTCCGCGGCTCAGCTCGGCGTGGACCGCGAACCCACCCGCCGGGGTGCCACCTGCGGTGAGCGTGCCGCCGAAGAGGGCGACACGCTCGCGCATGCCGGCCAGGCCGAGCCCGCTCCCGGGCGACGGGGGCAGGAAGGACGAGGCGGCGCCGTCGTCCTCGACGTCGACGACGAGGACTCCGTCGGTGGCTGCCAGCCGCACCGTTACGCCCGCGCCGGGCGCGTGACGGCACACGTTCGTGAGTGCTTCTTGGACCAGCCGGTACGCCGTCAGGCGCGCACTCTCCGGTTCGAGGTCGACCGCGGGGTCGATGCGCACCTCGACCGGGCCGTTTGTCTCACGGTGACGGGCAGCGAGTGCCTCGAGGTCGGCCAGGCCCGGTGTCGGGCTCAGGTCACCGACGTCCGGCCGAGAGAGGGCGTCGAGCATCGCGCGCAGATCGGCCAGCGCCGCACGCCCCGCCAGCTCGATCGCGGTCATGGCGGCGAAGTCGGGGGTGGAGGGGCGGCGCCGGGCCGCGGCTGCCTGCAGGGTGATCGCTGCCAGGTTGTGGCTGACCAGGTCGTGGAGGTCTCGGGCGACCGCGATCCGCTCCTCGGCCAGGGCGCGCTCAGTGGCCGCCGCGCGATCGCGCTCGACGGCCAAGGTACGTTCGACCTGCTGCTCGTCGGACAGTCGACGTTGCCGTATCACCGCGCCGAGCACCCACGGCACTGTGAGGAGGACGGGCGCTGCCCAGACGTCTTCGTTGTCCCCGAAGCCGAGGCCGAGGACCGTGATCATCCCCATCACGCCGAAGAGCCCGACCAGGGCGGCGAGCCCACGGCGGATCGTTGCCCACGCCCCGAGGGCGTAGATCGCGATGAGCAGCGTCCCCGGCAGGTTGCCGGTCCGCCAGTCCAGGGCGGACACCGCCGTCAGCGCAGCTGCGACCACGGCCAGGGTCGCCACCGGATGCCGCCGCCGCACCATCAGGGCCAGGCCCGGCGCGGCGGCGAGGGCGACCAGCACGGGAAGCACCGGATCGGCCCCGGCGTGGGTCGTGCTCGGATCGGGCGCCACGGAGCCGGTCACGTTCAGGACGGCGACACCGAGGCCGAGCGCCACGTCGACCGGCCAGTCCGGCGCTCGGTGGTCGATCGGCTCGCTCACGCTGGCGGGGTGGTCGTCCCAACCGGTGGCATCGACCAGTGCGCGGCGCAGCTCGGGATCGGCGTCGTCGAGCACCGGCGTCGTGGCGGGATCGCGCAGCGCGAGCAGCATCTGCCGCAGGTCGTCGGTGGCGTCTCGGCTACGCCGTTCGATCATCGCGAGTACGCCGTCCCGGTCGCCGACCGCTCCTCTGCCCGCCGCCTGGAGGGTGATCGCGGCGATCGCGTCGCTGGCGCCGTCGTTGAGGTCCCGTGCCACCCGCAGCCGCTCGGCGAGCACGGCCCGCTCGGTCGCGCGTGCGCCAAATCGTGCCACCGCGAGCTCGCGCTGCCGGGCTCTGCTCGCGTCCGCGCGGCGCCGCGCGACCGCCCGACCCAGCAGCCACGCGATGCCTATCTGGCCGAGTACGGCGACGCCGATGATCGAGTCGAAGTACGGCGCCTGCATCGCGAAGAACAGCCCGATGCCGGAGGCGGCCGCGACCAGCCCGACGATGCCGTCCCGGGTCGATCCGTAAGCACCGAGCGCGTACGCCGCCAGCACCCACGTGACCGCTACACCACCGGGCTCCCAGTGCGACAGGACGATGGTCGCGGTGATCGCCGTGACGAACAGGAACGTCAGCAGCGGGTGGCTACGTCGCAGCACCAGCACCAGGCCGGCGAGCGCCGAGGCGACCACGAGCGGGGTGTGACGGGTCTCCAGGTCGTAGGCGGTCTCGGTGTCGGGGAAGAGTGCGAACAGGACGGTGAAAGTCGTCGCCGCGAGCGATAGCGCGACGTCGACGACGCGCTCCGGCCGCGGACGCGCTCGCCACGCGGCGACCCATCGGCGCAGACGGTGCGGCACGCGCTCAGCGTAACTCCGACCAGAGGCGCCGACGACCGCCGATTGGGGGAATCGCAGCGTCCCCCAAATGGCTCTACCGCGCCGCAGTGGCTCCCCGGAGGCTGGTGGGTACCCGAACTCTTCCTCTCAAGGAGCAGCACCGATGTCGAGTTCTACCGTGAATACCGAGACCACCTCGCTGTCGTCGAACGGGATCGCCACGGCGTTCGCTGTCGGCTCCGTGCTGGCGTCGGTCGGATGCGTCGCCTACATCGCCATGAACGGCATGCCGCCTCGCGAGGCCTATCTCCACCCGGTCAATTCCGTGGGGGCCGTGAGCGCCACCGTCGGTGTCGTCGTACTGGCGCTGGCCCTCGCGCGGTGGCGTACGACGACGTTGCCGGCGTGGGCCATCCTGTGCGCTGCAGCCGGCTTGGTGATGATCGCCCCCAACGCTTGGTTCGACGCCACCGGGGTCCGTGCGGTCGCCGGACAGGTCGACAACGCCGAGTTCGAGCGGCTCTTCTTCGAGGAGCCGTGGATATTGGCGATGCTGGTGCCCAAAGCGGTGCTCGGCCTGGTGGGCTTCATCGCACTGGGCCTCGCCGGCTGGCGGCACCAGTCGCTTCCGCGCTCGTCCGGTGTGCTGCTGGTCCTGGCCGGTGTGGCGTCCCTCTGGCCGCCGTATGCGCCAGGTTTGCTGCTCGCCTCGGCCGCGTTCTTCGTCGCCTCGAGGTCGACTGCCACCAGGGAAGGAAGGGCTTCGTGACGGACATCGGTCACAACAAGGCGGTCGTCGCACGGTTCGATGAGCTCGGCAACACGGGCGGCGATCTCGCGATACTCGACACCCTGTGCACCTCGGACATGGTCAACCATGCGCTGGCGGGGAGCCGGTCACAGGGGCTGGAGGGGACGCGGGAGTTTCTGCGTCGGGCTCGTCGTGACATCCATGGCGGGCGCTGGCTCAGTTCGATCGTGGTCGCCGAAGGCGACATGGTGGTGCAGTTCGGCAGCCGTGAGCTCACCTGGCCGGGTGGTTCCCTACGCGGCTTCGATGCGCGCGCGGGGACCAGCATCAGGGACGTTGCGTTCGCCTATCGGCTCGTGGACGGGCGGATAGCCGAACGGTGGGCCATCCGTGACGACCTGTCCACGCTCGTTCAGCTCGGAGTGCTGCACCGCTGAAGGACGCCGGCCGCGGGCGCCGGCTATCTCGCCGCGAGCTGCTTGGTGAGTCAGCCGCTCGACCGCCGAGCCGAGGCTCCAGCGCTCGGTGAGCGCGTCGAGCACGTCCGGGTCTGCAGGGGAGCACGGCAGCAGCAGTGCGTCACCACGCGGCAGGTCGATGTCGCGGGCGACGGCGACCACCTTCGGCGCCACTTCCAGGTACGACGCCGCGTCCTTGATCTTCAGCCGCGGCCCGGGCGCCATCGTGCTGTCCGGGTCGGCCGCGGCGGCCACGATGCCGGGCAGGTCGCCGTACTTCTGCAGCAGACCGGACGCGGTCTTCTCGCCAACGCCCTTCACGCCGGGCAGGCCGTCCGACGCGTCACCGCGCAGGGTGGCGAACTCCACCAACCGGTCGCACCCGCGGCCTGAACCACCCAACCCGCGAGTCAACCGAACACGGGGCAGTCCCGGGGCTACGGCGCGCCCCCAGAGGCTGACTACGCCCGTCAGACCTGAAAGGGGGTGCGCATCCATGAAGAAGAACCGGGCGTTCCTTGGCCGCGCCGTCCGGTACCTCGCCGCCGCCACCGGCATCCGCCCGTTCGTCGACATCGGCGCCGGCCTGCCCACGCAGGGAAACGTGCACGAGGTCGCCCAGCAGCTCGTGCCCGCGGCCCGAGTGGGTACGGCTACCGGACGCCCGGGCCGAGGTGCTGCGGATGCTCGTCAACGCCATCGAGGTCGGCTACATGGACGCGCTCAACGACGTTTGCGACGGCGACCTGGACGACGAGATCTGCATGTGGCGACCGGAGCTGGCCGAGCAGGAGTAGCCGCGGCCCGACTGCCCCGCCGTCAGGGGTTCCGGCGGAACAGGCCGGCCAGGTGGTTGGCCTGCTCTGGGGTGAGCTGGACCGTGATCCCGAACTCGCCGTCCTCACCCACCGCGGCCCGGTCGTCCCGGTGGGCCAGCCAGGCGCCGAGGATCTGCTCTCCGGCGACCGCGAGCAGCGCCACCCGGGCGGTCTCGGCCGGGGCCATCGCGGCGGCGTGCGCCTGCCACGGACCGGTGATGCAGGGTGAGCCTGGCGCCGTTGTGTGCGAACAACAGTCGGGACCGCGATAGGTTGCCCGCCATGACTGAACTCGGACCCGTCGCCTGGCCACCTGCCCCGATCAAGACCGAACGGCTCGTGCTCCGTGAACCCGAGGCCCGAGACCGTGCGGCCTTCCTCGAGCTGCTGGCATCGCCAGAGGTGCACACCTACCTCGGCGACCCCCAGCCACGTGACGAGCTTGAGCGCGAGATGCCCGAGGTGCCCGAGCAGTGGCCCGGGAGTTTCGTTGTTGAACTCGACGCGGCGATGATCGGCCAGATCCTGCTCAGGAGAGCACCGGAGCACCACCGCCCGGCTGCCGCGGGGAAGGCAGACCTCGGCTACCTGTTCCTGCCCCGGGCGTGGGGATACGGGTACGCCGCCGAGGCGTGCGCGGCGGCACTCGGCTGGTTCGACGGCGCCCTTCCCGGCGAGCCTGTCGTGCTCGCCACCCAGACCGCCAACGTCGCCTCGATGCGCCTCGCGGCAAAGCTGGGGTTCACCGAGGTAGAGCGGTTCCAGGCCTGGGACGCCGAGCAGTGGCTTGGCATGCGGTCCCCAGTCACACCGTCCGATTGAGCTCGGGGCGCTCCGGCCATCAGCGGCATGAGAGTAAGGCGCCCTCCGTTCCGATCGCTACAGTCGCACCATGATCGCTGGAGTTATCGTGCCGGGCCACGGCTACGGCCCGCAGGCACCCTTGCTGGACCTCGCCGGCGAGGCGCTGGCCGACCGGGGCGCGACCGTGGAGACCATAACGTGGACTGTCCCGGACGGCCTCTTGGACATCGGGCCGGAGCCCTTCGTCCGAGCGCACGTGGCGGCGATGTACCGGTTGGCCGAGTCTGCGCGGCCGACGACACCCGTAATCATCGCCAAATCACTCGGAACGTACGCTGCCGCGCTTGCCGCGGAGCAGGAACTTCCAGCGATCTGGTTGACGCCACTTCTGCATATCGAGTCCATCGCCGAGGCGATCACCCGTAACCCGGCGCCGGCACTGCTCGTGGGCGGAACGCGTGATCCAAGCTGGGTTCCTCAGGTGGCTGAGTCGGCGAACAAGACGATCGTCACGATCGATGGCGGCGATCACGGACTGCGACCGCCAGGACCGTTGCGGGCGTATACAGATGCCCTCGGCGTCGTCGGCACAGCGATGGAGCAGTTCCTCTCAGAGATCTCGTAACGGAACTCAGCACAATCGGATCCACCAACATCGGCTACTTGTTGACCTCCCTCTGCCAGCGACCGGCCAGGCAACGACAGTGCGTTACCGCTGCGGAGTCAAAGAGAGCGCGAGGGCACACACGATCTGCGGCAGATCCGGGCATGGCGAAGGCTGCTGGCGGGTCGAGCCCTTCGGGCGGCGCGATACGCTCCCTCGATCACAACCGCCTAGCGGGAGTCTTGGATGAACCGAGCTGGACGTCTGGCCCGGCACAGCGCCGTTGCCGCCCACCTCGGTGCGTTGAGCGATCGGAAGCTTGCGACGTGGCTGGAGGGCACCGCCCCGACTGGCAGCGGCATCGGCGGAACGACCGCGACGTTGGGCGTTGACGGCGTGCCTGTCTTTGTGAAGGAGGTGCCCCTGACCGATCTGGAGCGGCGCCCAGCGCATGTCAGGTCCACGGTGAATCTGTTCCAGTTGCCCACCTTCTATCAGTACGGCATCGGCTCAGCCGGATTCGGTGCCTGGCGAGAGCTGGCGGCTCACCTGGTGACCACGAGATGGGTGTTGGAGAACCGTAGCCAGGGCTTTCCGCTGCTGCATCACTGGCGAGTGCTACCCCAACCGCCCCGACCGTCGACTGACGACAGTGCAGCGGAAGTTGACCAAGCAGTCGCATTCTGGGAGCAATCACCAGCCGTACGGGCGCGGTTGGAAGCGATCGCGGGGTGCTCGGCGAGCCTGGTGCTGTTCTCAGAGCACATCCCACACAACGTGCAGACGTGGTTGAGCGCTCAAGCTGCGGTCGGGGGTACCGCCGCCGCTTCGGCGTACGCGATGGTGGAGCGAGACTTGGCGACTGGCACTGCGTGCTGAACTCCCGCGGGATGCTGCACTTCGATGCTCACTTCGAGAATCTGCTCACCGATGGAGACCGGATCTATTTCGCCGACTTCGGCCTGGCGCTGTATGACCGGTTCGACCTCACGCCAGCCGAGTCCGCGTTCTACCGGCAGCACGTGACCTACGACCGCTGCTACACCGTTACGCACCTGACACGCTGGCTCGTCAGCAAGCTGACGGGACTCGATCCCGCAGGCTGCGACGCATTCCTGCAAGACCTCGCCAACGGCCAACGACTTGCAGATCTGCCGGCACCTGCCGCTGAGATAGTCGCCCGTCATGCGCGGACGGCCGTGGCCATGACCCGGTTCTTCAGAGACCTGCAGACCAAGAGCCGCTACACCCCGTACCCAGTCAAAGAGCTCCTTCAGACGGGCGCAGCGAACGACCGGGCCGGGTCTCCCAACTGAGCGCGGCAAATCCGATCGTTTGTGCCCACGCGGCGGGAGGCACACGGGCTGTCCGCCGTGGTGGATCAGTTCGCGCCGAGCGGGATGACGAGGTCCTCCTCTGCCGTGAACACCTCTCCGTGGAAGGCCGTCCGCGCCGACTCGACGGCAGCCTTCCGGTCGTTGCCCGGCCAAAAGTGCGTGAGCATCAGACAGCGCGCGTTCGCGCGGGCGGCAAATTGCCCTGCCTCGAAGGAGTTGAGGAGGTTGCGGTGCAGTTGTTCATTCTCCCCTGCCCGGTCGGTGGCCTCGACGATGTACAGGTCGGTGTCTCGGCCGAGTTCAGCCAGGCGTGGGTCGGGGCCGGTGTCGCCGGTGTAGGCCAGCGCGAGTTGATCGGCCTCCAATCGGACGCCGACGTTAGGCACGTGATGCGGAAGCAGCACACCACTCAAGGCGAACGGGCCGACTTGATAGTCACCTGGCAGGTGGTAGATGTCGAAGACCTTGTCCAGGTCAACGTCGGGTTCCAAGGCGGCGAGCCGAGTCGGTACGCCTGGGGTGCAGTACAGCGGCAGGCGGCGGCCACGCAGCGGGCCGTAGAGGTGTATCCGGAACAGGCCCTGCAGGTCGATGCAGTGATCGGGGTGCTCGTGCGTGATGACCACGGCATCCACCGCGGCGTCGGGGCAGTGAGCCAGCAGCCGCGGCAGGGTCGCGTAGCCGAGGTCGAGCACGAGACGGAAACCGTCCCACTCGACGAGGAATCCGCTGCAGGCCCTACCCGGTTCCGGGTACGC
>JBOGDF010000189.1:0-10761 GCA_050701635.1 Micromonosporaceae bacterium | reverse complement strand
CCGGTACGCCGACCCGTACCCCCGGCGCCGTACCGCCGGTGCTGGGACCACCGGCGCCGCCCCGCGAGACCGCCGACTCCGGCAAGGTGCTGGGACCGGCGGCGCGCCGCAAGGTCGAGCGCGACCACCGCGAGCCGGGCCAGCACTCCGCGCCTTGGGCGCCACGTCACCGACGCTGGGCGGTGCCGGCTCCGCCGAGCGCGTGCCCGCGCCACGGCATCAACCCGCCGCCGAGCCGTCACCCCGGACGGGTCGTACCCGCAGCCCGGGCCCCTAGAGCACCGACCCCTATGCTCGGGAACATGGCGATTCAGCGGATGGACCACGTCAGCGTCGTGGTCGACGACCTTGCGGCTGCTATTGCGTTCTTTGCCGAACTTGGTATGGAGCTGGAGGGCGAGGCGCTGATCGAGGGACCTTGGGTGGACCGTGTCAATAGGCTCGACGGTGTCCGAGTCAACATCGCGATGATGCGGACCCCGGACGGCCACGGCCGGCTTGAGCTGACGAAGTTCCATACCCCGACGGCGGTCCGCGTTGAGCCGGAGAACGCACTAGGGAACACGCTGGGCCTACGTAGCGTCATGTTCACCGTCGACGACATCGACGCCACTGTCGCCGGCTTGCGAGCCCACGGCGCGGAACTCGTTGGAGAGGTGGCGCAGTACGAGGACAGCTACCGGCTCTGTTACGTACGCGGCCCCGCGGGCATCATCGTCGCACTGGCCGAGCCGCTCAGCTGAAGGCCGCCGAAGGGGCCGTTCACCCAAAGAATCATCCGGGGGTACGGGGGAGGCGGCGGCGCCATTCGCGGCGGGCCATCTGGACGGCGCGGGGGTCGGCGACGAGCACCACGAGCAGGGCGACCACGCCGGTGACCGTGCCGTAGAGGAGCAGCTCGAAGAAGGGCTGAGCGCCCGGCCGCCGAAGACACCGCCGGTGCTGGGACCCCCGGCGCCACCCCGCGAGACCGCCGACTCGGGCAAGGTGCTGGGGCCAGCGGCGCGCCGCAAGGTCGAGCGCGACCACGCGAGCCGGGCCAGCACGCCCGCGCCCTGGGCGCCACGTCACCGACGCTGGGCGGTGCCGGCTCCGCCGAGCGCGAGCCCGCGCCACGGCGGCATTCCGCGGCCGAGCCGTCACCCCGGAAGGGGCGTACCCGCAGCTCAGGCCCTTAGAGCACCGATCCCTATCGGGCGTCCGGTGTTGGCGCGAAATAGTTCTTGAGCATCTCCGTTGACCACGGCGCTTGACGGATCTCGCCGCGTGGACCGAACTCCTCGAACCAGGGTTTGATGTCCAGCACCGGGGTGCCATCGACGGCGTCGAGGTCTTCGACGTGCAGGTCAAGGCCGTCGACTTTCAGTAGCCGGCAGCGGGACACGCCGAGCCAGTTGAGGCGGCGCATGTTGCGGTGGCCGAAGATGCCGACCTTTGGCCAGGCGGGGTTGTCGCGGGCGCTGCGGGCGCCGAAGTGCAGGTCTGTCGGGTCGGTGAGGTGGAAGCGGAACACGACCTCCAGGTGGGAGAACTCCTCCAGGCCCTGCGTTGACTCAGGAGTGAAGCGGGGATCATCGATGCGGATGATGGAGCGTGTGCCGCCCCAACAGTCGTCGGTCGGCTCAATGCGTCCGCCAACCACGTGGGCGATGGGCTCTACCACGAAGGACTCGCCTGTCACAGCCTCTCCATTTGTTGATCTTGAACGGGTCGAACGCATCTACGACGCCGCCGCGAGGTACGCCGCAGCGCGATGGTCAAGCTCGGTGGCGGTGGTGGCGCCTCGGCCTTTGAACGGCGAGAGGGCCGAACGCATCTCTCGGACAACCTGTCGCGCTCGTCCGGAGTGGATGCCGTCCATAGCGTCGAGGGACTTCGACCAGGTGGCACACGCTTTCTCTAGGTTTCCGGCGCGCGCGTGCACGGCACCGAGATAACCCAGCGTCACCGCATGTGTACGGGTGAACGTGGTGGCCTTGCGAGTGCGGACGCTGCGTTTGAACTCGCGCAATGCGCCGTCGAGGTCTCCGGTGTCCCGCAGGGTGCAGGCAGTTTCGTGGGCGAGGCTGGCCTCCCCGAAGAAGAACACCCGCGCCGGTTCCTCGTCGTCCGGCGTGGCCGCAGCGAGGTTGTCTTCAGCCTTGAGGAGAGCGGTAGCAGCGGCTCGTTTGTCGCCAGCAGCTCCCAGTGCCTTGGCGTAAACGACGCCGAGCAGCGCGCGTTCTCGGGGACAGGCCAGCGTGTATCGCTGTCCGTCCATCGATGCCACGGCGAGTTCGAGGCCCTGTCTAGGGTGTCCGAGGTCGGTGGCCTGGTGTGCCATCGCACGAAGAATGTGGCCGGCCATCGCGGGATCAGCGGCCTCGGCTGCCAACTTGACCGCGACCGTGAAGTAGTGCTGCGCGACGGCGTGTTCGGAGTTGTCGAAGGCCATCCAGCCGGCCAGGTACGCCAGCTCGCTGGCTGCGGAGAACATCGCGTTGCGCACCCGCTCGTCGGCGTAGGTGCCGCGCAGGTACCGCGCCACGTCGGAAGTCAGGTACTGCGCCAGCGCGGTACGCCCATGCCCGCCGCCGTGGCGTTGGTCGATCCGGGAGAACATCGCCGTCATCTCGCGGACGGCCGCGAGATCACCACGGCCTACCGTTCGCACTCCCTTGTCACGGTCGGTGTGACGAGCGGCCATGCGTTCCCACCATGACGAGCCGGGGAGCGCGAGCGCGGCCACTGAGTAGGCGGCGGCTTCGAGAACGTGCCGGCGCTCCAGTTGCACGTCCGTCCTTCCAAGATCGGCAAGCGACGCCAGGGCGTCAACGTTCCAGTCCGGCAAGGATAGTGCCGTCGCTTCGAGGCCCAGCTCATCGACCGTGACCACTCGTCCGAGCCGGCGCGTGAGGGCTTCCGCCAGGTATCGCGCGGTCGCGGGCTCCGGTCGGGTCCCGGCCACCCAATGCGCCACGGCCGAGCGGTTCGTGCGCAGCCCGGCGTCGCCAGCTTCAGCGGCTACCTGCCGCACGGCACGAGCGATGGTGTCGTAGCTGCATCCGGAGGATTCGATGGCCTCACGGAGGTGGACGTTTCCCGGGCGCGCCATCTCGGGTCCCCTTCCCTGTTGCGGCGCATGCCAACGCATAGATCCGTTGGGGTCTAAACACGATAACCACACCTGACGGTAGCGGTGGGTTGTGACCACGTCACCACGCACGGTGTGCTCGGTGTCGTACCGGTCAACAGATCCAATCAGGAACGGCTACCAAATGAACACCCCGTCAGGCACCCACCAACCACTGATCCGGTCCGCCGCACCGCCCACCGAATCCCGACGCTGGCACGGCGCCGCCGTGGTGGTCGCTGCCTACAGGTCTCCCCGGCGCGGTACCGCCCACCGGGCTGCCATGCCGGGTATTGGAGGTGACACCCACCCGCTCGCTCCGCGTGTCCTCCCCTCACGGCCGGGCGAATGGGTGTCGCACCAGCACTTCGTGGCCGCTGGCTTGACGGACCACCTGGGCGACGAGATCAGGGACAGTCGATGAAGGCAATTGGGCGTGCCTCTGTGCCTCGGCTGCCGCGTCGGGACGCGGTGAGTTCCGCGTCGGCGCCCGGTGGCCGTTGGGAGCGCCCCGTCCGGCAGGACCTGTGGATCCTGCGGGGTCTGTTGTGGCGTAGCTCCTGTCGGCTGCTGGTCGCGGTGCAGACGGGTCTCGCGCCTACTCATGCGCGACGACCTGCGGGCATATCGCCGTACCGGCCAAGCCTGTGGAGCGCGATCTGCTGCTGAAGGTGCTCGTCCGGGCGGCCTTCGTATTCAAGCGGCCGCGGCTGGTGACCGCCGAGGAACGACGTAGGTGGGAGCACACGAACCCGCTGGACTCCCACGCGATGCTCGTCGCCGGCTTCAGCCGCGTCGATGTTGACGATGCCGGAGCCTGGCACCCGCAGTGGCGGCACGAGACGGCACGGATCCGTACGCCCGCCACGGTGACGAGGCTGAGATGACCGGGTCCATCGAAGTCACCGCCACGGCGGCACGGATGTGCAGCAGGTGTGGACGCCCTGTCATCGATACGGACGTCGGCTTCACCCACATCCCGATAAGGGCGGCGAACTCGTCTACAAACTCGCGGCCGTCATGCCCGAGCGCCCGTTCACGCTAGTGGAGGGATGGTGGCCGACCGTCGAGCGCCCATCGCTGCCCAACCTCACCTATCTGCCGCCGCAGTGGTCCATCGACCACATCTACCAGCAGACACGGCTGCTGCTGGTGCCCTCGATCATCGAGGAAGGCCTTCGGCAGGGTCGTCATCGAAGCCGGGCTCCACAGCGTGCCCGCCCTCGTCTCCGATCGCGGCGGCCTTCCCGAAACGATCGGCGCCGGCGGCTTCGCAATCGACCCGACAGACTGGCGAGCCTGGCGCGACGCAATCAAGGCCCTGGACGATCCCGATGCGTACCACCAGCATGCTCAAGCCGCCCGCACGAACGCCCGCAAGTACCTGCGACCCGTTGTACGGGAACTGAGCGAAGCCGACGTCCTACGTCCAGAGCAGTCACCGTCGCTTGTTCAACCCGATCCCGAAGGTTGAACAAGATCCACTTGATTGTCAGCGAACACTTGAACACCTTCATGTCCAAGGCAACAGGGGGAAGCCGAGCAGCTCAGCTGAAGGCTGCCGAAGGGGCCGTTCACCCAAAGAGTCATCCGGAGGTACGGGGGAGGCGGCGGCGCCATTCGCGGCGGGCCATCTGGACGGCGCGGGGGTCGGCGACGAGCACCACGAGCAGGGCGACCACGCCGGTGACCGTGCCGTAGAGGAGCAGCTCGGGGAACGGGCTCAGACCCCGGCCGCCGAGGATGTCGAGCAGCTGGCCGGTCAGCCAGGCGACGCCGCCGGCGGCCACCGCGGGGAGGGTGGGCGCCAGTACGGGGCCGACCTTCACGCCGAGCACCCGGTGCAGGGTCAGCTGGGTGGTGACCACGGTGATCATCGCCTGCAGCCCGAGCGCCACGACCGCGATCGCCACCACCTGTACGGAGACCGGGGCGCCGCGGTAGACGTACCCGACGATGGCGAATCCGGCCACGCCGAGCCCGGCCCGGATCCACGCCAGCACCGACAGCATGCCGGGGCGGCCGGCGGCCTGCAGCGCGGGGCCGAGCAGCACCCCGTACACCCCGATGGCTCCGATGGCGCACAGCAGCCGCAACGGGTCCGCGGCGTCCTGCCACTGACTGCCCAGCATCGACAGCAGCGGGTCGGCCAGGGTGGACAGCACTCCTAGCAGGGGCAGCCCGAGCAGGGCGCCCAGGTGTTGCAGGGTGCCCAACCGGTACGCGAAGGCGGCGTGGTCGTCCTGCAGCCGGGACAGCTCGGGCAACGAGACCTGCTGCAGGGAACGTACGGACACCTCCACCACCAGGTCGGTGACCCGGCTGGCGAACCGGTAGAGCCCGACCGCGAGCGGCCCGAAGAACACGCCCATCACCAGGATGTCGGCGCGGTTGCCGACCAGTACGCCGAGCCCGGCGGTCGCGGAGTGGGTGGAGAAGCCGGCCAGGTCCCGCATCGCGCGGAAGCTCGGGCGCAGCCGGGGCCGCCAGCGCACCGCCGACCACAGCACCACCACCCCGACCGCGGCGGTCACCAGCTGCTGGGTGACCAGCGCCCACACCCCACCCCCGTACGCCGCCACGGTGACCCCGGCGATGCCGCCGGCCACCACCGACACCGCCGCCCGCAGCGCCAGCGGGCGGAACCGCATCTCGCGTCGCAGCAGCGCCTCGGGCACCACCGCGAGCGCCTGCAGCGGCAGTAGCGGGATCAGGCTGATGCACACCACGGTCAGCTCGGGCAGCCGGTTCACCGCGGCCCACGCGGGCGCCAGCAGCAGCGAGCCGACGCCGACCAGCCCGGCGGTGCTGAGCAGCACCCAGAACGCCGCGTCCAGGTGGTCCCTGCGCAGCTCGGAGCGCTGCACGATGGCGGAGATCAGCCCCTGTTGCAGCAGCACCTGGGCCAGCGTCACGAACACCATCGCCATCGTCGCCACGCCCAGCACCCGGGGTCCGAGCAGCCAGGCGAGCACCAGGGTGACCACGGTGGTGGTGCCCAGCCGGCTGGCGGTCAGGGCGTACGACCAGCCGACCGCCGAGGGCAGCCGGTCGGCCGGGGCGTGCGGGGTGTGCTCCATCTGCTGTGTCACGTGCCTGCGGCTCCTTCGAGCCCGCCCGGCAGGCCCGTACGGACCTGCCGAGCGGGTCTAGATCGGGGTGACTCGTACGGTGCCGAAGGTGGCGTCGAGCTGGTGGGCGATCAGCGCCACCGACCCGGTCGCCGGGCCTTCGGTCTCGTCGATGTACGCCAGCCAGCCCGCCGGTTCGGCGGTGCCGGCCGGCCAGATCTTCACCGAGTAGCGGGTCGCGGTGGCGAGCGTCTGCGCCCGTACCTTCAGGGTGTACGTGGTGCCGATCGCGAACGGCGGCTGCGGCCGTTTCGCGGGGCTGCCGTTGTTGCCGATCAGCTCGAACTTGCCGCCGGTCTGGTAGAACCGGTACCACGCGAACGCGCCGGTCGGATACCAGCCCCAGGCGGGCTGCGACGAGTCCACGGCGGTGTGGCCGCGCCAGCGCATCCCGAGCCCGATCAGCGGCGCCCCGGACAGGTGCGAGTAGGCGCCGTCGCCGAACTTGTGCACCGTGATCGGCACCGTGACGTCGTAGTCCCGCCAGCCCAGGTCGCCGACCGCCATGATCCGGTCGTACCCGGTGACGGTGGTACGCAGCTCGCCGCTCGCGCTGGACCACTTGCCGTCCACCGGCTGCGCCTGCGCCCCGAGCGGGCTGCCGGAGGACCAGTCCACGGTGTACGGCAGCGCCGGCGTACCGGTGTCGGTGCGGTTGACCGTGACCGTACGGGTGCTGACGTTGCCGGCCTTGTCGGTGGCGGTGAACGCGACCGAGTTCGCGCCCGGGTTCAGCGTGGCGTACCCGATGTCGGCGTTGAAGTCGCCCGCGTCCTGCAGCCGGCGGCTGTTCGGCCCGACGGTGAGCGACCGCGCCGCTCCGCCGTTGAGCTTGTACGACAGCGACGCCACCCCGTCCGGGTCGGTCACCTTGCCGATCACGTTCACCCAGGTCTGGCCCTCGGCGGGGGTGCCGAAGCTCTGCGTGGAGCCGTACCAGACGTCGATCAGCGGGCCACCGGTCGGCGGCGGCGTCGGTGACGGCGTGGGCGTGGGCGTCGGAGTCGGCGTCGGGGTGGGTGGCGGTGGCGGTGGGGTGCCGCCGTCCTCGGGCACGATCGGATTGTTCACGTCAAAGGCGTAGTCGACCTTCGCGGTGTACGCCGGCGCGTCCCCGCTTGCCTTGTAGTTGCCCACGAACGGCCCCACCCGGGCGACGGTGAGCGCCTGCGTGAAGCTGCCGCCGAGTGTCCAGGCCACGCCGTCCCCGGACCAGCTGAGCGCGAACGTGGAGCCGGTGCGCTGTACCCGCAGCCACACCCGCGACAGCGCGGGCAGCACCTTGCTGATGCGGGTGGTCGGGGTGCCGTTCAGCGTGGTGGACGCGAAGAGTCGCAGCGAGGTGCCGTTGTGGTGCACCTCGAACCGGCCGAACGTGCTCGCGTCGGTCTCGAACACGAGCCCCTGCATCTGGTAGCCGGCGCTGGGCACCGAGTCCCACTTCGCCTCCACGTACAGGTCGGCGTTGTCGACGGTCTGGGTGGCGCGTACGGCGTTCAGGCTGGTCCAGGGGTCGTGGCTGGCGCCGGCGGGCACCGACAGCGCCAGGTGCGCGTCGCTGGTCCCGCTCGCGGCGACCGTCGCCGAGCCGACCCCGAGTGGCCGTGTCACGGCCCACCGGGAGTGCAGCGTCGAGGCGTAGAAGTCGTCGGAGACGAAGCTGGTGGTGGCGTACGCGGCACCGGCGGCGCCGAGCGCGGCGGTCACCAGGATCGCGGTGGCGGCGCCGAACGCGGGCTTGATCATCGGGGGCTCCCAGCGGTGGTGGCCGCGCGACGGCCGGTGGGGATCAGAGTGCGGCGGGCCCGCCCGGCGACCGCGCGACCGCGGCGGATGCCGTACCGGGTGACGAAGCCGGCGGCGCTGCCCAGCCGGTCGGGCAGCGGCAGCTCGGCCGCCCACAGTGCGCCGGCGGTACGCAGCGCGAGCGCCAGCCGTGGCGCCAGCGGTGCCGAGCGGCGCCGCGGGTCGAACCAGGCGGCCACCTCACCGGACCGGCGCGGCCCCGCCTGACGGGTCGACGCCGGATGGATCCGGCGGAAGAACAGCGGCGAGGCCACTTCGTGGAACCGCCCGTACGCCGCCAGCTCCGCCAGCAGCGTCACGTCCGAGGACTGGTACGGCCGGATCAGCCCGGTACGCAGCAGCACGTCGCGGCGTACCACCCCGAACACCGCGTTGCACAGGTTGAACCGGCGGGCGAGTGCCTGGACCCGAGCGGCGGACCGCGGCTGTCGCAGGTCCAGCCGGTCCTCGAACCGCCCTGTGACCTCGCCGGCGGAGTCGATCAGCATCGTCTGCGGGTACGCCAGCACCGCGTCGGCCGCGGCGTCCAGCTCGGCCACGCACTCGCGTACCAGCGACGGCGCGCACAGGTCGTCGTACGCCGCCCACTTGAACAGCGCGCCGGCCGCCTCGCGTACCACCCGGTTGTAGTTGTACGCCGCGCCCCGGTTGACGTCGTTGCGGTGCAGCCGGATCCGGGAGTCGCGGGCGGCGTACCCGAGACAGATCTCCCAGGTGGCGTCGGTGGAGGCGTTGTCGCAGACCACCAGCTCCAGGTCGGCGTAGTCCTGGGCGAGCAGCGAGTCGAACGCCGCCGCGAGATACCGCTCGGCGTTGTACAGAGGCACTCCGACACTGACCAGGCTCATGCCACCACCACCTCGGCGGCGACGCCCAGCTCGGCGAGCGCCTCGGCGATCTCGCCCCGGTACGCCGGGTTCGTGATGATCACGGTGTCCGGGCGCAGTTCGGCGACGTCGGTCGGGGCGCACACCTGGTGCCCGGTGACTGGGAGCCGGCGCCCCCACTTGCCCGGGTTGAGGTCGGCGACCCCGACCAGCCGGCGCTGCGGATCGACCGCGTTGAGGAACGCCACGCCCCGCGCGCCCGCGCCCCACAGCAGGATCCGCCGGCCGCCCGCGATCCGGCCCCGCCACGCGGCGACGGTGGCGGCGTACCGGGTTTCGAAGCTGGCCAGCCGATCCAGCTGCTGCTCGGCGATCTGGCGGGTGTCCGGGGCGGTGCCGTGGCCGGTGGTGATCTCGGCGTACAGGAAGATGTCGTCGAAGGCGGTGCCGAGGCTCAGCACCCGGAAGCCGGCGCGCCCGATCAGCTCCACCAGGGACCGGGCGTTGAAGTACGACACGTGCGGGTAGATGCAGTCCCAGCCGGCGGTGGCGAAGTCGTAGCTGGCGTTCGGCACCTCCAGGTAGCCGCGCACCTCACGGTCGCCGGCGAGTCCCCGTAACCCCTTCAGGAAGGTGTACGGGTCAGCCAGGTGCTCCAACACGTGCCGGCTGACCAGGAAGTCAGGCGCCGGCACGTCGGGGGCGTCGAAGTCCAGGAACCCGGTCTCGAAGCGCACTCCGTCCACATCGGACGGACCCTGGTAGCTGGCGTCGTAGCCGAGCCCGTGCGCGCCGGCCACCGTGCACAGCTCGCGCAGGAAGTCGCCCTTGCCGCAGCCCAGCTCGAGCACCGTACGGCCGGCCAGGCGGTGTTCGGCGGCGAGCTGTTTCGCCAGCTGGGTGGCGTACGTGGCGAAGGTCCCCGAGTGATGCAGCGAGTTGTCGTACGACCCGTCGTACGCGATCAGCGCCGGGTCGAAGGCGACGTTGACCACGTGGGCGCAGCGCGGGCAGTGCGCCAGCCGCAGCTCCCCTTGGGGCGAACTGGCGGCCGCCGCGGCCGACGAGAACGTCACCCCGCACAGCGCCGGCACCACGCCCAGGTCGGCGGTGTGCACCAGGCTCGCGAGGTCGCAGGCGGGGCAGCGCATCTCACACCTCCGTCGGAGCGGCGTCCAGCGGCAGCACCTCGGGTCCGCACCCGAGCTCGTGCAGCATCACGGTGATCTCGCCGGTGTAGACCGGGTTGGCGACCAGCACCACATCCGGCGGCGCCTCGACCAGCGCCTCGGGCGCCAGGATCGGGTGCCCGGTGCCGAGCGAGAACTTCCCCTGCTTGTACGGGTTCACGTCCACCACCGCGGCGACGGCGGCGGCCTGCGGCCCGAGCGCGGTGAGGAACCCGGTCGCCTTCGATCCCGATCCCCACAGCACGACCCGTCTGCCGGCGGCGGCGTGCCACGCCAGCATCGACCGCCAGCCGGCGATCCCGGCGGCGGCCCGCTGACCGAAGTCGCGGGCGGCTTCGCGTACCCCCGAAAGCGCGGTGGGGTCGAGCCGGGCCGTGCTGGGCGCGCCCGTCGGCGAGGCCGTGACCAGCAGATACTGCCCCTGGTACGCCGACTCCACCCCCCGTACGTCGAGCCCGCCGGCGGTGAACATCGGGGTCAGGGTGTCGCGGGTGACGTACCCGCAGTGCTCGTAGTAGACGTCCCAGAACGCCGCCTCGGACAGCACCCGGGCGGTGTCGGGCAGCTCGGCGAGCACGGTGGTGGCGGGCGGCAGCACCGACCGCAGGTGGCGCAGCAGGCTCACCGGATCGGCCAGGTGCTCCAGCACGTGCCGGAACACCACCGCGGCCGCCGGCGGCAGCGTGGTGTCCTGC
>JBOGDF010000188.1:0-10793 GCA_050701635.1 Micromonosporaceae bacterium | reverse complement strand
AGATCATGGGGCCCTTCATGCAGTCATGACTGCATGAAGGGCCCCATGATCTTGAGAAGGGCCGCTGGCTCGTTACGCGCCGTCGAGCCAGTCCAGGCGGCGCAGGATCACGCCTTCCCGCAGCGCCCACGGGCCGATGTCCAGTACGTCCAGATCGAGCCGGCGCATCGTCGCCTCGGCCACCACGGCGCCGGCGAGCAGCTGGTGGGCGCGCCGCGGGCTCACCCCGTCCAGCTCGGCGAGACTGCCGGACGGGATCCGCCGGATGAAGCCGAGCACCTGGCGTACCCCCGGCAGGGTGAGCTGTCGCGGCACCCGCAGCCCGGCACCGGACGGCGCCGCGCCGGCGAGCCGGGCGAGCGTACGGAAGGTCTTCGAGGTCGCCACCGGGCGGTCCAAGTCGGCGGCGGCCGGGAGCTGGTCGAGCACCTTGTCCAGGAGGCCCTCGGCGTAGCCGGTGA
The DNA here is from genome assembly GCA_050701635.1 of Micromonosporaceae bacterium. Taxonomy (GTDB): domain Bacteria; phylum Actinomycetota; class Actinomycetes; order Mycobacteriales; family Micromonosporaceae; genus WHSM01. The sequence continues at coordinate 10,332 of JBOGDF010000188.1, read as the reverse complement.
GCTCCTCGACCTGCTCGGCCGATGGTGGGTCGCCGTCGAGCCGTTCCCGGGTGAGCCGGCCGGCGCCGAGCGGCAGCGACAGCGCGAGATCCGGCAGCTCGTCGATCCCGGACGCGATCTCCAGGGAACCGCCGCCGATGTCGAGCACCAGCAGCCGGCCGGCGGACCAGCCGAACCAGCGGCGTACCGCCAGGAAGGTCAGCCGGGCCTCGTCGTCGCCGGACAGTACGTCGAGCTGCACCCCGGTCTCGTCCAGCACCCGGGCCAGTACGCCGGCGCAGTTGCTGGCGTCGCGTACCGCCGAGGTGGCGAACGCCAGCAGGTCGTCGGTCTTGAGCCGCTGCGCGTGGTCGCGGGCGCTCGCGACCGCCGCCACCAGCGCGTCGGCGCCGGATTCGGACAGCTCGCCGCTGGGCAGGATCTGCTCGGCCAGCCGCAGCACCGACTTCTCCGAGTACGCCGGCCACGGGTGCCCGCCCCGGTGGGCGTCGACCACCAGCAGATGCACCGTGTTGGAGCCGACATCGAGCACCCCGAGCCGCATGCCGACGACGCTACCCGCCCGCGCGCCGCGCCGGGCGACGCTACGCCGAGGGCCCGCGCCCGGCGGCCGAGCAGCCACCGAGGGCCCCGCGCAGCGGCCGAGCAGCTACGCCGAGGGCGGGTAGCCGGCGGGGGCTTTGTACCGGGCGTACGCGTCGGTGTCGATGCCGGCCGCGATCGCCACCACGGCGTCCAGCGTCTCCAGGATCTCCTCCGCGGAGCGCTCCAGGGAGTACGTCTGCTCCACCGCGATGATGTCGCGGCCCTCGACCCGCCAGTCCAGGTCGCGGTGCGCGCGGATCTTCTCCACGGCGTCCAGGTGCAGGACGGCGCCCGCGGTGCCGGGGTCGGCGGCGTACACGTCGTAGCGCTCCGCCAACCCTGGGTCCTCGCACTCGAAGACGTCCCCGAAGGGCACCTCGTCGATTGCGCCCTCCCGGGGCGCCAGCGCGAACCGCGGCAGAGGGCTGGGCAGCGCCGCCGCCACCACGACGTACTGCTCGAAGACTTCCGGGATCGCCAGCTTCACGCCGCCGCCGAACCCGGCCTGGGCGCCGGCGGTACGGTCCCGCTCGGCGACCACGAACCGGAACGCCACCACCGGGAAACCGCCGCGCTCGCCGGTCACCACGTCCAGCGCGCGCCGGTGGCCGACCGAGGGGAACGGCGGCGCGCCCCACCGGTCCACCAGGGTGGCGTCCGCGTCGCGGTAGTCGAAGCCGTGCTCCAGCGCGAGGCTGCGCAGCGAGTCGATCGTGGAGACCTCTGCCGGGTCGTCGGCCAAGTGCTGTTCGTCAGTCACCAGACCATGCTGCCCTATCCGGCTCGGGGACGCGTACCCGGGCGTACGCTAGCCGGGTGCCGCATGACCGTCGGCCCGCTGAAGTGGGCCTGGACTTCCCCCGCGAGTGGCTCGAGTTCACCGACCCCGCCGATCCGGAGCACCTGATCCGCGCCGACCTGACCTGGCTGCTGTCCCGCTGGTCGTGCATCTTCGCGAAGGGCTGCCACGGCATCGTCAAGGGCGGGGACGCCGACGGCTGCTGCAGCCACGGTGCGTTCTTCACCGACTCCGACGACGAGCAGCGGGTACGCAAGGCCGCCAAACGGCTCACCCCGCAGACCTGGCAGCACTTCCGCAAGGGCTTCGGTGCGTACACCGAGCTGGACGAGCTGGAGGACAAGCCGGCGCGGCGTACCGCGGTCATCGACGGCGCCTGCATCTTCCACAACCGGGAAGGCTTCTCCGGGGGGTACGGCTGCGCGCTGCACGCGCAGGCGCTGCGCGACGGCGTACACCCGCTGGAGTACAAACCGGACGTGTGCTGGCAGCTGCCGGTACGCCGGGAGCAGGAGTGGATCAAACGCCCCGACGGCAGCAAGGTGCTGCTGTCGGTGATCGGGGAGTTCGACCGGCGGGGTTGGGGCGACGGCGGCCACGACCTGCACTGGTGGTGTACGTCGTCGCCGGAGGCGCACGGCGGCTCCCAGCCCCTCTACCTGGAGTACGGGCCCGAGTTGACAGCCCTGATCGGCAAGGACGCGTACGCCAAGCTCGCCGAGCTGTGCGCCCGGCGCGCCGAGCTCGGGCTGGTCGCCGTACACCCGGCCACCGCCGCCAACCAGGCGTAGAAGATGTCTGATTTCGTGAACAGGACCGGCAGCGACTATCTCGACCAGTTGCTGGCCGATGGGCGGATCACGGCACCGACCGCGAGCGTGGCTGATCTACCGGAGCCGGAGCCAACGGATAGCTGGGATGGCCATGATTCCGCCGAGGTGATCGCGGAGCTGCGCGACGACTCCCGTGATCTAGCTGGTTGACTGTCGCCGGGCCGACGTGACACTTCGCTTGCAACCTCTACGATGCGCGCGTGATCAATTCCCGGATCAAGGTGGGTGAGCTGGCGGTACGCGTGGCCGCCGACACCGACATCGGCCTGCGCTATCAGGCCAACTTCGACACCCTGTACGTCGACCCTGACCAGATGTTGATCGTGATCGCCGACGGGATGGGCGGCGGCGAGGGCAGCGCGGTGGCGTCACGTACCGCCGTCGAGGTCTTCGCGGAGGAGGTGGGCAGCGCGGTGCCGGGCCCGACCAGCCTGCGGGCCGCGGTCGGCGAGGCGCAGCGCCGGGTACGCGCCGAGGGTGAGCGGCTCGGTGAGCTCACCGGCTGCACCCTGACCGCGCTGGTCGGAGGGGACGCCGGCGACGCCTGGATCGTGCAGGTCGGGGACTCCCGGGCGCACCGGCTGCGCAACGGGCTGCTGGAGCTGCTCACGGTCGATCACACCGAGGCGTGGCTGGCCGCGGTCTACGGCTGGTATCCGTCGGGCTCGCCGCAGGCCGCCGCGGCCCGCTACCGGCTCACCCGGTACGTGGGCCACCCGGAACAGCCCGAGCCGGACATCCTCAACGTCGCGCTGCGGCCGGGCGACACCTACTGCGTGTGCAGCGACGGGCTGGCCGACCACATCACGTACCAGCGGCTGCGGGAGGCGATGGGGCTGCCGCCGGAGGAGGCGGTGCCGGCGCTGCTCACCGTCGCCGAGCAGGCCGGCGGCCTGGACAACGCGACCGTCGCGGTGCTCACGGTGGAGGCCGGCTGAGGCATTGTCCAACCTGCGGCACCGGCAATCGAAATCTCCGACGCAGGATGGACAGCGTCCCAGTCGCGATACGCCCTACGGCTCGAATTTGTAGCCGAGGCCGCGCACGGTGACGATGTGGCGAGGGGTGGACGGCTCCGGCTCGATCTTCGAGCGCAACCGCTTGACGTGTACGTCGAGCGTCTTGGTGTCGCCGACGTAGTCCGCGCCCCACACCCGGTCGATCAGCTGGCCGCGGGTGAGCACCCGGCCCGCGTTGCGCAGGAACATCTCCAGCAGCTCGAACTCCTTGAGCGGTAACGCGACGCTGCCGCCGTCGACGGAGACCACGTGCCGGTCCACGTCCATCCGTACCGGGCCGGCCTCCAGGGTGGCCTGCACCAGCTCGGCCGGCTCGCTGTGGCGCCGCAGCACGGCCCGGATCCGGGCCACCAGCTCGCGCGGCGAGTACGGCTTCGTCACGTAGTCGTCCGCGCCGATCTCCAGCCCGACCACCTTGTCGATCTCGCTGTCCCGTGCGGTGACCATGATGATCGGCACCTGCGAGGTCTGGCGCAGCTGCCGGCACACCTCGCTGCCGGACATCTCCGGCAGCATCAGGTCCAGCAGCACGATGTCGGCACCGGAGCGTTCGAATTCGGTGAGCGCCTCCGTGCCGGTGGCCGCGACGGAGACTTCGAAGCCCTCCTTGCGGAGCATGTACGACAGCGCGTCGGAGAACGACTCCTCGTCCTCGACCACAAGTACCCGGGTCACTTACTGCCTCACCTCGGTTGTCACGGGACGGTTCGGTCCCTGGGATTTTCTCGGTACGGAGTTGACCTCGTCCGGCGCGGCGTGGGCATCGGCCGGGCTGGCCGGCAACCGGAGAGTGAACGTCGATCCCCGGCCCAGCGTGCTGCGTACGGACACCTGGCCGCCGTGGTTGGTGGCGATGTGCTTCACGATCGCCAGCCCCAGGCCGGTGCCGCCGGTGGCCCGGGAGCGGGCCGGGTCGGCGCGGTAGAAGCGCTCGAAGATCCGGCCCTGGTCCTTTGCGGCGATCCCGATGCCCTCGTCGGTGACCGACAGCTCGACGTCCTCGCCGGCGCGTTCCGCGGCGATCGTCACCACGGTGTTCTCCGGGCTGTACGCGATCGCGTTATCCACCAGGTTGGCGACCGCGGTCACCAGCAGCCGCTCGTGGCCGTACATCTTCAGGCCCCGCCGGCCGCCGATCTGGATCGTGATCTCCTTGGCGCTGGCGGCGGTACGGCTGCGGTCCAGCACCTCGTTGACGATCCGGTCCAGCGCCACCACCTCGGCGTCGGGCAGCGGTTCGCCGCCCTGCAGCCGGGACAGCTCGAGCAGCTCGGAGACCAGCCGGCCGAGCCGGGTCGACTCGTGCTGGATCCGCTCGGCGAACCGGCGCGCCGCCTCGGGGTCGTCGGTGGCGTCCAGCAGCGCCTCGGACAGCAGCTGCAGTGCGCCCACCGGGGTCTTCAGCTCGTGGCTGACGTTGGCCACGAAGTCGCGGCGTACCCGGGCCACCCGGTGCGCCTCGGTCATGTCCTCGACCTCGACGGCGACGTGGTCGTTGCCCAGCGCGACGGCGCGTACCCGTACCCCGAGTGGTTCGCCCTGGCCCATCGGTAGCTCGAGCTCGACGTCTCGGGTGACGCCGGAACGGCGTACCCGGCCGGCGATCGAGCGCAGCACCGAGTGGCCGACCCGGGCCCGCCCCTCTGTGTCGGAGATCAGGCCGAGCTGCCGGGCGCCCGGATTGGCGAAGGTCACCTCGTCGTCGGGGCTGAGCACCAGCACCCCCACCCGCAGCACGTCCAGGCTGAGCCGTGCCAGACCGTCCACAGTAGAAGCATCCGGGGGTACGCGCGCCGCCGCGTTGCCGGCGTCGGCGTCGGGCGCGGTGTCGGCGTCGGGCACGGCGGGGTCGGCGGGCGTGGCGAGGGCCGGCGCGGCAGCGGGTGGCGTGCTGTTTCCGGCGGGCGCGTGGTCGCTCCGGCGGCGGGCGCTCCACGCGACCACTCCGACGGCGATTCCAGCGACCGCACCCACCGCGGCACCCACGGTGAAGGCTCCGGCGACATCCACGAGGCGATCGTAGGCCGGGTTACCGGCAGGTGACTCGGAAAACGGGACATAACGGTACGCCGGCCGGCAAAGTTCATCGGCCGGACGAGTCTCGTTCACAGCTGTTCACCGGACGTACGCCGGGCGGACTGTAGCGTCGCGAGCATCCCGGGTTGGCGGAGCTACCGTACGTGCTCGGGGAACCCCGGTGACGGATACTCATCGGTGTCGTACCAAACGGCGAGGAGCAGCGATGCGCGAAGGTTTCCAGACCGATCTGGCCGAGCTGGGCCAGCTGTTGGTCTCGATGGGCGTCTCGGTGCGCGGCAACATGCAGGAGGCCACGCAGGCGTTGCTCGACGTCAACCGCCCGGTGGCCGACATCGTGGTGGCCGGCGACGCCAAGGTGGACGCGCTGCACCAGCGGGTCGAGGAGCGGGCCACCGAGCTGCTGGCCCGTCAGGCGCCGGTCGCCGGCGACCTGCGGATGGTGCTGACCGCGCTGAAGATCGCCGGTGACCTGGAGCGGATGGGCGACCTCGCGCAGCACGTCGCCAAGATCGTGTTGATGCGGCACCCGCATCCTGCCGTACCGCCGGAGCTGGTGGACGTGTTCCGGGAGATGGGTGAGGTGGCGTACCGGATGGCGGACAAGGCCACCCTGGTGCTGGACACCCGCGACACCTCCAAGGCGCTGGAGCTGGAGCGCGACGACGACCAGATGGACGCGCTGCACCGCAAGCTGTTCGAGGTGGTGCTGGGCGACTGGACCCACGGCGTGGAAGCCGCCATCGACATCACCCTGCTCGGCCGGTTCTACGAGCGGTACGCCGACCACGCCGTCAACGCCGGCAAGCAGATCGCGTACCTGGTCACCGGCGAAACCGTCGTGTAGCGCTACTTCAGCGCTGTTGCGCTACTCTGGCGCTATGGCGACGATTCAAGTGCGAGAGATTCCTGAGCGGGCGTACGAGGTGATCCGGCGCCGCGCCCGTGCCGAGGGCAAGTCGATCCAGGCGTACATGCGGGACCAGATCGTCGAGATGGCGAACCGACCGGCGAAGCACGAGGCGGTCGCGTCCATCGAGGCCGCGCTGGCGAAGTACGGGCCGGTCGGTGCGTCCGCTGACGACATCGTGCGGGACATCGAAGCGGATCGGCGCTGATGGGCGAGATCGGTGCCGCGGTTGCCTCCGAGTCGATCGAGCCCGCACCGGCGGCGGTTGTCGTCGATGCCTCGGCGCTGATCTTCGCGACCACCGATGATGTCCCGCACGCTCGTGGCCTACGGAAGCGACTCGGCAGGGACACTTGCCACGCTCCGCACCTGATCGACGCCGAGCTGGGCAACGTGCTGCGCCGGATGGCGCACCGGGGCGAGATGTCACGGGCGCACGCCGAGGCCGTACTGCACACGGCACCGGCTTTGGTCGATCTCCGCCACGACCATCGCGGCGCGCTCGCCGCAGCGGCCTGGCGGCTACGCGACAACGTCACGTTCTACGACGGCCTGTACGTCGCGCTCGCCGCCGCGCTGAACGTCGTACTGTTGACTGATGACAAGCGCCTGGCATCCGCGCCGAACCTGCCCTGTGCGGTGGAGTCGGTGAGATAGGCGGCGGCCTGGGTGCGATGAGTTTTCCGGATCGGCCCGGTCTACCCCTGCGACGACCAGACACGCAGGACAAGGGGAACTCCGATGCACACAGTGACGTCGAAGGACGGCAGCACGATCGCGTACGACCGCACCGGCAGCGGGCCGGTGGTGGTCCTGGTGGCGCCGGCACTGGCGGACCGCAGCTCGCCGGAGATGCGGGAGCTGGCGCGGCTGCTCTCCGACCGCTGCACCGTGATCAACTACGACCGGCGCGGGCGTGGCGACTCCACCGACAACGGCGCCGCCACCGACGCTGACCTGCTGCAGCGCGAGATCGAGGACATCTCCGCGTTGATCGAGGCGGAAGGCGGCTCGGCGGCGATCTGGGGCTGGTCCTCCGGGGGCGCGCTCGCGGTGCGCGCCGCGGCCGCCGGCATCGGCGTCAACCGGGTCTCGGTGTACGAGGTGCCGTTCATGGTCGACCCCGGCCACAACTACCCGACCCCCGACTACGCCGAGCGGCAGGACGAGCTGGTGGCTGCGGGCGACCGGGCGGGCGCGGTGAAGCACTTCATGCGCAACGCGATCGGCGTACCGTCCTTTGTGGTCTGGACGATGCGAGTGATGCCGATGTGGAAGGGCCTGCTCGCCAACGCCCACACCCTCGGCTACGACTGGGCCGCCCTCGGCAAGCACACCATGTACGGCGCTGCGCTCGACCCGGCGGAGTTCGCCCCGGTCTCGATGCCGGCGCAGGTGGTGTACGGCTCCAAGTCGCCGTCGCCGCTGCGGCAGGGCTCGCGGGCGCTCGCCGAGGTGCTGCCCAGCGCCGAGCTGGTGGTGCAGGAAGGTGTGGGCCACGCGGTGAAGCCCGCCAAGCTCGCCCCGGTGCTGGCCGGCTTCGTCACCGGCTCGGTGCCCGGTGCCCCGGCATGACCTGACACGCACCGAGGCCCTGGCGGCGTACGCCCGCCAGGGCCTCAGCAGGTCACCCGCCGGTCAGCACTTCCGGGGGTTGGTGCACGGCATCGTGGCGTACAGCATGGGGCCGGCGATCTGGCTGATCGCGATGCCCCGGGCGTCCTCCGGGCCGTTCGACGGGTTGCTGGCGCAACCGTTCTTCGCGTCGGTGCAGGTGTCCACCACGGTGGCCCAGACCGAGCCGTCCACCGGCGACAGGACCACGTCGAGGAAGTCGAACATGTTGCCGCACCGTCCGGCGCACTCGCCCCGGTGTACCGGGTCGCCCTGCGCGTTGGTGATGTTCGACAGCCACAACGGGCTGGTCGCCAGCGCGTTCTCGGTGATGGTCACGTAGTGGTCCCACGGCCGGCTCGGGTCACTGTCGTCGCCGGAGCGGTTGCCGACGAAGCTGATCGCGATCCGGCCGTCGTCACCGGCGACCACATGCGCGAACTGCGCCTCCTTGACCGCCGGCGGCGCGACCATGATGGCGTTGCTCCAGGTCTGGCCGTGGTCCCGGGAGACCGTCAGGTACGGCAGCTGGTCCCGCTCGTCCAGGAACGCGTAGTAGAGGTTGCCGGACTTGTCGGCGGCGATCGACCCCTCGTGCCCGTAGATCGGGATCTGGCTCACCACCTTGCGGGTCCATGTCATCGCTCCGTCGGAGGAGATCGCCAGCGTGGCCTCGCCGCAGTGGCCCTTCGGCAGCAGTACGCGACCCTGCGGGTCAACCTGCCCGTGACCGTGCAGACCGCCACACAGCTGCCCGTTCTCGTCGACGCCCTCGTACGCCGGGAGCCCGGCCTTGAGGAAGGTCTTGCCGCCGTCGAGGCTACGACCGCAGGACGAGTCGGCGACCCGGTTGAAGCAGTAGTAGAGCGCTTCCGGGAACGCCGGATCCAGCGTCGGCAGCCCTGCCGGCGCCGGGCCGGAGAACAGCGTCTGGTGGTCGTTGACGAAGTCACCGCAGGCCAGCGGGTTGGTGTTCCAGCTCTGACCCTTGTTGTCGGAGTACGACAGGTAGGAGCAGCCGACGTACAGGTCGATCGAGAACACCCGGTCGCGTCCCGGGTGCACCCAGATGTACGGGTCCAGCGTGGTCGGCGGGACCTCGCCCACCACCGGGGCGATCGGGGTCACCTCGGACCAGGAGGCGTTGCTGTCGGTGGAGCGCCAGATCTCGGTACGCGCCAGGCCGGCCGGTCCGTCGAAGGCGCCGGCGGCGTAGAACGCGTTACCGGTTGTGTCGACGCCGATGGTGGGCTCCGCCGCCTCGTGACCGATGTCGGTGGAGCGGAACATCGGCAGCGAGGACTTGCGCGCCTTCGCCGGGGTCGACTGCGGCATCGTCGCCGGCAGCGTGCCGTTGGTCTGGTAGCCGCGGTACGCCGCGGGCCCGCCGACCTGGCCGCCCGGGTCGGGCATCGCCTGGCTGACGAACTTCGCCGCGCCCTGGTAGGACGAGTTGGTGACCAGCCACGGCACCACCACCACGGTGTACGTACCGGAGGCGCTGGGGATCACCGCCGACTCGCTGGTGGTGCTTCCGGCGGCGGAGGAGGCCACCGTGTCACCGGCGGCGTTGTAGATGTAGAGGTCGAAGTCGTTGCTCACGTCGCCCCAGGTGATGCTCACCTCGGCGCCGCCGACCTTGTCGTTCCAGTACGAAGCCGGCACGTCGACGGTCAGTGCGTACTCGTCGCAGGTGACTCCGCCGATACAGGCTGCCGGGTCCACGATCGCCGAAGCGGCGTACGTGGCGCCCTGCCAAGTTACTTCCGGTGCGGTCGGTGAGACCGTGCCCCCCGTGGGTGTCGCGGCGATTGCCGTGCCACCCCCCACTCCGGCGAGCACGAGCAGCGTGACGGAGGTGACCGCCACGGCCCGGCCGCGGGTACGACGTGCCATCTGAGCTCCTTGAGGAAGGACTGCGCTGCGTCCGGGGTGGTGTGCAGCGCGCAACCGCCCGCTGAGGCGGGTTGCTGCCCAGAAATCGGCGCTGCTCGATCCAGCGTTACTACGTCACCACCCGTTGGGGTTGCGCAGGGTTCGGAGGCCCTCCGGCGCCGGGCGGGATGCCAGGTTATGTCGGTGATGCGGCCGACGCGATCACGATCACCAGCCGGCTCGCGGTACGGCAGGCCGGCTTCGCCTTCACGTACGCCCGCCGCCCGTCGGGCTGGCCGAAGAAGATCTCGGCTTCGAATACCTCGTCCTCGATGGTGTAGAACGTCAGCTCGGTACGTTTCTCGTAGAACTGCCGGATCCGTACCGGGGTCAGCGCGACGTACCCGGAAATGTTCAAAGTTTTGCCCTGCCGGGTCGATCCGGTGACCACCGTGCCGGGCGGCAGTACGAGTCCCTTGACCGCGTCCCGGGCGGACGCCGGCCCGGCGGTGGGCGCCGGACCGCAGGTCGGGAACGCCCGCAGTGGTGCGCCCTGCCGCTCGTCCGGCGCCGCCGCGCTGGGGTTCCTGCTGGGTGCCGGGCTCGGCGAGGCCGAGCCGTTGACGCGCGGGTCGCCGGTGGGTCCGCAGCCGGCTACGC
>JBOGDF010000187.1:0-10803 GCA_050701635.1 Micromonosporaceae bacterium | reverse complement strand
CACTAACTGGCGCTCTACGGCGCGTCCCTCTGTGGCCGGTCCGCGGCCCCGGGAGAACCGGGGGCGGCAGTGTCATGGTGGCCGTTCTCCGGCAACCGAACCAGGCCATCACCCCGGCTCCCGCCGAGTCCCTACAACAGGAACCCTCTCAGGCCCTGCAAAAAGGATGGTGCCCTAGTGACCGACGTGCCCGAGCTGTTCGCCGGGGCCGCCGCGTACTACGCCCGGTATCGCGCGGACTATCCCGACGAGGTGTTCACGGAGCTGGCCGAGCGGCTCGGGCTGGACGGCCGGCAGCGGGCCCTGGACCTGGGCAGCGGCCCGGGGATGGCGGCGTTTCCGCTCTCCCGGCACGTCGCCGAGATCGTCGCGGTGGACCCGGACCCGGACATGCTGGCCGAGGGCGTACGGCTCGCGGCATCCCGTGGGATAACCAACCTTTCGTGGGTACGCGGTGACTCGGCGACGCTCCCCCGGCTCGACCTCGGCGCGTTCGACCTGGTGGTGATGGCCGCCTCGTTCCACTGGATGGACCGCGCGGCGACCCTGTCCACGCTGGATGCGATGGTGCGCGCCGCCGGCGCCGTCGTGGTGGTCACCGGCGGCATGAGCGGCACCGGCCCCGACGTCGAACACCGTCCGCAGTGGGCGGACGCCGTGATCGCCGTACGCCAGCGCTGGATCCCGTTCCGCCGCCGCTGGCGCGGCGACTCCAGCTCGGACGTACGGACCTACTCCGACGTACGCCGCGCCCACCGCGACGCCCTGCACGCCTCGGCCTTCTCCCACGTGGAGTCGTACGACGTCCGCTGGGTACGCCGCCACGACGTGGACTCCCTCGTCGGGCTCCAGATGACGATCCCGGACTCCACCCCGGCGGCCCTCGGCGGCAACGCCGCCGCGTTCCAGTCCGACCTCCGCGAAACCCTGGCCGCGATCGAGCCGGACGGCGGGTTCGCCGAACCGATCCGTAGCGAAGTCCTGATCGCCCGCCGCCCCCAGTAATGGCTGCCGCTGCTATTCGCGCTGGGGTATTCGGAAATGGTTGCGGATTGGTCTTCGTGCCGGGTCAACATATTCCGGTGGTACGAATTCCGGCCGCTATGCGGCTGTCGATTTCGCCGTGGGCTCGGACGAGAGATATCACTTCCTAGAGATTAATCCGGTCGGACAGTGGATGTGGATTGAGGAAGAGACTGGACTTCCTATCTCTAGGGCAATTGCCGGTCTACTGGTTCAAGGAGGGGGGTTCCGCGAGCCCATGCCGTCTGCTTCTCGTGACTCGGCGTTCTGGCCGCTCACTATACAACCGGCTCCCACTCCAATCCGCCTGGCCGCTCCCCAGTCCTGACATACTCCTCAGCCGCCCGAATCGCCATCTCCGGCGTCACCCGCGCCCGCTCCGCCGGAATGGTCACCGGCGGCTCATACGGGTCATCGCCAACGGTGAGCGCTTGGCTTGCCTCCACGCCCGGCTCAATCCCTGGCACGCCCTTCCAGGACACGGCCGCCCGTCCAACCACAGCATCAATGTCAATGCGCAGCGGTGCCTCGGTCTCCTCGCCATCCCCAAGCCGGATCACAATGCCCTGCCCGCCGTGCGGGTAAAGGAGGTCCGCGGCCTCCTCGATGACCTTGCGGACGCCTGCCGCGTCAGCGATGTCTGCCGAATCCAAGTCCCACCAAGCTGTATAGCTCATAGCACTCCCTCTCCAGTGCCAGGGTACGTCCGCCACTTCTTCGGCTCCGCACCTTCCGTCTCCCGCACCCACACGGTCAGCCGCGATCCAGCCGGAAGCAGGGCAGGCAGCATCGCGTCGCATCCCAGGTCGCCCTCGCAGGGCCGCTGGGTGATGACCAGGTGCATATCCCGGTGCTCTCGCCGCTCCCGCATGATGCCTGCTGCATGCCCCTCAACGTGGGCACGCGCCACAGTCAACCGCCGCCATTTCCCATCCGGCTGTAGTGTCGCTTGGTTGTCCGCGTGTTGGTAGCGCGAACCGTTCGCCAACGTCGGGCCAACCGTGTTGCCGCTGGCGTCGGCCAACACGCCGGCCACCTTACGTCCCGCTGGAACGCGCAGCTCAGCCGCCAGCCGTCGAACGAAACTCGGTACAGAGGACGTTGCTGCGGGCGGTGCCGATGAGCCACCACCGCCCGGACTCATTTTCCCCAGGCTTGAGCCTCCTGGTGCTCGGCCCGGGCGGTGCTCTTCGCGGCCTCGACCGACTGTCTCGCCGTGCTCAAGCTGTCCGCCACAGCCGCCACCACCGCGATCAGCCGGTCCGCCTCCACCTGCTGCGCGTACTGGTATGCCTCGCCAATGCTGCCGTTGGCTGCGTCGATCCCACTGACCGCCTGGTCGTGCTGGGCGATCACTCCAGCAGCGCGATCGGCAATGTCCTTGGGCGCGAGCTGGCTCGTAATCTCGACTGCGCCACGAGCAGCACCATCCGATGCATCATGGGCGCTGCCAAGGCTGGAGGCGACTGCCTCCAGGGCGCTTTGGGCCGCCATCACGGTGCGCGCCACGCCTTCCCACCCTCGGGCGGCAGCATCCTGCGCAAGGTCGTTCGCCTCGCTCATCGCCGCTTGGGCACTGGTCAGGGCGCTCTGGATGGCTTGGCGGGCGGCATCGGCACTGGCCTTGATGTCATCAACCGACACGGACGGTCTCCTTAGGAATCACGGACGGCGTTCGGACTGTGCCACATCTGCATCGGGGACCACCAGCCGTGCCAGCCGCACGCTCCAACAGGGATACGGAACGCCGCCAATCAGATCCCACTCGGCCGTGCAGAGGCAGCATCGCCCCTTGGCGTCTGGTCGGTGGTCGGCCAGCACCAGCTCAGCCTCGACCGTCAGGCGCTCGCGCACTACCGGAACCACTGTGGACTGGTCGGCCCGTGCCAGCATGCCCACCAGAATCCGGTCCCGTACCTCGTCCTCAGGTTGCCACTGGTCGGCCACGATGGACCAGTACGGCGCAACGTCAGGATCGAGCTTCGCCGGCGGCTCCAGTGGCGGGCGGTTGTCGGCGTCGAACGGACTGCGCACTTCACATCCCTTCCGAGGAGAGGCTGTAAAGCGCCAGTGCCGCAACCACGACCGCCAGGACCACGAACAAGAACGCATTCCGTGTCAGCAGAATGGCAATCGCTCGCAGTCCAGGCAGCTCGGCTTTACGAGCGCGGTAGTCACTCCAGCCGCGGGAGGCCTTCTGAAATCGGCGGCCAGCAACCCAGCCGAGCACTAGTCCGGTCAACAACATGATGGACAGTCCAGCCATGACGACAGTTCTTTCGGGGTGAGGGGTGAAGCGCGAGGGAAATTGGCTATTGGCGGTTTTCCCACCACTGTGTATTGCTTGACGGTGGCCACTCCTGCGGTGCTTCTTGTGGATCCTTGCGTGGCGGAATCGGCGTCGGCCGTGGCCGGGGCGACGGACTGGCAGGCGGTGGCGGAACGGATGCCCGGCCTTCAGCCCGCTTCTCGATTTGGGGTGCAGCCACGCTCATGTGCGGCTCGGGGCACAGCCACCCCTCCAGGGCTCGGTACTGGTCCAGATGCATCCAGCCAATCGGCGTGTTCACAATCGGCCCGCTGCACCAAGCACACGGCACGGGCTCGCCAGGTGGCGGATACAACTCGGGCGGTCGGGGCTCGGTCATCATCGGGTTGCCGCTCCCGAAGTCTGCTGCGCAACCTCGGCGTACCGCCAGACCGGGATCACGGTGCCCGCAGCGTCCACGGTCACGCGCAGGTACGCGGTGAGGAGCACTGCGCGATGGTTCCGAGGGTCGCAGCGCAGCCAGGCGTTCCGCTCCTCGTCGGACACCACCAGCTCGCCTGGCTCACGCCACGGCGTAGCGCCCGTGAAGCTCAGCGCACATGACACCGCAGCGTGCTCCCCGTCGACTGTCACGTCCGCCCGCCCGACGCCGTACAGGACGACGTACGCCCGTACCAGCGCCGGCAGCATCAGGTCTTGCTCGACGCCCACGGCTCGCAGGTCAGGCTGTGGGCAGTCGATACCGCAGGAGTAGTAGCGCGAGCCGTCCACGCGTGGCGCTGGCACCATCTGGCGGCTGCATATGAGGCACCAGATCAGTTCTTCTAGCAGCCAGACGCCCGGCGGTTGGTCGCACGGCGTTACTGCCGCCACTACCGTTCACCGTCCTTAACCCGATCTTCGCGGAGTGGATGACACCGAGGCAGGCGGGGTCGGAACAGGTCGGGAGGGGTGGTCAGCCGTCCCCCTCGGGCGGCTGACTGTCCGGTTCCGGAGCCCGGCACCTGCCCCGGTGCCTTGCGTTTAGCCTGCTCAGCTAGGCGTAGCGCTCCAATGACGGTCTGTTGCACTTCCGTGGTACTTACGTGGACTGGAACCGCTCTGACCTGGTTGGATGCCAGAGACGGAAGGGGATGCTCTCCTGAGCGGTGTTCGGACTTGGACAGGCGAGGAGGCGCGGGCGCTCCGGCACGCGTTGCGTCTCAGCGTGCGTGCCTTTGCCGAGCGTCTGGGCATCGCTACCCGAACTGTTTCCAAGTGGGAAGCCGGCGGCCGGGCCGTCCAGCCTCGGCCGCACATGCAAGCCATTTTGGATACCGCCTTGGCGCAAGCCGCCGATGACGCCAAGGTGCGTTTCGAAGTCGCCATTAGTGCAATACCGCCCGCCGTTAACCATGTCGTATCCGCCATTGACGACGACGCAACTGCCGAGCTACGCGAGTGGTTGCGGAGTTCGGCCGCCGTTGACACCGAAGCCCTGTTACTGCTAGCAGGGCAAGCTGACCGGATTCGCGAGTTTGACCGGATGTTTGGTGCCCGCAGCGCCGAAAGCCTCATGAGCGGTTATTTAAGTACTCTGAAACAGCTACGGGCTTATGCGGTCGCACCGAATCAACGTGAAGCCTTGGCCGATCTCTACGCTGACGCTGCCGCCTTGGCTGGTTGGCAAACGCTGGATCTAGGCCAGCTCGCTGTAAGCTGGCACCATTATGAAGCAGCCAAAGACGCGGGCAGAGAAGGCCGTTCGCGGTCCGCCTTGGTGCATGCGATGGCCGAACAGGCGTACGTGCTGCTTGATCTGGGCGAGAATGCGCGGGCGAGTGAACTTGCGACCTACGCGCGATCGGTCGCTAAGACGTCCGTACCCGAGCTGCTGCAAGCCTGGCTATTGGCTGTCGAGGGCGAGACCCGGGCTGTCGCTGGCGACGCCTACCAGACGCAGCGCGCGTTCGATGCTGCGCAGAGCCTCCTGCCAAATGAAACCGTGCATCCGGACTTGCCGTACATTGTGTTGGACGAGCATCACCTGAGCCGGTGGCGCGGGAGTGCCCTAGCCTCGCTCGGCGAGGCAACCGCGATTGACGAGCTGGGTACGGCCCTACAACGCCTGGATGCCACGTTTAATCGAGCGCGGGCCGGTCTGCATGTTGATCTCGCGCAAGCCTTCGTGGCCACGAACCAGCAAACCGAAGCCCGCGAGCAATTGAAGCGCGCAGGCCGTCTAGCCGACCGCGTTGGCTCGGCTAGGCAGCGGCGGCGGATCCAACGATTGCATGCGGTGCTGCCAGCAGGCTAGGCCATTGTTAGCCGGATTGCGGCTCGCTGAGCGCTCGGAGATAGAGCAGCCCGATTAAGGTGCCAGAACCAACGGCATCGCCACGGCGAATATGTTCCCGCACTTCGCTCAGCGGCAACCATTCGACGTGACCGGCCTCCTCTGTGTCGGTTGGCTCACCGATATGTTGGGCACCGCGCATGACATACACCTCGTGCAGCGCATCGACCATGCCGGGCATTGGTTGAAAGCTCACCAGGTGCTCGGGCTTCCCAATTGGTCGCCAGCCGGTCTCTTCCTCCGTCTCGCGCAATGCCGCTGCGGCACCATCTTCCCCGGCACCTACAATGCCGCCGGGCAGTTCCCAGCCGAAGGAGTCGGTTACGAAGCGGTGCCGGTACAGCAGCAGCACCCGATCGGCGTCATCGAGCACGATGGCCACGGCCACCGTCTGCAAGCGCACCACGTGATGCCACCAGCGCTTGCCATCCGGTGGCTCGACGTCGACCTGGACTAGGCGCACCCAGGGGCTGTCATAGATGGTGCGTTCGCCGTGCGTCTGCCAGCGGGGCGGCTCTGGGGCCGGAGGATTGTCGGTCACGCTCCGAAGCGTGTCACACCGCCGCTTGAGCCTGGCTATCGCATCGGGCAGGCTGCTGGACCATGAGCCTTGATATGGGCGACGTGCCCACATGGATCGGCGCAGTCATGAGCCTTGGCGCATTAGTTGCCGCAGTGCTTGCTGGCCGAGCAGCTTGGGAAGTGCTCAAGGTGGAACGTAACCGCGATAAGGAGCATCAGGCGGCTGAGGACCGGGCACAAGCCGAACGGATTGCCGCCTGGCCCAGCGTCGCTCGCAGCGATTCTACTAACCCCGACTCTAAACGCGCATGGGGCGTAGCACTGCGAAACGCGAGCGACCTGCTTCACGCGCACCCGCCAGCGCACCGACCGCCGGATGCGATCCGGTGAACTCCCCCGCGAGCGTCATACCCACACCATAAAACGCGGGTACGACAATTCTTGGGCCGCTCTTCTCCAGACTCCGGCGAATTGTTCTAAGCGTGCTGGTGTGACGCGACTTCGTTAGTCGAGGGTGACCTCGCTGAGCTTGCGGTCGGGATGGGCGGCGAGTTGGCGTACCACCGATAGAAAGCCGGTGACCATCGACGCTGCGGTGGCTTCGGTGAACACCTCAGGGGTGTAGTCGATGGTGCCGGCGAGGGCGCCGCTCCGCTCGGGCTGGAGCGTCCAGAGCCCGTCCAGCGGCATCGCCACGCCCTGCTGCTGGCGGCTGGCGTGACGCTTGACGCCCTGCCGGGTGCAGCCCGGGCCGAACGGTAGCTCCTCGGTGCGCTCCTGCGTCGGCAGGTACTGGAACGGCACCATCAGCGAGCGCGGATCGGCGAGCGCGGCCGCCGCGGCGGGCACCGCCTGGATCAGTTTGAGCACCGGCACCTCGTACCGGTACGCGTCCAGGCAGGTCTGCCGTGCCAGCGCCAGGCAGTCCCGCAACGTCGGGTCGCCCCCCAGATCAAATCTCAGCGGTACGGGGTTCAGCAGGTATCCGACGAGGTGGTCCACCTCGGGGCGGCCACGACCGGAGTTCAGCGTCATGGTGAGCACGTCCGGGTCGCCGGTGTGCCGGTGCAGCAGCACCACGTACCCGGTCAGCAGCGTGATGAACTGGGTGCACCGGGCGGCGCGACTGGTCGCCGCCAGGTCGGCCACCAGCTCCGGCGGGATGACGAATCGCGCCTTCGCCTTCACCGGCCTGCCGCCGGGCGGCCGTACGCCGTCGGCCGGCACCGTCGGCAGCGGCATCCCGTCGAGGTGCCGCTGCCAGTAGTCCAGCGCACCGGGGCGGTCCGCCGTGGCCTGATCGGCCGCCACGTGGTCGGCGTAGCGCGCCGCCGGCGGCAGCTGTGGCTCACCGCCCTCGACCCGCGCGGCGTAGCAGGCGGCCAGCTCCCGGATCACCAGATCCACCGACCAGGCGTCGGTCACGCTGTGGTGCACCACCACGCCGAGCACCGCGTCGTCGGGCGCCATCCGCCCGAGGAAAACCCACAGCAGCGGCGGTACGTCGGCCGGGTACGTGCCGGCGTCCAGCTCTTCGAGGAACTTCTCGGCGCGCTCGGCTCGGTCCTCCGGGTCCGGCGTACCGATGTCCACGACGGTGAACCGGCCGGGCAGCGGTGGCGAGACCACCTGCTCCTGATCGGAGATCACCGCCCGCAGCGCGTCGTGCCGCGCCACCACGTCGTCGACCGCCGTACGCAGCGCCTGCTCGTCCAAGACGCCACGCAGCCGGGAGCCCATGGTGATCACGAACTGCGGTCCGCGGGCACCTCCGACGTGCAGCAGGTCCAGCACCGACAACAGCTGCTGGGGGTACGACAACGGAAGCCTGGTCTCGGTCAGCTCGGGCATGGTTCTCCTCTCAGCGGCGCGGCCTCAGCGGCGGCGCAGTCGGATCCGCCTCAACAGCTCGGGGGCCAACGCGGCGTCGGAGGCGACGAACTCCGGTGGCACCATCAGGAACGGCTGGTCGGCTCCGATCACCGGGCAGTGCACCGGCACCAACCCGCGATCGTGCAGTGCCACCCGGAAATCCACGGCGACCTGCGCCCGGCGGTCCACGCAGCCGGTGCCGTGCCACGGCAACAGCGCCGAACCACCCAGGTACGTGAGCCCGATCTCGCCCTGCCCGGTGATCCCGGAACGTAGCCGCAGGTGCGGCGGCAGCGACTGGTCGACCTGGCAACGCTGGTCCGCCGCGGCGACCGCCACGTACCGTACGGTGTCGTCCCAGGCCCGGCGGAGCACGGCGCGACGCGCCAGGCGTAACGCCGCGGGCGCCGCCGGGTCGTCGACGTGGAACAGCTCGGCGAGCACCTGGCGCGACCACTCGGGAGACGGCACGCCGGTCGGCGAGGGCACCGGCACCGAATACACCAGCGAGCGATACAGCGCACCGAACCGCGGCACCCGCGGCGGCAGCTCGAATGCGATCAGAGCCTCGGCGGCGTACGAGTCGTGGGTGGCGGCGGCGGGCTGCACCAGCCGATCAATCAGCTCCTGGTAGCGGCCGATCCACTCCGCCCGCCGCGTGGCCGCGGCGCCCAGGCTGTCCGCCACCACGTCGTGCTTGTCCCGCCAGACCAGGGCACCGGCGAGTCCAGCCAGCTCTTCCAGCTCCCGGAGTGCGGCCCGGTAGTGGTCGAGGTCGGCGCGGGGCCGGGGCCGGTGGTAGCCGCCGTCGTACATCACCAGGAAGTTCAGACCAGGCGGGTAGTACGCCGTGAACGCCCGCTGCAGCTCGACCAGCCGCAGCATGGCGCCGAGATCGGCGATATCCGGCAGCGGACCTGCCGCCTTCAGCCCGTTGTCGCACTGTTTGAACGGGAAGCCCTGCATCGCCACCGGCACCGGCTCGCCCGCATCGACGTACCGGCGGATGCGGTCGTGCAGCACCGGGAGCGGGAAGTTGCGGCGCGGTCCCCGCCGGAACCGCTTGTGCGTCAGCAGGTGGTGCAGCACCGCCGTGGGGCTGGTGTCGACCCGGTGACCCAGCTCGGCGACCAGATCGCCGACAGCGCGATCCGAGCTGGCGGTCAGCGCGGAGACCAGCCGGTGCGCCGCCGCGTCGTCCAGGTCGACCCGCCGCGGCGCCTTCTCGGTGAACGGACGCATCGCCGCCAGGTCCAGCACACCCAGCGACGGGGCGTGCGAGAGCGTCCCGTCGCCGGCGGCACGATCCGGTGCCGCCGGAACGACACGGCGCACGGCACGACGCGCTCCGTCCACGTTGCCCCCCGTGTTGCTCGACGTGCCTTGCTCGACGTGCCTCTGGCAAAATCGGCCAGCTTCTGGCGCGTACCAGCCAAATAGTTACATAGACTGGCGCCTATCGTAACTGCTACCGATGAGGCGGCCGGGTGATCGACAACGGGAGGTCTCCGCACTGGCGACCACGGCTGGTGGTGATCGACCTGGACGGCACGGTGGTGCCGGGGCCGGGCTTCACCGGAGGCCCGCCGTCTCCGGCGGTACGCACCGCACTGGCGAAGGTACGGGCAGCCGGCGTGCCGGTCGTGGTGGCCACCGCGCGCACCATCCTGCTGTGCTTCGACACGCTCTCGCAGCTCGGGCTCGACAACGGCTGGCTGGTGTGCGGCAACGGCGGGATCACGTACCACCTGGACAGCCGTACGTTCCGGCACCGGGTCACCTTCGACGCGGCGCCGGTGGCGAAGGCCCTGGCCGCGGCGCTCCCTGGAGCGGAGTTCGCGGTAGAGGAAGGGGCACACGGCTTCCGCGCCACCCCGGGGTTCTGCGCGGGTCTGCCGCTGACCCCGGTCGCCGCACAGCCGTTGCCGGAGCTGTTGGCCGCACCGGTCACCCGGATGGCGTGCCGCGCCCACGCCCACCCCAGGGCGGCGATCAGCGCGGCGGCGATCGCGGCGACCACCGGTCACGACGTGGTGTGGGCCTCCGAAGTGGAGGGTTGGCTGGATATCCGCCCGGCCGGGCTCTCCAAGGCGGCGGCGGTGGTGGCGGTCGCGGAGCAGCTGGCGGTCGCGCCGGCCGATGCCCTGGCGATCGGCGACGGCGCCAACGACGTACCGGTGTTCGCCTGGGCCGGCTGCTCGGTCGCGATGGGCGACGCCCCGCAGGCGGTACGCGACGCCGCCACGTACGTCACCGGCGACGTGGCGGCCGACGGCGCCGCGACCGCGCTCGCACGGTGGTTCCCGTAGATGCGGCGGTTCCCTTAGATGGCGCCGACGCGGGCCCTGGTGCTGGGCGGCGGCGGGCTGGCGGGTGCCGCCTGGCAGCTCGGCCTGGTCGCGGGGCTGGCCGATCACGGGGTGCAGCTGCGTACCGCCGACGTGGTGATCGGCACCTCCGGCGGCGCCACCACCGCCGTGCAGCTCACCGGCCCTGAGCCGACCGAACACCTCTTCACCGCGCAGCTGTCCACCGCGCGCTCCGGACCAGCGCCGTCCGGGCCGGCGCCGTCCGGGCTGGCACGCGGCCGCGGCGCCGAGCCGGCCAGTACGGCGATGCGACTGCCGGCCGACTTCGACGTCGCGGCGTGGAAGGCCGGGTCGGGCGATCCGGCGGTACGGGCCCGGGTCGGCGCGCTCGCGCTGCGGGCGGAGACGCCGGACGAGGCGTACCGGCTCGGGTTGATCGCGGACCGGCTGCCGGGCACCGCATGGCCGGAGAC
>JBOGDF010000186.1:0-10849 GCA_050701635.1 Micromonosporaceae bacterium | reverse complement strand
ACGCGGCGCACCGCAACGTTCCCCAAACAGCGATCTTGGTGGATCGCCAACCTCCGGAGCCCGGGTTTCGGGGGTTGGGGGTGGTGGGTTTCCGCTTGGCGGCGGCGTGGGGGTTCCGCCCGGCGGCGGCGGTGGTGGTTTGGCCCGGCGGCGGTGGGGTTTTACCTGGCGGTGGTGGAGGTTTGGCCTCGCGGTGGTGGGGGTTTCGGGGGGCTCGGGGGGTCGTCCCCCCGACTAGCAAGAAGTGACGACTATGGCGAGCAAGCGCCAGCTTGCGAGCACACTGCGCCCGTCGTCACTTCCCGCCGAAGAGGACGTCGTCCCAGCTCGGCAGGGAAGCCCGGTCACCCGAGCGGGACTTGCCGGAGCCGGTGTCGCTACGCCGTCCGCGCAGCACCGCCAGCGACGGCACCGCCGGGATCTCCTTGGTGTCGGTGTCGTCCTCGGAGCGGAAGTCGGACTTGTGGTTGGCGGCGGGGGCGGCCGGCTCGTCCTTGCGCGCCGGGCCGGTGTCCTCCGACCCGGACTTCACCGTCTCGCCGAGCGGCCGCTCGAGCGCCGCGCGCAGCGCGTCCCGGCGTAGCGGCTCCCGGTTCGGGGTGACGTCGCGGCTGCCGCCGCGGCCGCGCCCGCCGGTGATCTCGTTGGTGTCCAGCGAGGCGATGTCGCGGGTGGGGCGGATCGGCTCGTGGCCACCGTGTTCGCGGAGCGCGCGTACCGCGTCGCGGGTGGGGCGGGACAGCTCCGGCTCGGGCGCGGGCTCCTGGCCGAGCAGCGGCGCGGGCCGCTCCGCCGACAGGAACTGCGCCATGTCGTCGTGGGCGGTGATCACCTGCCGGGCCTTGTCGAGCTGCCACACCGCCTGTGCGGTGGCCTTGCCGCTGGGCCAGCTGGCGACGATCCGCCAGGTGCCGTCCTCCCGGCGGTACGCGTCCCAGGAGACCTTCTCGGCGTCCACGCCGTGCTCGGCGAGCCGCTTGTCGATCACCTCGGCGAGGCTCTCTCCGGACTCCGAGCTGCGCAGCCTGGTACGCCGTCCGTGCTGGGCGAGCATCGCCCGCTCCTGCAGCACGGGGCCGGCGTAGCGGAGCACCCGGTCGACGGGGACGTTGGCGACCCGGGCCACCTCTTCGGCGGAGTCGCCGGCGCGGATCCGGGCCTGGATGTCGCGGGGGGACAGGGCGGGGGACATCTCCATCGACATCGCGAGCTGGCCGTGCGCCTGCTTGTCGTGGCGGACCGCGCTGCTGAGCCGATCATCGAGCGGCAGTGTGAGAAGGCGGCCCACCTCGTCGGAGAGCACGAGTGCCTGACCGTCCTCAGAGAGGGCCACGAAGCGTACCGGCCGCATCGCTGTCCTCCGTCCCCTCAGCCGAATGGCTCAGCGCGTGGGTCGCTCCACCCCATGGCCCCGACGGGCCCGCGACGCTCACTCGCCTGTGCTGGTCACAGTACGCGGAACCTTACGGCATCCGGGTGGGACGCGCCGACGCTCCGGCCGCCTTACCACACCGATCGCCAGCATCCCAGTCACCCGCTCCCGCAGGGCGGTGGGTGGAGCCCGGCCGGCGCCCGCGCCCACGCGACCGGCGCCGGCCGGGAGTTTCAGAACCGGCCGCAGTTGCCGCCGGCCGGGATCCCGGCGAAGCGCTGCTCCAGCCACGGGAAGACGTGGTTGGCGGTCTCCGGGATGGCGCCGACGTGGGTGGCCGTACTCAGCGTGGTGAACTGCACCGTGGCGCCCCGGGCGCACCAGTCACGCGCCATCTGCCGGCCCTGCTCGTACGGGACGATGTCGTCGCCGGAGCTGTGCAGCACCAGGGTCGGGACGGCGGGCTTGCGCAGCCCGATCCGCTGTTCGTTGACCCGTGAGTTGAACGGCTCCTCGTCCATGTACGCGGTCACCGGCCGGCCGTCCTTGGTCAGCGTCTCGGACCGGGTGAACGCGTGCTTGGCCAGGCTCTCGGCGATGCACTCCTTCGCCACCTCCGCGAACAGCTGGGTGCCGCGCTCGTTGAGCAGCGCCGGGATCCCCAGCTCCGGGTACGCGGTGTCCAGGCTGATCACCGCGTAGCCGAGGAACGCGGCGGCGTAGTGCCCGTCGAGGCTGCGGCCGACCGCCTTCAGCTCGGCGGGCGGGGCGCCGGCGTACCCGCCTTTGATCTTGAGCTCGGGGGCGTACGACGCCGCCAGCTCGACCGCCGCGGCGGAGGCACCGCCGCCCTGGGAGTAGCCGAAGGTGGCGACCGGTCCGGCGTCGGGCAGGTCGGCGGCCGGCAGCCGCTGGGCGGCCCGGACCACGTTCAGCAGGGCGTACGCCTCGGAGGCGCGGTTGACGTACGTGTGGTTGCCCGGGGTGCCGAGCCCTTCGTAGTCGGTGACCGCGATCGCGTACCCCCGGCTGAGCAGCCCGGACAGGTACGTGTCCTCGTACTCCATGAAGCTGCCCATGATCTTCGACGGTGCGCACTGGTCGCCCATCCCCTGGGTGCCGACGCCGTACCCGATGATCGGCCGCGCGCCGATGCCGAACCACGGCGAGCGCGGGGTGAGGATCGCGCCGGTGACCGCGATCCGCTCGCCGTGGGTGTTGCGGCTCAGGTACATGATCCGTTGCGCGGTGGCCTGGCTGCCGTTGTAGAAGTTCATCGGTTCGTGGCGGATCACGTCGCCGTCGGCGCCGGCCGGCAGTGGTGAGGGCGGGGTGTAGAAGTCCGCCGCGGCCACCCGGGACGTCGCGGTGGCGGTGGTGGCCTGTGCGGTGCCGGTGGCGAGCGCGGCGGCGCCGATGGCGGTCGCCGCCGCGAGGATGAGAATGCGTGAGCGGAGGAGTTTCATTCCAGGCTCCCTCGACAAATGTCTGGCTGGGATGGCCGGAAGAATCACACCGGCTGATTGGCGCCGTCAAGGTAACGCCGTGACAGCGGAAGAAACCGCAAACTATTTGTCAGTACGGTGACAAAGAACCGCGCGGCGCCTGTGCCTAACAGCGATATCTGAGCGCGCCGGGTTCGATTATCAGATTCGTATAACTCGGGATCCGGAAATTGTCGCGCGCGAATAGTTTCCGATGCGGTTCCAGGGCACAAACGGCCGCCATTGACACCGCGCGGCGGCGAGCTTAACGTCCGGTAACGTACGGTGCCGTAGGTTTCTGGTGCGGCACCCACCCATCCCGTGAGGTGCTGCCGATGACTGCGACCAACGGGACGCGCGGGTCCCGCGGCCGAGCCGCCGTCGCCACCCCGGTACGCGACGCCCGCCAGATCTGGGCGACCATCCCGAAGGAGTTGGCCGATCGGCTGCGCCCGGTGCTGGGCCGGGTGGTCGCCGACATGATCCGCGAGATCCAGCGGGAGGTCCCGGCGTACGCCCAGCCACTGGAGGGCAAGTTCGGCCACGTACTCACCGGCAGCGTGGAGCAGGCGGTGCGGCAGGGCTTCGACAGCGTGGGCAACCCGAACGTCTCCCGCGACGAGTGGCGGGCGTGGTTCCGCAACGCCGGCCGGCTCGAGTACGCCGAGGGCCGCAGCATGGACTCCCTGCAGGCGGCGGTACGCGTCGGCGCCCGGGTGTGCTGGCGCCGGCTGAGCACGGTCGGGCAGGCGATGGGCGTACCGGCGGATGTGTTGATCTCGGTCGCCGACGCGATCTTCAGCTACGTCGACGAGATCTGCGCCGTGGCGGTCGCCGGCTACGCCGAGGCGCAGGCACGTGACGCCGGAGCCCTGGAGCGGCGCCGGCAGCAGCTGATGCGCCTGGTGCTGGCCGACCCGCCACCGCCGCGCTCCACGCTGGTCGAGCTGGCCGCCACCACCGACTGGACGGTGCCGGAGCGGGTCGCCGCGGTCGCGCTGGAGTGCCGTTCGGACCGGCACCGGTGGGCGCCGCTGGAGCTCAGCCGCGATGTGCTGGTCGATCTGGAGAGCGCCGAGCCGTGCCTGGTGACCGCCGATCCACGGGCCCAGCTGCGCCGGCTCGGCAACGGGCCGGACGGCCGGCGGGTGGTCGTCGGGCCGACCGTGGAGCTGGTCCACGCGAGCCGTTCTCTGGCGGTGGCGCGCCGTACGTTGAATCTGGTGCAGCGCGGCGTGCTGCCCGTACAACCCATTACCTGGTGTACGGATCACCTGACCGACCTGGTGCTTCTCGGCGACGAATTCCTGGTCCTGGAGCTGGCCCGTCAGGTGTTGGCGCCTTTCGAGGGGCTCACGCATAAACAGCGGGAGCGACTGGTCGCCACATTGTTGGCGTGGCTGCAGACCCACGGCGGGATCAACGAGGTGGCGGCGCGGCTCGAAATACATCCCCAGACCGTGCGCTACCGGATGCGCCAGCTCGAGGAGCTGCTCGGTGATCGGCTCGGCGACCCCGAGCAGCGGCTCGCCATGGAGCTCGCGCTGCGGGGTCGCCAGCTGCTCCGCTGACGGTTGACCTACCGAGGCGTACGCGGCAGGGTTCCTGCAGCGACCTTGGGGAGGAATCATGCGCCGACTGATCATGACTGCCGTGGCGTTCGCCGCCGTCGTCGTCACGCCGGTGGGCACCGCGGCGGCGGACAGCGGCTGTCGCGACACCGCGGTGCCGCTGACCGTCGAGGAGCAGCGGCTGACCCGCGTACTCGGAGACGGTCCGGTGCCGGTGGCGACCGAGCTGCTGCGACGCAGCGGCTTCGACCGCAACGTGGCGCAGTTCGAGCAGGCGCTGTGCGCCGCCGGGTCGGAGCGGGCCGCGCGGGGTGTGGTCACCGGGCACGGCCGGCGGCTGTGGGAGCTGGCGGTGGAGCGGGCCCGCGACGGCGCACCCGCCGGGGCGACGCTGCCGGGCGGCGACGACCGGCCGCTGTACTGGGCCCGGCTGGCGATGACCTCCGCGCTGCGGCAGTGGACTCCCGGCTTCGCGGTCGACCGGCCGGCGCTGGAGCGCATCCTGGAGTACGTCTCCCGCGGCATCACCTCCAGCCGGTTCGAGGGCACTCCGGGCGTACGGAAGCTGTTCGTCTCCGGGTTCGACCCGTTCCTGCTGGACCAGGAGATCCGGCGCGGCAACCCGTCCGGCGCGGGAGTGCTACCGCTCGACGGCCGGATCGTCGAAGTGGCCGGCCGGCTGGTCGAGATCGAGGTGGCGGTGTTCCCGGTGCGGTACGCCGACTTCGATCGCGGCATGGTGGAGGACGCGTTCCGGCCGCACTACGCCGCCGGCCGGCAGCGCGCGGACATGATCGCCACCGTCAGCCAGGGCCGCCCCGACGCGTTCGACATCGAAGCCTGGAACGGGCGCCGGCGCTCCACCAGCTCGGTGGGCGACAACAACAACATCTGGGGCGGCGGTACGTCGACCGCGCCGGTGGTGTTCCCGGGGATCGGCCCCGGGCCGGAGTTCGTACCGAGCTCGCTGCCGCTGGAGGCGATGGCGGCGCCGACCGGGCAGCCGTTCCTGGCCAGGGTGAACCGCTCCGTGGTGGAGATCCCGGCGGGCAGTACGACCCCCGTGTTCCGTCCGGACGGCCCGACCGAGGGCTCGATCGCGGTGCAGGGCGGTGGTGGCGGCTACCTGTCGAACGAGATCGCGTACCGCAACACGCTGCTGCGGGACGCGTACGGGTTGGCGACGCCGGCGGGACACGTACACACCCCGGTGTTGACCATGGACCCGGGCAACACCGGTGAGGTCACCGACCCGACGTTCGAGCGGAACCGGGCCGACATCACCGCCCAGCTGCTGCTGATCCTGCGCGCCGGCGCCGCCACCCTGGGGTGAGCGGCGCCGGGGTCGCGGTGCCTGGGAGTCAGAGGCGCTCGACCACGTGGTCGATGCAGCGGGTGAGCGCCTCCACGTCGGCCGGGTCGACCGCCGGGTAGAGCGCGATCCGCAGCTGGTTGCGGCCCAGCTTGCGGTACGGCTCGGTGTCCACGATGTCGTTGGCGCGCAGCACCTTGGCGACCACGGAAGCGTCCACCGCGTCGTCGACGTCGATGGTGGCGACCACGGGGGAGCGCAGCGCGGGGTCGGTGACGTACGGGGTCGCAAAGTCGGAGCGGTCGGCCCAGCCGTACAGCACGCCGGCGCTCTCCGCGCAGCGCTTCGCCGAGAAGGCCAGCCCGCCGTTGGCGTTGATCCAGTCCACCTGCTCGGCGGCGAGGAAGATCGTCGCCAGCGCCGGGGTGTTGTACGTCTGCTCCTTGCGGGAGTTGTCGATCGCGGTCACCAGGTCGAGGAACGCCGGGATGTAGCGCCCGGTGGCCTTGATCTCCTCGGCCCGGGCCAGCGCCGCCGGCGACATCAGCGCGATCCAGAGCCCGCCGTCGGAGGCTAGCCCCTTCTGCGGCGCGAAGTAGTAGACGTCCGACTCGGTGAGGTCGACCTCGATCCCCGCCGCCGCGCTGGTCGCGTCGTGCAGCATCAGCGCACCGTCGTCCGCGCCAGCCACCCGGCGTACCGGTACGGCGACGCCGGTGGAGGTCTCGTTGTGCGGTGTGGCGTACGCGTCGACCCCGGCTGCGGCGGTCAGCTCGGGAGCCGAGCCCGGCTCGGCTTTGCGTACCGATGGGTCGCCGAGGAACGGGGCGGTCTGCACCGCCTTGACGAACTTGGAGCCGAACTCGCCGAACGACGCCAGCTGGGCGCGGTCCCGGATCAGCCCGAACGCGGCCACCTCCCAGAACGCCGTGGTGCCGCCGTTGCCGAGCACCACGTCGTACCCGTCGGGAAGGTTGAACAGGGTGGCCAGGCCGCGCCGCAGCCGGGCGACCTGGTTGCGTACCGGCGCCTGCCGGTGGGAGGTCCCGAGGAAGGACGGCGCGTGCGCGGCGAGCGCGTCCACCGCCGTGGCGGGCACCTTGCTGGGGCCGGCGCCGAACCGGCCGTCGGCGGGCTTGAGGTCCTCGGGGATCGCTATCGCGGGCACGTCGGCCACGGTGGTCCTTTCCTACGGGGATCAGCGGAGCCGGCGACCCTGCCAGCCATGAGCCGTTCGCCCGCTCAACGTACCCCCGGGAAAAGGGTCTGGTGGCCGGACCCGGCGGACCGGTGAGCGCCGTCACGGGGCACGGTCCGCCGGGTCGTCAGGCCGTCAGTACGCGCGCAGCCGGAACTGCTGGTTCACGGCGCTGTAGTTGCACGGGACCAGGAACAGCCGGGGCGGGGAGTAGTAGCGGTTGATCGCCATGCAGCGGCCCTGGACGCCGACATTGCGGAACGCCCACGTGCTCGACGATGTCGCTACCAGCTGCCATTGCTCGGCGGGGCGCCCGGCGCACGCCAGGTGAAGCACTGGCGGGTTCGTGCCGGACCAGGTACGCGGCGGTGCCAGGCAGTTGCCGTTGGCGAGGTTGCGCACCCGGACCCCGACCGAAGCGTCGGCGAACACCCAGACCTGCGCCGAGCTGTTGCTCAGTGCCCGCATGGTGACGAGGTCGTTGGTGCTGTTCGCGGTGGCCCAGGTCTGGCCGGCGGCGTCGCCGATCCGCGCTCTGGAGTAGGGGTGGGTCGCCGAGGCGGGGCTGCCGGTGAGCAGTAGGCCGAGCACGGTGGCGGCGGCGAGAGCGACGACGGTGGTGCGAGTCCGATTCATGAGCGGTCTCCGTCCCGAGATGTCCGAAAGATACATTCAGCTTTCGGAGTCGAGTAGAAACTATCTGACTTTGCACTGGTACGGGAGAGCCACTGGCGTGTCGCGCACAGCAACAAGGAGCCGGCCCTCGGACCGACTCCCCTGATGCGTGGTGGCGCTACGGCTGGGCGACCAGATCCCAGCCGTCGACCTCGTCCGGCTTGCGCGGGCCCGGGCCGACGTACGTGGCGGAGGGGCGTACCAGCCGGTTGAGCTTCTTCTGCTCCAGGATGTGCGCGCTCCACCCGGCGGTACGCGCGCAGGTGAACATCGAGGTGAACATGTGCGCCGGCACCTCGGCGAAGTCGAGCACCACCGCCGACCAGAACTCCACGTTGGTGGCGAGCACCCGGTCCGGTCGGCGCGCCTGCAGCTCGGCCAGCGCCGCCTTCTCCAGCGCCTCGGCGACCTCGAACCGGGGCGCCCCCAGCTCACGGGCGGTACGCCGCAGCACCGCCGCGCGGGGGTCCTCGGCGCGGTACACCCGGTGCCCGAAGCCCATCAGCCGCTCGCCGCGGTCCAGCACGTCCTTCACGTACGTCTCGGCGTCGCCCGTACGCTCCACGCCCTCGATCATGTGTAGCACCCGGGACGGGGCGCCGCCGTGCAGCGGGCCGGACAGCGCGCCGACCCCGGCGGAGATGCAGGCCGCGACGTCGGCGCCGGTGGAGGCGACCACGCGGGTGGTGAAGGTGGAGGCGTTCATGCCGTGCTCGGCGGCGGAGATGAAGTACGCGTCGACCGCCTTCACATGGCGCGGGTCGGGCTCGCCGCGCCATCGCTTCATGAACCGCTCCACGATGGTGTCGGCCTTGTCGATCTCCTTCTGCGGCACCGCCGGCAGCCCCAGCCCGCGCGCCGACTGCGCCACGAACGACAGCGCGGTCACCGACACCCGCGCCAGGTCTTCCCGGGCCTGCGCGTCGGTGATGTCCAGCAGCTGGTCGAGCCCCCAGTACGGCGCCAGCATCGCCACCGCGCTCTGTACGTCGACCCGGATGTCCCCGGAGTGCACCGGCACCGGGAACGGCTCGGCCGGCGGCAGCCCCGGGCCGAACTTGCCGTCGACCAGCAGGCCCCACACGTTGCCGAACGAGACGTGACCTATCAGGTCCTCGATGTTGACACCCCGGTAGCGCAGCGCGCCGCCCTCTTTGTCGGGCTCGGCGATCTCGGACTCGAAGGCGATCACGCCTTCCAGGCCTGGCTTGAAGTCGGACATCTCGCTACTCCCAGGGTCTCATCGTCAACTCTGACGGGTCGCTCAGGTCAGTGGGGCCTGAGGCAGGCCCGCTCCCCCGTGCGGCGCCGGCTCGTCCGGCAGTGTGTCGCGTGAACCTTTTCGCCCATCTTGCCTGGCCGGTAACTTCCGCGCGAGGCACCCGGGGCAATGTGTTATCCACGATATTCACGCAGACAGTTGACCATTAGCTGGCGAGGATGGACTGCGTGAACTCCAGCACACCTGATCCCGCACTGGCGCGGATGCGTCAGGAGTACACGCTCGGCGGCCTCACCGAGACCGACCTGGCTCCCGAGTGGCCCGAACAGTTCGCTGGCTGGCTCGCCGACGCGACCGCCGCCGGGCTCGCCGAGCCGAACGCGATGACGTTCGCGACCGCCCGCGCGGACGGCCGGCCGAGCGCCCGTACGGTGCTGCTGAAGGCGTACGACCGGCGGGGGTTCGTGCTGTTCACCAACTACCGGTCGCGGAAGGCGACCGAGGTCGCGGCGAACCCGTACGCCAGCCTGGTCTTCTTCTGGTATCCGCTGCACCGGCAGGTGGTGGTGTGCGGCGCGGTGGAGCGGGTCCCGCGCGCCGAGACCGAGGCGTACTTCGCGCAGCGGCCGCGCGGTGCCCAGCTCGCGGCGTGGGCCAGCCCGCAGTCCACGGTGCTGCCGTCGCGGGACGAGCTGGAGCGGGCGTGGCGGGAAGCCGCCGACCGGTTCTCCGGGGACGTCCCGCCACCGGAGCACTGGGGCGGGCTGCGGGTGGTGCCGGAGACCGTCGAATTCTGGCAGGGACGCGAGAACCGGATGCACGACCGGCTGCGGTATCGGCGTACCGACTCCGGATGGGTGATCGAGCGGCTCGCACCGTGAGGTGGCTGCGGCGCGTGGCGGTCGACGTCACCCCGCTGCGGCACGACGGGTACCGCCGGCTGTGGATCGGGCAGGGCGTGTCGTTCGTCGGCTACCAGATCACCGCGGTGGCGATCCCGGTGCAGATGTACCAGATCACCCGCTCGTCGTTCTGGGTCGGGCTGATCGGGATCGCGGCGCTGGTGCCGCTGCTGGTGTTCGCGCTGTGGGGCGGCGCGGTGGCCGACTCGATGGACCGGCGGCGCCTGCTGCTTGCCAGCTCACTGGTGGTGTGGGCCGCCACGCTCGGGCTGCTGGTCCAGGCGTTCGCGGGGGTACGCAGCCCGCCGCTGCTGCTGGCGCTGGTCGCGGTGCAGTCCGTCGGGTTCGCGGTGAGCGCGCCGACCCGGTCCGCGATCATTCCCCGACTGGTGCCGGTGGAGTTGGTGCCGGCGGCGAACACGCTCAACTTCACGATGTCCAACGTCGGCGGCATCGTCGGGCCGCTGATCGCGGGGCTGGTGATCGCCCGCTGGAACACCGCGGTGGCGTACGCGATCGACGCGGTGCTGTTCACGGTGGCGCTGTGGGCGGCGTTCGGACTGCCCGTACTGCGCCCGCTCGGCGGCGCCGCTCCGGTGGGGCGCGGGCTGCGCGCGGTGACCGAGGGGCTGCGCTACATCGCGTCCCGGCCGGTGCTGTGGCTGTCGTTCGCGATCGACATCGTGGCGATGGTGCTGGCGATGCCGCGGGCGCTGTTCCCCGAGGTGGCGGCCACCCGGTACGGCGACGAGGCGTACGCCGGCTGGCTGTTCGCGGCGATCGCGATCGGCTCGGTGGTCGGCGGGGTGTTCTCCGGCTGGATCGGCCGGGTACGCCGCCAGGGCGTGGCGCTGGTCGTCGCGGTGGTCGGCTGGGGGCTCGCGGTGGCGCTGGCCTGGTACGCGTCCTCGCTGTGGCTGATGGTGCTGCTGCTCGGCGTCGCCGGCTTCGCCGACCTGGTCAGCGCGGTCTACCGGCAGACCATCGTCCAGCTGTACGCCCCCGACGAGATGCGTGGCCGGATGCAGGGCGTGTTCACCGCCGTGGTCGCGGGTGGCCCCCGCCTCGGTGACCTGCGCGCCGGCTCGATGGCGGTCGCCGCCGGCCCCGCCG
>JBOGDF010000185.1:0-10869 GCA_050701635.1 Micromonosporaceae bacterium | reverse complement strand
CGACCAGGGTGAGCGCGGCCCCGATCAGGGTCGCCTGCTGCAGCGGGGCGCCCTCCGCGGGCACCACCAGGTCGAGCACGACAGCTCCGACCAGCTGCCCGGCGATGGTGGCCAGCCCGAACAGCAGTACGCCGGTCCAGCGCACCACCATGGCGGCGATCCCGATGAACACCACCCCGAGCGCGCCGCCCAGGTACAGCCACGGTTCGGTCGGGAACGCGTCCGGCAGCGCGAGCCGGCTGGTCACCAGCCACGCCAGCACCAGCGCGGTGGTACCCGTGACGAAGTTGAGCAGGGTCGCGGTCAGCGCGCTGTCGGCGGCGGCGCGTACCTGCCCGTTGACCGCCTGCTGTACGGCGATCGCGCACCCGGCGATCAGCGGCAGCACGATCAGCCACAGCGCGATCCGGCCGTCGAACCGCCCCGACATCGCGCCGGCGACCGCGACCAGGGTGAGCGCGGCGCCGATCATCCGGGGCCAGGTCAGCGGCCGGCGGGCACCCGGGCCGATGCCGAACTTGTCCACCAGCAGGCTGGAGCCGGTCTGGCCGGCCACCACCGCGACCACGAACACCGCCACCCCGAGCGTCCCGACGGTCAGCCCCTGGGTGGCGACCAGGGTGGCGCCCCCGACCCCGCCCAGACACTGCCAGAACATGATCGACCGGCCCCGTACGGCGCGGACCAGCCGGCGGACGCCGGTACGGGCCTTCGGCACCAGCGGCACCACCAGGACCAGGAGCACCAGACCGGAGCCGAACGAGATCACCGCGGCGAGTACGCCGTCGCCGAGGCGTACCCCCAGCTCGCCGTTGATCCTGGACTGCACCGAGATCGCGACGCCCGACAGCCCCGCCAGCACGACGCCCAGCACCTTCTCGGACCGCTCCACGACGGTCGGGTGTTGGGCGGGCTGCGCGGTGATCGGCGCGGCGGAATTCACCTGGCCATCCTTTCCTGACCAGCCGCGATCAGGGGTGGATTGTGGCCCACCGAACACGTCGTACCGGTCGGCTACGGTTTTCGGCATGACCGATCCGGCGTACACCCCGATGGTCTCGGCCGACTATGCCGAGCGGGTCCGCGAGTGGCACGAGAACGCGTACCGGATGGCCCAGCGGGAGGGCGCCGCGACGCAGACGTTCGACTTCCTCGGGCTCACCCTCGAGGTGCCGCCGCAGGTGCATCCGATCAACCGGATGTCAGATCTGCTTGGAAAATCGGTGCTGGCGGAGGTACGCGAGACCGACCGGGTGCTGGACATGGGCACCGGCTGCGGTGTCAACGCGATCCTGGCCGCGTCGGTGTCGTCCCATGTGCTCGCGGTCGACGTCAACCCGATCGCGGTGGAGGCGGCCCGGGACAACGCCGCGCGCAACGGGGTCGCGGACCGGGTGACCGTACGGCACAGCGACGTCTTCGACAGCGTGGACGGCGAGTTCGACCTGATGATCTTCGATCCGCCGTTCCGCTGGTTCGCGCCGCGGACTCTGCTGGAGCGCGCCAGCACCGACGAGAACTACCAGGCGATGACGGCGTTCTTCCACGGCGCCCGCGCCCGGCTCGCCCCCGGCGGCCGGATGCTCGTCTGCTTCGGTACGTCCGGCGTCCTGGCGTACCTGAATCGGGTGTCGTCGGACGCCGGCTTCGCGACCGAGGAGCTGAAGCGGCGGGAGCTGACCAAGGACGGCTGGAAGGTCGAATACTTCACCTTCCGGATGACCCCGGAGGCGCCGTGACTTCGGAGGCGATGTGACGGAGGTAAGGATCGAGCCGTGGGGCGAGGACGACCTCGACCTGCTGCGCGGCGCCAACGCGCCGGAGATGACCGTCCACCTGGGCGGGCCGGAGACCGACGAGAAGCTGCGCGATCGGCACCAGCGGTGTCTCGCGATGAACCACACCGACGGCGGCCAGATGTACCGGATCGTGCTGGCGACCCCGGACGCGCCCAAGGTGGGCGGCATCGGCTACTGGGAGAAGGAGTGGCGCAACCAGACGGTGTACGAGACCGGCTGGAACGTGCTGCCGGCGTACCAGGGGAGGGGGATCGCGGTGGCGGCGACCCGGGCGCTGATCGAGGAGGTACGCCGCGACGGCCGGCACCGCTACCTGCACGCGTTCCCGAACGTGAGCAACGCGCCGTCGAACGCGATCTGCCGCAAGGCCGGCTTCGAGCTGCTCGGCGAGTGCGACTTCGAGTACCCGGTCGGCAACCCGATCCGCTGCAACGACTGGCGCATCGACCTGCGCGCCGGCTGACGATGCCCTGCCCGCGTCCGGCTCAGACGAGGCGGCGGATGGTGGCCCAGTAGGCGCGCATCACCAGGTTAAGCACGCCGGTGCCGGGGGGTAGCTCCATCGCGGCCGGCTCCAGGGTCGGCGTCAGCATCGCCATCCACTGTCTATTGGGGACAGTGCGCTCGGCCTTCAGCTGACGGCGGCGTTTCCGCAGGTGGGAGCGGTGCTGCCAGAGCCAGGACCAGCCGCGTACCTTCTCCTCGGCCCAGCCCTGTTTGAGGCCGAGCGCCAGCATCGCCAGCTCCAGCGCGGCCAGCGCGGGAGAGAGCAGCAGCAACGCCCGGCCACTCCACAGCGTCGCCAGGAACATCAGCCGGTTGCGTTCGATCAGGTAGAGCTTGTACGCGTTGCGGGAGAACTCGTACCGGTGCACCGCCACCGCGTCGGGCACCACCATCACGCGTTCCCCGAGCCGCCAGGTGCGTACCGACAGCTCGGCGTCCTCGTGGTAGGCGAAGTACGCCTCATCAAAACCGTCCAACCGCCGCCAGTGCGCCGCGGTGGTGAGCATGCACGCCCCGGTGCCGCCGAGCGTGGCGTACGGCTCGGTACGCGTCTCCGGCTGCCGGAACCCGCCCGACCACGACAACCCCAGTACGTGGATCGGGTTGGCGCCGGCGTTGACCAGCGACGGGTCTTCCGAGAGCCGTACGCTCCCGACGGTGACGCCGACGCCGGGCCGGTCCACCACCTCGACCAGCCGCGCCAGCGCGTCCGGCTCGACCACGCAGTCGGAGTTGACCAGCGCCAGGTAGTCGCCGGTGGCGTGGCTGGCGCCCAGATTGCAGCCGCCCGCGAACCCGGTGTTCTCGCCGGGGCGTACCACCGTCACACCGGGTCGGCCTTCGAGGTGGGTCACGTCGTCGGTGGTGCAGCCGTTGTCGACCAGCACCACGTCGACCTCGACGCCCTTCGACTCCAGCAGCGCGTCCACCGCCCGGGGCAGCCACGGCTCGGCCTGCCACGCCAGCACCACCGCCGACACCCGCGGCTGGCTCACGGCGTACTCCGGCTCACGAGGGCCAGCTCTCCAGTGCCGTACGGAGGCTGTCCTGCCAGGCGGCCTGCGGCGCCACACCGGCCAGCTTCCAGCGGTCGTGACCCAGCACCGAGTACGCCGGGCGCTTCGCCGGGCGTACGAACTTCTCCGACGTCGTCGGGTGCACCCGGGACGGGTCGTGGCCCGCGGCGGCGAAGATCGCGCGGGCCAGGCCGTACCAGGTGGTCTCGCCCGAGGCGGTGCCGTGGTAGACCCCGGCCGGCGCGTCGCCCGCCAGCGCGGCCTGGCCCAGCGAGACGAGCTGGCGCGCCAGCGCGCCGGTCCAGGTGGGCTGCCCGCGCTGGTCGTCGACCACGTCGACGGTGTCCCGCTCGGTGGCCAGCCGGAGCATGGTCGACACGAAGCTGCGGCCGTGCGCGCCGTACAGCCAGGCGGTACGGACCACGTACCCGGTGTCGGGGAGCAGCCGCAGCACCGCCCGTTCGCCGACCAGCTTGCTCCGCCCGTACGCGTTGAGCGGCGCCGTCGGCGCGTCCTCCGGGTACGGCACCGTGCCGTCGCCGGCGAACACGTAGTCGGTGGAGAGCGAGATCAGCCGCGCGCCGGACGTCGCGCACGCTTCGGCCAGCGAGGCGACGGCGTCGCCGTTGAGGGCGGTCGCGGTCGCCTCGTCGGTCTCGGCACCGTCCACGTCGGTGTACGCGGCGCAGTTGACCACGACGTCATGGCCGGCGACCGCGTCGCGTACCCCCGAAGGATCTTCAATGTCGAGCTCAGCGCGACGCGCGGCAGTGACCTCGACATCGACGGTGGCCGCGAGCGAAGCCACCAGGTCCTGGCCGAGCATCCCGCCGGCCCCGGTGACCAGCCAGCGGGAGGTCACGCTAGGCCAGCCCGCTTCTTGAGCGGCTCCCACCAGCCGCGGTTGTCCTGGTACCACCGCACCGTGTCGGCCAGGCCGGTCTGGAACGGCACCCGCGGCTCATACCCGAGCTCGCTGGAGATCTTGGAGATGTCGACCGAGTAGCGGCGGTCGTGACCCTTACGGTCGGTGACGTACTCGACCGACTCCCAGTCCTTGCCACAGGCGTCGAGCAGCAGTTGGGTGAGCTCCTTGTTGGTCAGCTCGGTGCCGCCGCCGATGTTGTAGACCTCGCCGGCGCGGCCCTTCTCGAGCACGAGCTGGATGCCGTGGCAGTGGTCGTCGACGTGCAGCCAGTCCCGTACGTTGCCGCCGTCGCCGTACAGCGGAACGGTCTTGCCGTCGATCAGGTTGGTGACGAAGAGCGGGATCACCTTCTCCGGGAACTGGTACGGCCCGTAGTTGTTCGAGCAGCGGGTGACCAGCACGTCCATCCCGTGCGTACGGTGGTACGCCCGCGCCAGCAGATCCGAGCCGGCCTTCGACGCCGAGTACGGCGAATTCGGCTCGATCGGGTGGGTCTCCGGCCACGAACCCTCGGAGATCGACCCGTACACCTCGTCGGTGGAGACGTGGACGAAGCGTCCGATCTGGTGCCGCAGCGCCGCGTCCAGCAGGTTCTGCGTACCCAGCACGTTGGCGATCACGAACGGCGCCGCGCCCAGGATCGACCGGTCGACGTGCGACTCGGCGGCGAAGTGCACGATCGCGTCATGGCCGGGCAGCAGCTCGTCGACCAGCTCCGGGTCGCAGATGTCGCCCTCCACGAACCGCAGCCGCGGATTCTCGGCGACCGGCGAGAGATTGTCCCGATTGCCGGAGTACGTCAGCTTGTCCAGCACCGTGACCTCGGCGTCGGCGTACGCGGGGTAGCCGCCGGTGAATATGGTGCGGACATAGTGGGATCCGATGAAGCCGGCACCGCCGGTGACGAGGACTCTCATAGTGTGCGGAGTCTATAGGGGTACGCAGGGCGCGGCGCGGGCCGCCGTGCCGGTGCCGGTATGGTGGCCTCCGTGCGTGGCATCATTCTCGCCGGTGGCACCGGCTCACGACTCTGGCCCATCACTCGCGCGGTGTCGAAACAGTTGATGCCGATCTTCGACAAACCGATGATCTACTACCCGCTGTCCACCCTGATGATGGCGGGCATCAGCGAAATCCTGGTGATCACCACACCGGAGGAGCAGTCCCAGTTCGTACGGCTGCTCGGCGACGGCTCCCAGCTCGGGATGCGCATCGAGTACGCCGCGCAGCCCAAGCCGGAGGGGCTGGCGCAGGCGTTCATCATCGGCGCCGACTTCATCGGTGACGAGCAGGTGGCGCTGATCCTGGGCGACAACATCTTCTACGGCACCGGGCTGGGGCGGCAGCTGGCCAGCTCCACCGAGGTCACCGGCGGCCACGTCTTCGCGTACCAGGTGGCGAACCCCGAGGCGTACGGCGTGGTCGAGTTCGACCCGGACGGCAAGGTGCTCTCGATCGAGGAGAAGCCCGAGAAGCCGAAGTCGTACTACGCGGTGCCCGGGCTGTACTTCTACGACAACCGGGTGGTCGAGATCTCCCGCGGGCTCAAGCCCAGCGCCCGCGGCGAGCTGGAGATCACGGCGGTCAACGACGCGTACCTGCAGTCGGGCGAGCTCACGGTCGGCGTACTGGACCGGGGGACCGCCTGGCTGGACACCGGTACCTTCGACTCGATGGTCGCCGCCGCGGAGTTCGTACGGGTCATCGAGCAGCGGCAGGGGCTCAAGATCGGCTGCGTCGAAGAGGTCGCCTGGCGGCACGGGCTGATCGACAACGACCAGCTCCGGGCGCTCGCCGAGCCGCTGTCCAAGAGCGGGTACGGCTCGTACCTGCTGGAACTGCTGGATCGGGTCCCCGAGCCGAGGCTGGCCGACCTGCCTGGCTTCTGAGGGAGTGTGCGTCGTGGCATCTAACGACACCGCGGGCGCCGAGTACGCCGAGCGGCTGCGCCGGTTGGAAGGCGTCTGGTGGAAGCGGCTGCTGAACGTACAGGCGCCGTACCGGTGGAATCTGCGCCGGCTGTCGCTGGGGCGCACCCTCGACGTCGGCTGCGGCATCGGCCGTAACCTGATCAACCTGGGGCCGGACAGCGTCGGCGTCGACCACAACCCGGACTCGATCGCCATCGCGCGGGAGCGCGGGCTGCGGGCGTACACGGTGGAGGAGTTCCTTTCCTCCGAGTACGCCAAGCCGGACGCGTTCGACGCGATCGTCTGCGCGCACGTGGTCGAACACATGCCCGAGCAGGACGCCCGGAAGGTGGTCGGCATGTACCTGCCGTACCTCAAGTCCGGCGGCCGGGTGCTGTTCATCACCCCCCAGGAGAAGGGGTACGCCTCCGACCACACCCACGTACGGTTCTGCGGGTTCGACGAGGTCGGCGCGCTGGCGCGGGACCTGGGGCTGACCGTGCAGAAGCAGTACTCCTTCCCGCTCGGGCGCTGGGCGGGCAAGGCGTTCACGTACAACGAGTTCAACGTGCTGGCGGGTAAGCCGTGAAGATCGAACCGCTGTCCATCGAGGGCGCCTTCGTGGTGACCCCGCAGCAGCACGGCGACCCGCGCGGGCGGTTCCTGGAGTGGTATCGCTTCGACCACCTCGCCGAGGCGGTCGGGCACCCGCTGCGGCTGGCCCAGGGCAACATGTCGATCTCCGCTCGGGGCGTGGTGCGGGGGATCCACTTCGCCGACGTACCGCCCTCGCAGGCCAAGTACGTCACCTGCCCGCGCGGCGCCGCGATCGACGTCATCGTCGACCTGCGGGTGGGTTCACCGACGTTCGGGCGGCACGAGATGGTGCGCCTGGACGAGACCGACCGGCGCGCGGTGTACATCGCCGAGGGGCTCGGGCACGCGTTCTGCGCCCTGGAGGACGACACCACGCTGACCTACCTGTGCTCGGAGACGTACTCGCCGACGCGGGAGCACGGCGTACACCCCCTGGACAAGGTGCTGGGCATCGAGTGGCCGGTGGACTCACCGCAGCTGTCCGACCGTGACGCGGCCGCACCGACCCTGTTGGAGGCGGCCGGGCAGGGGCTGCTGCCCGACTACGCGGCCTGCCGGGAGTTCTACGCCTCACTGAGCGGTTAGTCCACGCCCACCCGGGAGACGTACGCCGCCCCCGGCGGCGCGTCCTCGACGGTCAGCTCGCCGGACGGATCGATCCGGCAGACGGACTGGTTCTCCGAGACCAGCGTCCACGGTGCCACCCAGATGAAGCGCTCCGCGGCGGGGCAACCGTCGGTCCAGCGGGGCCGGTCAAACGCGGTATCGATACGAAGGATCCGCAGGTGCTCTCCGCGCCGCACCGCAAGATGCCGCGCATCCGGTGAGAGCGCCACCTCGTCCCGCCAGCCGATGGCCAGTTCACACGCCTGGCGCAGCAGCGCGAACCGCTGCCGCGGGTCGATCTGGGCCAGACAACGACTCCCATCACCGCTCGCACTGGGGGTCAGTGCCCAGAAGGTCCAATCAGTTGTGGACGCTTCAAAGGTGGCACCGAGGAATAAGAGAGGCTCCGTTGGCGCCACCCACTGCGGTTCCTTCTCGGGATGCGCCGGGTTCCAGATGCCGTACCGGGGCGTGCCGCCGCTCTCGACGGTGTCGACCAGCAGCACCACGTCCCCCAGCCAGCCCAGCACCATGGTGCCTTCGCCACCTTGCCGGGTGACCTGGTCCGCCAGCCCGTCGGGAGTCAGCCGCGCGAACAGCGTCTGGTTGCGATCGGTCTGCACGGCGATCGACCGCCCGTCCACAAACGGATGCACCTGTGACCGGTACTTGGCGACCAGGATGGTGGTGCCATCCTCTCGGAGCAGCCGCAGCTCGCCATCGATGGACATGAACAGGACACCGGCGGGCAGTCGCATCGCCCAGACGACCTCGTCCACGCCCAGCGGCACCTCACGTCCGTCGGAGGTGATCAGGGCGCCGTTGCGTACCACCTCCACCACGGGCGGGGACGGTGACTTCGCCGGTGGGGTCGACCGCTTGACGCCTTGCACGCCGACCGCGGCGAGCAGGCCGGCCAGGACCACGGCGGCGACGCAGGCGACGGCGATGGTACGGCGGCGCCGGCGTACCGATGCGGCCCGTTCCACCACGACGGGCAGCTGGGCACGCAGCACCGGCGCGGCCGCGGTCTTGGCGGCGAACACGTCGCGCAGTTCGTCTTCCAGTCGCGTGGTCACGGCGTACCTCCCAGCAGGCTCAGGTCGTCGGAGAGTCGGGTGCGCAGCGTCGCCAGGGCGCGGGACGCGGTGCTCTTCACCGTGCCGATCGAGATGTCCAGGACCCGGGCGGTCTCCGCCTCGGAGAGGTCCTCGTAGTAGCGCAGCACCAGTACGGCGCGCTGCCGTACCGGCAAAGTCAGGATCTGCCGCCATAGCGCTTCCCGTTCGGCATGGCCGTCCAGCGGGTGCACCGGCGTCTCCGGGAGCACGTCGGTGGGACGCTCGGCACGCCAGCGTCGGCGCCACCAGCTGGCCGCGGTGTTGACCATGACGCGGCGTACGTACCCCTCCAGCGCTCCGACATCGCGGATCCGGGGCAGCGAGAGGTACGACTTCGTCAGCGCCGTCTGCAGCAGGTCCTCCGCGCGTTGCCAGTCGCCGACCAGCAGGTACGCGGTGTTCAGCAGCGCCGCCGACCGTCCGGCGACGAACTCGCCGAACGCCTGATCGACCGCCGGATCAGTGGCCATCTCCCACCCCCATAACGTGGCTCATCCCAGGACGCGCCAGGCCGACGGAAAGGTTGCTCGGTCTCGCGGATGGCAGAATCTGCAAGGCGCGGCAGTACAGCCCTTACACGGAGGCTTTACGCACCGTAGCCTCGAACCTGCGCGCTGGTACCAGGCCCCGGCACAGGAATGAGGTACGAGTGGACAGAAGGATCTTCGGGCTCGAGACCGAGTACGGCGTCACCTGTACGTTTCGGGGCCAGCGCCGACTGTCCCCGGACGAGGTCGCGCGCTACCTGTTCCGTCGCGTGGTGAGCTGGGGCCGCTCCAGCAACGTGTTCCTGCGTAACGGTGCCCGGCTGTATCTCGACGTCGGCTCGCACCCCGAGTACGCCACCCCGGAGTGCGACTCGTTGACCGATCTGGTGGCGCACGACCGGGCCGGCGAGCGGATCCTGGAAGGCCTGCTGGTCGACGCCGAACGCCGGCTGCACGACGAGGGGATCGCCGGCGACATCTACCTGTTCAAGAACAACACCGACTCCGCCGGCAACTCGTACGGCTGCCACGAGAACTACCTGGTGGGCCGGCACGGCGAGTTCGGCCGGCTGGCCGACATC
The DNA here is from genome assembly GCA_050701635.1 of Micromonosporaceae bacterium. GTDB lineage: Bacteria > Actinomycetota > Actinomycetes > Mycobacteriales > Micromonosporaceae > WHSM01. The sequence goes on along the minus strand of JBOGDF010000185.1, from coordinate 1,316 downwards.
CTGATCCCGTTCCTGGTGACCCGGCAGCTGATCTGCGGCGCCGGCAAGGTGCTGCAGACCCCGCGCGGCGCGGTCTACTGCCTCTCGCAGCGCGCCGAGCACATCTGGGAAGGCGTCTCGTCGGCGACCACGCGGAGCCGTCCGATCATCAACACCCGCGACGAGCCGCACGCCGACGCCGAGCGCTACCGCCGGCTGCACGTGATCGTCGGCGACTCGAACATGAACGAGGTGACCACGCTGCTCAAGGTGGGCAGCGCCGACATCGTGCTGCGCATGATCGAGTCCGGCGCGGTGATGCGCGACCTCACCCTGGAGAACCCGATCCGGGCGATCCGGGAGGTCAGCCACGACGTCACCGGCCGCCGGAAGGTACGCCTGGCCAGCGGCCGCGAAATCAGCGCGCTGGAGATCCAGCAGGAGTACTTCTCCAAGGCCACCGACTTCGTGGACCGGCGGGGCGGCGACGCGGTGGCGAAGCGGGTGATCGACCTGTGGGGCCGGGTGCTGACCGCGGTGGAGACCAGCAACATGTCCGGCGTCGAGCGCGAGATCGACTGGGTCACCAAGCAGAACCTGATCGAGCGCTACCGGGCCAAGCACGACCTGCCGCTGTCGAGCCCCCGGGTGGCGCAGCTGGACCTGGCGTACCACGACCTGCGGCGCGGGCGTGGCCTGCACGGGCTGCTGGAGAAGCGCAAGCAGGTGGACCGGATCGCCACCGACCTGGAGATCTTCGAAGCCAAAGAGACCCCGCCACAGACCACCCGGGCGCGGCTGCGCGGCGAGTTCATCCGCAAGGCACAGGAGAAGCGCCGCGACTTCACCGTCGACTGGGTGCACCTCAAGCTCAATGACCAGGCGCAGCGTACGGTGCTCTGCAAGGATCCGTTCCGGGCCCACGACGAGCGGGTGGAGAAGCTGATCGCCAGCATGTGAGCCGACCGGGCTTGCCGATCTTCCGTAGGATCGCCGCCATGACTCGAGCGGTACGGATCATCCAGCTGGTCTTCATGGTTCTCGGCTTCCTGGCCTTCGTCGCGATGTTCGCCAACCTGCTCGGCTCCGGCGCCGACGTGGGCTTCACGTACACCTGCGGCGACACCGGCCTGTGCACTGGGAAAACGCACAACGACCCGAGCGGGTTCCAGACGGCGGTGCTGCTCGGGCTGCTCGGGATCGGGTTCGAGGTCGCCGCGGTCGCGATCGGGCAGCGTACGGGTGGCGATGCGCGTCCGGCGGCTGCCCCGCCGGCCGGCTTCCCGGCTACCGCTGGCTTCCCGGCTACCGCCAGCGCCAGCGTGCCGGCAGCGGCG
>JBOGDF010000184.1:0-10930 GCA_050701635.1 Micromonosporaceae bacterium | reverse complement strand
GGCCACGCCGCCGATGCGCCAGCCCACCCGGCCGCACCCGCCAGCCGGACGCCACCCCGAGCCTGCCGCGCGGCGCCAACGCGCCGGCCACCCGCACGCGACCGCTGGGCGGGCTGTGGCACCGTGGATAACGGTACGGACGCGTGGCGTCGTGCCGATGCACCGCCCGGTACGCCGGAGTGCGATGCTGACAGACGCGAATTCGCGGGCGTTCCCGGCTACGCACCGGCCGAACACCCGAGCGCGGGCGTACATCACGGTGACAGGAGAGGCGTGGGTCTGCCGACACTAGGGGAAACGGCTCGCCGGGTCCCACGCCGCAGCTGGCTGGGCGTGGTGCTCGCTGCCGTACTGGTCGGCATGCTGCCGGTACCGGCGCAGGCGGCGCCTGCGCGGCAGCCGGTCCCGGTGGCCGACAAGGCGTTGATCTTCGCGCTGCCGCGGGTCACCTGGGCGGACTTCGCCGAGGCGGACCTGCCGCACCTGACGCGGCTGTTCTCGCGCAGCATGGTGGCGCAGCTCAGCCCGCGTACCGCCGGGTCGCGCACCATGTCCGCCGACGGGTACGCCACCATCGGCGCCGGCAACCGGGCCCACGGGCTGACCGGCGAGGACCACGGCGGCAACGCGATGGACCGCGACGAGCAGGTCGAGGGGCGGGCGGCGTACCAGGCGTTCGAGGCGCGTACCGGCCTCACCCCGAGGGGCGACGTGCTGTGTCTGGACATCGCGGCGGTACGCGCGGAGAACGAAGCCGCCCGGTACGGCGCCGAGCCGGGCGCCCTGGGTACGGCGCTGCACGCGGCGGGGCGTACCACCGCGGTGCTGGGCAACGCCGACGCCGGGCGCGAGAAGGACCGTTCGGCCGCGCTCGCGATGATGGACAGCACCGGCGTGGTCGACGGTGGCGTGGTCTCCAGCGAGCTCAACCGGCGCGACCCGCTCGCCCCGTACGGCTACCGGATGGACCCGCGGGCCACCGCCGACGCGTTCGGCACGGCATGGCAGAGCCACGACGTGACCCTGGTCGAGGCGAGCGACCTGGAACGCGTCGACGCGTTCTCCGAGCTGGCCGAGCCGCAGGCCTGGCTGGCGCTGCGCCGGCAGGCGCTGGAGCGGGCCGACCGGCTGCTCGGGGAGCTGCTGCGCGAGGTCGATCTGGAGAGCGATCTCGTGCTGGTGGTGAGCCCGGCCACGCCGCGCGCCGGCGAGCAGCTCGGCCTGTTCGGGATGGCCGGGCCGGGCGTCGAGCCGGGCGTCGCGGTCTCCGGCAGCACCCGCCGCCCCGGCTACCTGACCCTGCCGGACATCGCGCCGACCGTGCTGGAACGGCTCGGCGTGGCCACCCCGGCCGCCATGACCGGTACGCCGATCGCGCTCGGCGAACCCCGCCCGGTGAACCGGGAAACCATCGGCGAGTACGTCCGCGCGAACGAGATCGCCGTCTTCCGGGACAGGGTCGCCGGTCCGGTGACCGTGGTGTTCATCGTGTTGCAGGTGCTGGCCTACCTGCTGGCCTCGCTGATGCTGATCCTGCGCCGCCGCCGCGCCGGCCAGGCCCCACCACGCCGGTGGCCGACCGTACGCTGGCGCTCGGCGACCCGGTTCCTGCTGCTGACCGTACTGGCGGTGCCCACCACGACGTTCCTGTCCGGGCTGCTGCCGTACGACAAGCTCGGCGCGGTCGGGTATCTGGCCGCGCTGGTGCTCTGCGCCGCGGGCATAGCGGCCGGCGCCCAGGCGATCGGGTGGGCGGCGCGACGCCGGCTGCCGACCGCGGCCCCGGCGCTGCCGCCGCTGCTGATCGTCACCGTCACCTGGATCACGATGATCGTCGACGTGCTGCTCTACAGCGGTCGGCTGCAGCTGGAGACGGTGTTCGGCTACTCACCGATCGTGGCCGGCCGCTTCTCCGGGTACGGCAACTTCGCGTTCTCGCTGGTCGCGATCTGCGCCGTGATCATGGTGACCGGCGGTTGGGCGATCGCCGTACTGGCCCGCCGCCGCGCCAACGGCCCCACCTCAGGCGACACCGACACCGAGACCGAGACCAGCCCCGAGACCGAGACCAGCCCCGACGCCGAGACCGACACCACGCAGCCGAGTCGGCGGTGGCGGGCGGTGGCGCTGCTGGTGGTCGCGGCCGTACTGGTGTTCACGGTGGTGGTGGACGGGTATCCGGCGTACGGGTCGGACATCGGCGGCGTACTGGCGGCGGTGCCGTCGTTCGCGCTGGTGATGCTGCTGTTGGCGGGGGTACGCGTGACCTGGCGCCGGCTGGCGCTGGTCGGGCTGGCCACGGTCGGCACGATCGCGGCGTTCGCTCTGGTGGACCTGGCACGGCCGGCGGAGCAGCGTACCCACCTGGGGCGGATGGTGCGGCAGGCCACCGAGACCGGCGGGCTCGCGACGATCATCGAGCGGAAGATCTTCGCCAACCTGAACATCCTGACCCACTCGATCTGGACCTGGGTGGTGCCGATCGCGGTGGCGTTCCTGATCGTGCTGTCGCTGCGGCGGTTCGACGCGCTGGGGCCGCTGCGGCGCCGGGTGCCCGGGATGCGAGCCTGCCTGTGGGGCGCGGCGGTGGTGGCGCTGCTCGGCTTCGCGCTCAACGACTCCGGGATCGCGGTGCCGGCGATGATGTCGACCATCCTGCTGCCGTACCTGGCATACCTGATCTTCCGGTGGAACGACGACGAGGCCCCCACCCAAACTTGAGTGGAATAGACTCAACTTCGGGTCCGTTGCTGCCTAAGGCACGAGCACGACACGGAGGTACGCCACGCCGATGAACGCAGAACGCCTGACCACCAAGAGCCGCGAGGTGATCTCCGCGGCGATTTCGAACGCGACCCACTCCGGCCACGCCACGGTGGAGCCCTGGCATCTGCTGCTCGCCCTGCTCGACACCGCCGACTCGACCGCGCCCGGGCTGCTGCGTGCCGCCGGCGCCAACCCGGCGCAGGCCCGCAAGGCGGCGGCCACCACGCTCGACCGGCTGCCCACCGTGAGCGGCTCCAGCGTGGGCGAGCCGAGCATGTCCCGCGAGCTGCTCAACGCGATCAACGCCGCCAACCAGATCGCGCGCCCGCTCGGTGACGAGTACATCTCCACCGAGCACCTGCTGGCCGGGCTGGCCCAGGTCGGCGGCGAGGTCTCCCAGGCGCTGAAGGACGCCGGCGCCACGGAGGAGAACCTGGTCGCGGCCTTTCCGACGGTACGCGGAGGCGACCGGCGGATCACCAGCCCGGACCCCGAGCAGACGTACCAGGCGCTGGAGAAGTTTTCGATCGACCTCACCGGTCAGGCCCGCTCGGGCAAGCTCGATCCGGTGATCGGGCGCGACCACGAGATCCGGCGCGTGGTGCAGGTGCTGTCTCGGCGTACCAAGAACAATCCGGTGTTGATCGGTGAGCCGGGCGTGGGCAAGACCGCGATCGTGGAGGGGTTGGCGCAGCGGATCGTCGCCGGCGACGTGCCCGACTCGCTGAAGGACAAGCGGCTGGTGTCGCTGGACCTGGGCGCGATGGTGGCCGGCGCGCAGTACCGCGGGCAGTTCGAGGAGCGGCTGAAGTCCGTACTCGAAGAGATCAAGTCGAGCGACGGGCAGATCGTGACGTTCATCGACGAGCTGCACACCGTGGTCGGCGCCGGCAAGGCCGAGGGCTCGATGGACGCCGGCAACATGCTCAAGCCGATGCTGGCGCGCGGCGAGCTGCGCATGGTCGGCGCCACCACGCTGGACGAGTACCGGCAGCACATCGAGAAGGACGCCGCGCTGGAGCGGCGGTTCCAGCCCGTACTGGTCGGTGAGCCGTCGGTGGAGGACACCATCGGCATCCTGCGTGGCCTCAAGGAGCGGTACGAGGTGCACCACGGCGTACGGATCACCGACGCCGGCCTGGTCGCGGCCGCGTCGCTGTCCGACCGCTACATCACCGACCGGTTCCTGCCGGACAAGGCGATCGACCTGATTGACGAGGCGGCCTCCCGGCTGCGGATGGAGATCGACTCCCGGCCGGTGGAGATCGACGAGATCGAGCGGTCCGTACGCCGGCTCGAGATCGAGGAGATGGCGCTGTCCAAAGAGGACGATCCGGCGTCGCAGGACCGGCTGGCCAGGCTGCGCCACGAGCTCGCCGACAAGCGCGAGCAGCTCGCCACCCTCAACGAGCGCTGGCAGCGGGAGAAGCAGCACATCACCGCCATCTCGGAGGCGAAGGAGCAGCTCGAGCAGCTGCGCGGCGAGGCGGAGCGGGCCGAACGCGACGCCGAGCTGGCGAAGGCGTCCGAGCTGCGGTACGGCCGGATCCCGGAGGTCTCCAAGAAGCTGGCCGACGCCGAGGCGCAGCTCGCGCAGATCCAGACCGAGGGCGCGATGCTGAAAGAGGAGGTCGGCCCGGACGACGTCGCCGACGTGGTCTCCTCGTGGACCGGCATCCCCGCCGGCCGGATGATGGAGGGCGAGACCGCGAAGCTGCTGCGGATGGAGTCGTCGCTGGCCACCCGGGTGGTCGGCCAGGCCGAGGCGGTGCAGGCGGTCTCCGATGCGGTACGCCGCGCCCGCTCCGGCATCGCGGACCCGGGGCGCCCCACGGGGAGCTTCCTGTTCCTCGGGCCGACCGGCGTCGGCAAGACCGAGCTGGCGAAGGCGCTCGCCGGCTTCCTGTTCGACGACGAGCGCGCGATGGTGCGTATCGATATGAGCGAGTACGGCGAGAAGCACACCGTCGCCCGCCTGCTCGGCGCCCCGCCCGGCTACATCGGGTACGAGGAGGGCGGCCAGCTGACGGAAGCGGTGCGGCGGCGCCCGTACTCCGTGGTGCTGCTGGACGAGGTGGAGAAGGCGCACCCGGACGTGTTCGACGTACTGCTGCAGGTCTTCGACGACGGGCGGCTGACCGATGGGCAGGGCCGTACCGTCGACTTCCGGAACACCATCCTGATCATGACGTCGAACCTCGGCTCGGCCGCGCTGGGCGATCTCACGCTGAGCGACGACGAGCGCAAGCAGGCGGTGCTCGACCTGGTGCGCGCCAGCTTCAAGCCGGAGTTCCTCAACCGGCTGGACGACATCGTGGTCTTCCACTCGCTGACCAGCACCGAGCTGGAGTCCATTGTGGAGATCCAGCTGGGCCGGCTGTCCCGCCGGCTGGCGGATCGCCGGCTCACCCTGCAGGTCAGCGACGCCGCTCGGGAGTGGCTCGCGGTCAGCGGATTCGACCCGGTGTACGGCGCCCGCCCGCTGCGCCGCCTGATCCAGACCGCGATCGGCGACCAGCTCGCCCGCGAGCTGCTGGCCGGCGAGGTACGCGACGGCGACACCGTACGCGTCGACCTGGACGAGTCGAAGGACGCGCTGTCGGTGGCCCCGGCGCGCTAACCGCTCCCGCTCCCGCTACCGCTCTCAAGATCATGGGGCCCTTCATGCAGTCATGACGGCATGAAGGGCCCCATGATCTTGGCCGGGACAGGGCCCGCAGGTTCAGCTGGCGAGCCAGTAGGACTGGTCGGTGTAGGTGACGGCGTTCGTGTCGCGCAGGTACTTGGTCAGGTAGAGCTGGGACGCGAGCTGAGCGGTGTGCTCCTCGCGGCCCGCGTAGTTGTACTCGGAGTCGTACGCGTAGGTACGGCCGTCGGTGAACCGGGCCTGCATCGCCAGATGCGCGTCGGCATGCCGCTGCTCGTGACCTGCCGACTCCGAGGTGCCGAACCCGTACGCGGCCGACTGCGCGTCCACCAGGGCGTACGGCAGTTTCTGGCCGGTGCCCCAGTCGCAGCCCTGCGGGTAGTAGACGTCTCCGGAGGCGGCGGCGTACACCTGGCCGCCCGGGCTGGCGTGCGGCGGCGCCGCGTACGTGACGTCCCGGTACGCGGCGTACACCGGAGCATGGAGCGCGACAATCGCGCGTGGCACGGCGACACCGGAGAACGCCAGCAGCGGGATCGCGTCGATGTTCTGATACACCAGCGTGCTGTAGTCCGGGGCGACCCGATTGTGGTTGACCACCACTCCGTTGGATTCGACGTTGGAGCCGTTCAACCAGGACGACAATGGCGCGCCGTTAATCACCGCGGTGCTGTTGACGTCGCCCGGACGCGCCCAGGCGGCCAGGGAGAATTGCACGAGATGGTGCCACCAGACCCGTACGTGCGGGTGCTGTGGAAACATCACCACGGCGAGCTGCATCGGCATCGTCCACCAGCTCGTATCGTCCGAACCGGTGTCGCCGGAATCGACAATCCTTCCGGAAGCGTCCCGCATGTAGTGAATCTTCAGGCCGGCGGAATAATCGGCCTCGAAAGCCACCATGCGGGCCACGTCGGCCCGGAGTTCGGCGCCGAGCTCGGGCCACAGGAACCACCCTGCCCGACCCACGATTCCGGAATTCAGACTGCTCTGCCAGGTGGCGCCCCAGCCGTTTCCGGCATTCGCGGTGTGCGACGCTGCCACCTTGTCGATCAGCGTGATCGTACGGCTTTTCGCGGTGGCCAGCGGTACGCCGGTGACGGATTCGTCGTAGCCGCCGGTGGCGATCGCCGTGCTGAGACTCAGCGCCTGCATCGACAGCCGGCGGATCGGGTCGGTGCCCGTGGCGGCGGGATGCAGCATGTCAGGTCCCGCCGACTCGGGGCCCAGCGGCGTACCGAGCAGGCCGGGCGCCACCGTGTCCCACCAGGTCGTCATCGCGTACCGGTTGGAGTTGGCGAGCACCTGTTGGGCGCGTACCGCGTCGCCGGCGGCCAGCACCCGCGGCGCGAGCAGCGCCGACGGCGGCGTCACCGTCAGCGGCGGGGCGGCGGTCCAGCCCTGTACGTCCACCACCACGTGGGTCTTGCCGCCGACGTGGCGAATGCCGATGGCGCCCGCCGGCCCGACCGGCACCACCGCCGTGTTGGAGACCACGGGCGCGGTCGTGTTGAGCGTCGAACTGGTCGGCTGCCGGGTCGCGTACGGGAAGAGCGTGAGGTATCCGGGCACGGTCGGAGCCACCGCCGTGACGTGTACGGTGACCGCCGCGACGCCGCTGGCCGGTACGCCGCCGTGCCCCAGCACCGGCACCTTGATCACCTCGTTGGCGCCGAGCGGCGTGCCGTTGCGCCCACCGAGCGCGGTCCGGCTGTCCAGGATCCGGGTCGGCGCCACCGCGTGCGTGCCGTTGCCGGGCCCGGGCGCGCCACCCGTGACCAGCGCCTGTACGTCGATCACGACGTGCATCCGCCCGGCGTAGTTGTAGATGTCGACCGAGCCGTCCGCGCCGAGCTGCAGCAGCGACGAGGTCGCGGTGACGACGCCGCGCATCGGGTTCACATTCGACGCGAGCGGCTTCGGCGTACCGGTCGGGTAGACCGTCAGATATCCGGTGGTGGACGCGCTCGGCACTGCGGTGACGTTCGCGAGAATCGCGGAAACTCCGTCCGCGGGAATCCCGCCGATTCCGAGCACCTTGAGCGTCATCCGTTCCCCGGCATCCAGATCGTTGCCGTTACGCCCGCCCACACTGGTACGGGTGTCCAGAATCCGTTTCGGGGAAATCGCCCGCACCCGCGCACCGGGCGGATCGTTGTCGGTGCCGATCCAGCCTTGGACGTCGACGATCACGTGCGCCGTACCGCCCTGGTTGGCGATGCTGATCGCGCCGCCGGCGCCGACCCGTACCGTCGCCTGATTGGCGATCACCACAGTGGGGCGGTAGTTGACCGTGGACGCCAAGGGGCGGCTGATTCCGGCCTCGTACAGGGTGACGTACCCCGTGCTTTTCCCTGGTACGACAGTGACGTTGACCAGCACCGCCGAGACTCCGGCACCCGGCACGCCATTGCCACCCAGCACCCGCAACGTCATGGTCTCGCCGCCACCGAATGCCTTTCCCTGCCGACCACCCAGGCTGGTACGACTATCGAGAATTCGGGTCGGAGAAATTGCGTGGAGACCGCCCGAAGAATTGTCGTTTGCGTACGCCGGACCTGTCGGAGCGAATCCCTGCAACACAACATTGAAGGCTACTACCATCAGGATGACGAGCGCCTGACCAGCGGAAAATGTGCCGCGAATCCGACTGGAAAATCGTGGCCGATCGGATGAGGCGTGAATAACCGATCGGCTATTGCGATGGGCGAGGAAATTCGGTCGGTGGGCACCGTTGTATACACGAACGAACACGGGGTGGGCTCCGTACCGGAATATCGCGAGGAAAAGACCAGCGAATCCTACAAATGGAGCCCCGGGTCGGGCCAGATGCTATCTGGTCGGACTTCTGACAGCGCTACATCTCGATCCGGACCACGGTGCCGTCGCGCCGGGCGCGCTCGGCGGCGAACACCGCCAGGTGGCTGTTCAGCGCCTCGGCCGGCCCGGACACGATGTGGCTCGCGTCCCCGGTGGCGACGGCACGTACGAACGCGTCCATCAGCCCGCCGTCGCCGCCACCGTGGCCGCCGCCCGCCGTGCCGTCCCCGCCGCCGTCGGCGTCGATCACCTCGGTCGACTGCGTCAAGAAGTCATGCACCGCCACGCGCGAGCCGTCGCCGACCAGCTCGCCCTTCGTACCGAAGATGCGGGTCTGGCGGTGCAGCCCACCCTCGGTGAACCCGGTCATCGTGAAGCTCGCGGTACGCCCACCTGCGAACTCCAACGCCACCACCTGGTGGTCCACCACGTCGTTGTCGCACGCGTACACACAGCGTCCATAGGGGCCGTCGCGGAGCGCGGCGGTGACCGCCGCCTCGGTCATCTCGTCGACGATGATCTTCAACGGCCAGCCGTGCTGGCCGGTGCGCAGCCGGTCGAAGTAGAACCTTTTCGCCGAGTACGCGCACTCCGGCTCGACCGCGCAGTCCAGGCACCGGTCGGCGGCGCCCACCGGCCGGTTCGCCGCGGTGAAGTGGGTCAGCGATCCGAAGCTGGAGACCCGCGCGACCGGCTGGCCGACCACGTACTGCAGCCAGTCCAGGTCGTGGCACGACTTCGCGAGCAGCATGAACGTCGACTCGGCCTGGTTGCGCCAGTTGCCGCGTACGAACGAGTGGGCCTGATGCCAGAAGCCGACCGGCTCCAGGTGCTGCACCGAGATCACCTCACCCAGCCGCCCGGCGCCGACCAGCGACTTCACCATCCGGGTGTACGGCGTGTAGCGCAGCACGTGCCCGACCGCGAACAGCACGCCGGCCTTCTCCACCGCGGCCACGATCTGCCGGCACTCCGCCTCGGTCGGCGCAATCGGCTTCTCCAGCAGGATGTGGTAGCCCTGCTCCGCGAACGCCAGCGCCGGCTCCAGATGCATCGCGTCCTGCGTCGAGATCACCACCGCGTCCGCGATCCGCCCGGCGGCGGCCAGCTCCCGCCAGTCCCGGTACGGCGTGGCGATGCCGTGCGCGGTCGCGAACCTTTCCCGCGGTACGTCGCGCGGCTCGGCGACCGCGACCACGCGCGCCCGGTCCGGGTGGGCGAGCGCCCAGTCGGCGTAGCTGTTACCCCGGCTCCCGGCACCGGCCACGGCAAGCGTCACTGCTGGCATGACGCGACGCTACGGCAGCGACTGGGACACCATCCACTGGTGGCCGTACGGGTCGCGCAGCCGGCCACCGCGGCCGTACTCCCGGGTCTCGATCGGGAACACCACGGTGGCGCCGGCGTCGATCATCCGCTGACCGAGCGCGTCCACGTCGCCAGCGTCCAGTGCCAGGATCACCGGCGTGCCGCCGAGCTGGGTGGGCGCCGGGTCGGTGTCGTCGGCGTCCTTCACCATGATCACGTGGTTTCCGAGCTGCAGCTCGGAGTGCACGATGTGGCCGGCGCCGTCGTCGTGCCGGTTCAGCTCCTTGGCCCCGAGCGCCTCGGTGTAGAAGGCGATCGCCGCGTCGGCGCCCTCCACCACCAGCCGGGGAGCCAGTCTGTCGATGGTTGTCATGGCTCCATCCTGCCGGGGCACTGCCGCCCCGGATTGTAGAAATCGGCCGTCGGCGGCGGTGACAGGTCGACCGGTGCTGGCCCGCGCTCCCGCCACGCGAGGTGGTGACGACCGTCACTGCGGGAACTATCCGCCCTGGTCGGCGGGACTAACGCGTCACCAACCGACGAGGGGGTACGCGTGTCCACGAGCGTCGAGACCGTCGCGCCCGAGGTGACGGCGCCGCCGCCCGCGCGGCCGACCCTGCTGCCGCTGGTACGCCGCCTGCACTTCTACGCCGGCGTACTGGTGGCGCCGCTGCTGGTGATCGCCGCGGTCACCGGCCTGCTGTACGCGTTCACCCCGCAGTGGGACGAGCTGGCGTACGGCGAGCAGCTGCACGTGGCGCGGGTCGGCGACCACCCGCTGCCGCTCACCGACCAGGTACGCGCCGCCCAGTCGGAGGTGCCCGGCGGGACGCTGCACTCCGTACGCCCCGGCGAACACCCCGACGACACCACCCGGATCGCGTTCACCGTCGCGGGGCTGGAAGACCAGCAGCGTACGGTCTTCGTCGACCCGTACACCGGGCAGAGCCGCGGCGTACTCACCACCACGTCCGGCGCGACGCCGGTGACCAGCTGGCTCAGCGAGCTGCACCGCAGCCTGCACCTCGGTGAGCCCGGGCGGCTTTACTCCGAGACCGCCGCGAGCTGGCTGTGGGTGCTGGCGCTCGGCGGCCTGACACTGTGGCTGTCCCGGCGCCTCCGCCGGCCGGCGGTCCTGACGCCGAAACGCGGCCGGGCAGCCGACGCGACGCCGGAACGCGGCCGGATGCTGCCGGGGCGGCGCGCCGTCGGCGGCGTGCGGCGTACCCGGGGGTGGCATGCCACCACGGGAATCTGGCTGCTGACGTTCCTGCTGGTGCTGTCGGCGACCGGGCTGACCTGGTCGGGGTACGCGGGCGGCCGGTTCGAGGCGGCGCTGGAGGCGCTCGACGCGCGTTCCCCGGACGTGGACACCGCGCTGCCCGGGGG
>JBOGDF010000183.1:0-11119 GCA_050701635.1 Micromonosporaceae bacterium | reverse complement strand
ATCGGCAGCGCCGCGACGGTAGCGGCGGCGGTGCTTGATACGAGCGTGAGCAGGGCTAACAGGACTCTTCTCATCGGTGCTCTCCCCAGGACCGTGATGGTGGTACGCGAAGCCGCGGCTCGGCTCCGCGCAGGTGTGGCTGAGCGGCTCGGCCACCACCGCTCCCCAGAGCTGCGGTTAAACAGAACTAAACGTTAATCTGCAAGATGCGTCACATTCGAGCGCGACCATGGACCGCTGTCAAGAGGTCCGGGGCCGATAGGTCTGGGGAAAATCGAACAGGATTCACCGCGTACTCGGGTAACCGTGTGTTGACGTGTGGTGGAACTGGCCCAAGGCTGTACGTGGACGCAGCCCTCCCCCGAAGGAGATCGCATGCTCGCCGGGCACTGATCCACGCCGCGCGCCGGCTGGTGGTGCTCGCCGACCACACCAAGTGGGACACCGTCGGCATCTCCACGATCGCCCAGCTGGACGATGCCGACGTACTCGTCGTGGACGACGGGCTGCCGCAGGCGACCCGCGACATGCTCGCCGGGCGGGTCGGTGAGCTCCTGGTGGTCAGCACCGACGCCGCTGCGGAAGCTCCGGTGGCTCGGTGAAGCCGGTGCGAACATGGCAGTGTGGGTGCGTCACTGGGCTCCGCGCTGGACCGGATCGCCGAGGCCCGATCCGGCTCCCACGACCGTGCGGTGGACCTGCTCCGGCTCGCCGCGGTCGGCGTCGTCGTGGTGTGGCACTGGGTGTTCTCGGTGACCCACCGGCTGGGCGATGTGCTGGTCAACCCGAATCCGATCGACACCGTGCCGGGCGGTTGGGTGCTGACCTGGGGGTTCCAGGTGGTCCCGCTGTTCTTCCTGATCGGCGGGTACGCCAACCTCGCCGCCTGGGACCGGGTGCACGGCTCCGCACGACGATTCCTCCGCTGGCGACTGCGCCGGGTACTCGGGCCGGCGCTGGTCTTCGTCGCGGTGTGGGCGCTGGTCGACGTACTGCTGCGGCTGCTCAGACCGGACTACCCCGGCATCGTGTACGCCGCCCCGATCCTGATCACTCCACTGTGGTTTGTGCTGGCGTACGCCTGGGTGCTGCTCCTGGTGCCGCTGACCGCGACGGCGCACCGCCGGTACGGCGTCGCCGTGGTGGTCGCGCTCGGTACGGTGATCGTCGCCGCCGACGTCGCCCGGTTCTGGTGGGGCGCCGCCTGGGCGGGCGCCGTGAACACCGCCCTGGTCTGGGTCTTCGTCCATCAGCTGGGCTACCTCTGGCGCGACCAGCTGCGGCGGCCCGGATGGCGCGGCTGGCTGCTGGCGGGTGCCGCCCTGGTCGCGATGGCGCTGGCAGTCGGGCTCGGGCCGTACCCGCGTTCCATGGTCGCGGTGCCGAGCGGGGAGTTCAGCCCGCTGTTCCCGACCACCGCGGTGGTCGCCGGGCTCGCGGTGTTCCAGCTGGGCGCGGCGAGCCTGCTCGCCGTACCACTGGCGGGATGGCTGCGGCGCCGGCGCGTGTGGCGTGGGATCGTGGCCGGCAACGCGGTGGCGTACACCGTCTTCCTCTGGCACATGACCGCGCTGCTCGTGGTGTTCGTCGCCGCGGAACGACTCGGGTTCCGGCCGCCCGCGGACCCGACCCCGACCTGGTGGCTCACCCGGCCGCTCTGGCTGCTGGCACCCGCGGTGGCGCTCGTACCGCTGGTCGCGGCCTTCGCCCCGCTGGAGCGCCGCTTCGCCTCGCCGCCGCCCGGCACCACCGATCCGTAACGGCAGATCCGCGCTTTTCGCCCAAATAGCTTGCGCAAAGTCACGGCGGGGACAAGATCGGACCGCAGCGGCCTTTCCCGGGGTGCGATATCTCTGGCAGCCTGGATTCCTCTCGTCACTCATCGGGGAGTGTCACCAGTTCACTGCTGAGCACTGCTCGCTCGGTCACACGTGCACACGTACCCGAAAGGCTCGTGGTGTCAACGATCAGCCTCGACGGCGTCACCAAGATCTTCGCCGACGGCACCGTCGCGGTCGACAACCTCAGCCTCGACGTCAACCCGGGCGAGCTGCTGGTGCTGCTGGGACCGTCGGGGTGCGGCAAATCCACGGTGCTGCGGATGATCGCGGGCCTGGAGTCCCCCACCTACGGCCGGGTGCTGCTGGACGGCGTGGACGTCGCTGACCTGCACGCTCGCGACCGGCAGGCCTCGATGATCTTCCAGGACTACGCGCTCTACCCGCACATGTCCGTACGCCAGAACCTCTCCTTCCCGTTGAAGATCCGGCGCCGTCCCGCCGAGGAGATCGACGAGCTGGTCACCGCGATGGCCGAGCACCTCGGCATCGGGGAGCTGCTCGACCAGCGACCCCAGAAGCTGTCGGGTGGTCAACGGCAGCGGGTCGCGATGGGGCGGGCGCTGATCCGCCGCCCGTCGCTGTTCCTGTTGGACGAGCCGTTGTCCAATGTGGACAACATGCTGCGCTCGCGGCTGCGCGCGGAGATCTCCGACCTGGTGCGTTCGATCGGCACCACCACCGTCCACGTCACCCATGACCAGGTCGAAGCGATGAGCATGGCCGACCGGGTCGCGATCCTGCGCGAGGGTGCGCTGCAGGACGTCGGTACCCCCGACGAGGTGTACGGCCAGCCCGCCACCATGTACGTGGCGGCGTTCCTGGGCTGGCCCCGGATGAACCTGTTGCCGATGTACGTCCACGTGCACCTGGAGAGCCACGTCGCGCTGTACCTGGACCGCAGGTCCGACGAGCAGGTGCTGGCGCTCGACTGGTCCGATCCGCGGGTCCGCACCCTCGAGCGCTACCACGGCGAGGTGATCGTGGTGGGGGCGCGCGCCGAGGCGCTGGCGCCCACCAGCCCGCTGGGCCCCGACGGGTCGGTGCCGCAGCTGCAGGGCTGGGTGCGGTTCGTCGAGCACCTCGGCCACGAATCGATCGCGTACGTCGACCTCGGCGTGAAACAGGTGGTCGTGGACGCGGTCGAGATCGGCGTCGACGAACAGCCGCTGACCGACATCGCGGTACGCGTTGCCGCCAGGTCACGGCTGATTCCCGGTGAAAAGGTGGCCCTGGGAGTCGACACCGACAAGCTGCACTTCTTCGAGCCGAGCGGTCCGCGGATTCAGTTTCGCCGGCTGTGAGCCTCGTGGGCTGATAGCCGGCGCGCGTTGTGAGCGATTGATGAGAGTCAATCTCCATACTGGCCGATGTCAGCGTCGGCGGCTGTTTATTTCGTTAGTGCGGTCGCCCTAGCGAGAGGGGACAGTCAGGTGGATTCCCGAATTCTTGCCGTTCTCGTCGGCTTCGTAATCGTCCTCGCGGGTAGCCAACCAGCGGTCGCGCAGCCCGATCGCGCGACTGGCGACTCAGCTGGCGCCGGGCTGGAATCGGCGCAGGCGATCCAACCCGGCCCGGAACCGGCCGGACTGTCCGCCAACTCCTCCGTCGACGACGTGACTCCGCCGGTGGCCGAGCGGATCTTCCGACTCGGCGATGGCCGCGGTTTCGCTGGTCAGCGCACCGACTACGCCCATCGCGGCATCACGGTGTACTGGTCGGGCGTGGTGCCCGCCGACGTACGCAGCTACATCGCCTCCCGGCCGTACGGCATCGACATCACCCTGGTGACCGGCGCCCGATACTCCCGCGCGAAGGCCACCGCCGCACGGTCACGCCTGCTGCGCCATCCGATCGCGCGTGAGGTCGGCATCGTCTCCGCGTCGGTGTCGCACGACGGCAGCGGCCTGGTGCTCGGTGTCACGCGAATGGCGCTCTCCGCCGGGCTGGTCAGCTCCGTCAAGTCGATCGCGGGCATCGACGGCGTAAAAGTCCGGTACGGCGCCCGCGAATCAAAGGGGTACGCGTCACGCAACAACGACGCCAGTCCGTGGAAAGGCGGCGCCCGGCTCCGTATGGCGCAAGGGCTCTGCAGCTCGGGATTCGCCGTACTCAAGAATGGCTATGGCCGCCTGCTCAGCGCGCGTCACTGTGACCCCTCGGGCGACGGGGTGATTCGTGACGGCGGGGGTACGACGATCGCGCCCGGCGGAAGCAGCGTTGCGGTGAATGCGAACATCGACTCGCTCCTGATGGATCCGTCCGCCTCACCGGCGACGATTGCCCGGATCTACCGGGGCGGTTGGTCCAGCAGCTCGTACTCCACAGTCAGAAACTGGTATTCGAACTGGGTCGGCGATCCCGTCTGTACGTCGGGCGCCAGCACCGGTGAGCATTGCGGCACGGTGTACGACGACAACGACACTCACCTCGTCCACGGCGTCCAGGTCGGCGTGATCCAGGTGCGCGCACCGTCCGGAAGCATCATGGGCGGTCAAGGCGACAGCGGCGGCGCGATGTTCAAGAAGTTGAGCAACGGCGTCCAGGCTCGCGGCATCCTGCTCGGACCGGACCCGGACTACGCGGAGACCACCTCGTGCGGCACGGTGGCTCCCGACACCGGCGGGTTCATCTACTGCTCCCGGTACATCGACTACGTACCGATCAGCACCATCCTGAATACCTGGGGCCTCAGGCTCGAAGTGGCCTGAATCAGCCTGGGCCGGTACGTGCGCGCGTCGCACGTACCGGCCCAGCTCAGCTCACGCCCGCGGCGGGCCTTCACCCACCAGGCCGTCGATCGACTCACGGATGATGTCGGCGTGGCCGGTGTGGCGGGCGTACTCCTCGATCAGGTCGATACCCTGGCGGCCCTCGGCATCGAGCAATGCCACCTGGTCGGGGCCTCGTACGGGGCCGGCGTGGCGGTCGAGGTGGCGCTGACCCGGCCCGAGCTGGTGGCGTCCCTGCTGCTCGCCGCGCCCGGCGGCTCGCTGATCGCCGAGCTCACCCCCGACCTGGGCAGGTTCTTCGAGGCGGAGCGGTCGGCGCTCGCGCAGGACGACCTGGACGCCGCCGTCGAGGCGAACCTGACCTGGTGGGTGGACGGTCCCCGGCGGGACTCCGGCGCCGTCGACCCGGCGGTACGGGAGCTGGTCCGGTACATGCAACGGCGGGCGTTCGCGCTGACGTCCGGCTGGACCGGCGTCGAGGAGCGCGAGATCGACCCGCCCGCCCTCGACCGGCTCGCCGACGTACGGGCGCCCACCCTGGTGCTGGTCGGCGCGCTCGATCTCGACGCGATCCGCGACGCGGCCCGGCGGGTCGCCGGCGGGGTCGCCGGCGCGCGACTCCTGGAGTGGCCGGACACCGCCCACCTGCCCT
This sequence comes from Micromonosporaceae bacterium, assembly GCA_050701635.1. Taxonomy (GTDB): domain Bacteria; phylum Actinomycetota; class Actinomycetes; order Mycobacteriales; family Micromonosporaceae; genus WHSM01. The sequence continues at coordinate 5,897 of JBOGDF010000183.1, read as the reverse complement.
CGCTGGAACGGCCGGACGACTTCCTCGCGCTGCTGCGGGACTGGCTGGGGACGGCCAACCCGCGCCATCCCCAACCAGTCCGCCCGCTCGACTGAGCCGAGCTCAGCCGGCTGCCTGACCACCTCGCCGCCGCGGCCACAGGCCGACGCCAGCAGCAGTGCGCGTACCCACGCGGTGGCTCCGGTGGCGGCAGCCAGCCAGGCGACGACAACGGCGACCACCAAGGTACGGCCGAGCTCGACCGGGACCAGCCACAGCTCCGGTCCGGTCTGGGCGGCTTCCCGAGCGGCGGCGCTGACCTCGGCGTACGCGTCACCCAGCACGATGTAGTACGCAGCGGCCGCGACGAACGCCGCCACGGTCGCGACCAGCACGGCGACATAGTTGAGCTGCTTCATGACTGTCCCCCGTTCACGATTCGAGAAGCTGCTTGAGTACGGTCAGCCGCTCGCGCCAGTAGCTCTTCCAATGGGCCACGGCATCGGCGCCGGCGAGCTTCTCGTGGATCACCGAGATCTCCGCCTTGGCATCCCCCTTGGGCCCGAACCCGACCACGATCCGGGTGCCGTCGGCCTCCCAGTCGGCCCGGAAGGACTTCGGGGCGCTGGCCGTACGCACCCGCAGCTGGGCGCCGGGCAACCATTGCTCCCGCATCGACTCGTCGGCGATCGCCTCGAACAAGCGGTCCACCGGCACCGCCACCGTCCGGGTGGCGCTGGCCGCGAAGCCGCCGTCGCTCTGCTGTCCGGGGACCCGGATCCCGCGCACCTGCTCGTACCCGACCGTCACGGTCTGCGCCGACCAGCCGTCCACCTGGTGCTCGGCCATCAGCCAGCGCACGATCTCGGTGTGGTTGTGGCGGGCGCCGCCCCAGTCGTCCAGCAGCGCGACCCACTCGGCCCAGCCCCGGCCGGTACGCTCGCGCAGCGCCGCGTCCGAGACCTTCCGCGACATCGCGACGTCGACCGGCGGCGGAGCCGGCACCGGATCGGTCCTGGTGAGAAGGTGGCGGCGGGCGGTGGTGTAGCTCTCGCCGGTCTTGGCCATGCGGCCCCGTACCCGGGATTTGAAGGACTTCTGCGTCGTCATCACATGCTCCCTGTCAACGGCACGGCCACAAGACTCACGCTCTCGTTGGCCCTGCCGGAGTAGGGCATGCGGTACGCATCCTGAGAACTCGAGGTCCCCTTTGCCTCCGCGACGCCGGCGGCGTGAGCACCGGAATGGAGGTGAGGCGCAGGACTACGCCAGAGATCAGCGTAATGCGCCAGGGATCGGCGTCGCAAGAGGCGGAGAATGGCACGTACCGACGTGAAGGGCGGCCCGGATGAGCGCGAACGGATTCGACTACGACTGGCTGGTGATCGGCTCCGGTTTCGGGGGCAGCGTCTCGGCGCTGCGGCTGTCCGAGAAGGGCTACCGGGTCGGCGTACTGGAGTGCGGCAAGCGGTACGAGGACGCGGATTTCGCGGAGTCGACCTCGCAGCTGAGCCGGTACTACTGGGCGCCGTTCCTCGGGCTCAAGGGGATCTTGCGGATGACGCTGTTCAAGGACGTACTGGTGGGCACCGGCTGCGGCGTCGGCGGCGGCTCGCTCGGGTACGCCAACACGCTCTACCGGTCGCGACCGGAGTTCGCGAAGAATCCCCAATGGTCACAGCTGGCCGACTGGGACGCCGAGCTCGCGCCGCACTACGACACCGCCGAACACATGCTCGGGGTGGTCCGGTACGACGAAGAGTCCGCCGCCGACGTCCTGATGAAGGAGTACGCCTCCGAGAAGGGCTTCGCCGACACGTACACCCAGACAAGGGTTGGGGTTTTTCTGGGTACGCCCGGCAAGACCGTGCCGGATCCGTTCTTCGCCGGTGCGGGCCCCGAGCGCACCGGCTGCGTCAAGTGCGGCGCCTGCATGGTGGGCTGCCGGCACGGCGCGAAGAACACGCTGATGAAGAACTACCTGTGGTTCGCCGAGCGGCGCGGCGCGCAGATCCAGCCGGAACGCACCGTGGTCGACGTACGACCGCTAGGCGACAGCGACGGCGGCGACGGGCACGCGGTGACCAGCGTGCGGTCCGGGCGGTGGGTACGCAAGGACCGGCAGACCGTCACCGCGCGCGGAGTGATCTTCGCGGCCGGCCCGCTCGGCACCAACCGGCTGCTGCAGCGCTGCAAGCTCTCCGGCGCGCTGCCGAAGCTGTCGGACCGGCTGGGCAAGCTGGTACGCACCAACAGCGAGTCGATCCTGGCGGTCACGGCGAGCGGCGACACCCACGACTTCGCCCGCTCGATCGCGATCACGTCGAGCATCTACCCGGCGCCGGACACCCACATCGAGCCGGTGACCTACGGCCAGCACGGCAACACCCAGTCGCTGATCTTCGCGCTCGCCACCGCCGCGGGCCGGCGCGGCACCCGGCCGTTCTACTTCCTGCTCAACGCGCTGCGCCACCCCCGGAAGTTCGTACGCAGCCTGCGGATCCGCAAGTGGTCCGGCCGTACGGTGATCCTGCTGGTGATGCAGACGGTGGAGAACTCGATCAGCCTGCGGGTGAAGTTCCGGCTGCCGGGCGGGTTCCCGGTGCTGACCACCGAACAGGATCCCGAGAACCCGATCCCGGACTCGATACCGGCGGCGTACGAGGCGGGCGAGTGGTTCGCCGAGCGGATCAACGGCACCCTGCAGGCCGCGACGCCGGAAGCCGTGCTGTCGATCCCGTCCACCGCCCACCTGCTCGGCGGTGCGGTGATCGGTGAATCCCCGCAGACCGGGGTGATCAACGCGCGGCACGAGGTGTACGGCTACCAGAACCTGCTGGTCTGCGACGGCTCGGCGATCCCGGCCAACGTCGGCGTCAACCCGAGCCTGACCATCACCGCGATGGCCGAACGCGCCATGACCTTCGTCGCACCCAAACCCGGCGCCGCACCCGCCGAGCCGATCCGCTTCACCGCCACCCCGGCGTAGCAGCCGGGCGCCCTCGCGGGCACCCGGCTTCTACCCGCAAGCCGTCACGGCGCGGCGAGCGCCTCGGTGGGTGCCAGCCGGGCGGCGCGGATCGCCGGGTACAGGCCGGCGATCCCCCCGATCACCAGGGTGGCCGCCACGCCACCCGCGGTCGCCCAGGCGGGCACCACCGCCGGCCAGGACTGGGTGGCGGCGTACAGGGTGGTCAAGGCGACCCCGAGCAGTACGCCACCGATCCCGCCGAGCGCGGACAGCAGCAGCGACTCGGCCAGGAACTGGAGCCGGATCTGGCCCCGGGTGGCGCCCAGCGAGCGGCGCAACCCGATCTCGGCACGGCGTTCCAGCACCGAGATCACCATGGTGTTCGCGACCCCGACCCCGCCCACCAGCAGCGCGACCGCCCCCAGCCCCAGCAGCAGACCGGTGAACGCGCGATCGGTCGCCTGCCGCGCCGCCAGCGCGTCGGACGGGCGGGACACCTTCACCTCGTTCGGCGCCTGCGGGTTGGCGGTCGCCGCCAGCACGGCCCGTACGGCTTCCACCGCCGAGTCCGCCGTACGGGTGTAGACGGTCGTCGGGTGCCCGTCGAAGTCCAGGTACGACTCCGCGGCCGACCAGCCGACCAGTGCGGCGGAATCCAGCTCGGGCGCCAGCGACACCGGGTCGAGGATGCCGACCACCGTGAACCACCGGCCGCCCAGGTAGACCTGTACGCCGTCGCCCGCCGCCCCGATGCCCAGCCGCTCGGCCGCCGCGGAGCCCAGCACCACCGCCGGATACCGCGCGGTCGCGGCGTTGAGCCAGGCGCCGTCGGCCAGGGTGGCGGCCACCGTACCGGGGAGGTCGAGGTGCGCGGCCTGCACCGACAGGCCGCCCGTCTCCACCTCGGGGATCCGGTCGGTGCGGTAGACCTTGGCGTCGGGCAGCTTGCCGGTCGCGGCGACCTGCTGCACCGGCCCGATCCGGGAGATCATCGCGACCGACTCGACCGGCAGCGACGCGTCCTCACCGAACACGGTGTCGCCCGGTGCCACGGTGAGCAGGTTGGTGCCGAGCGTGGCGAGCTGACGGTCCAGCTCGACCCGGCTCGACGACGAGATGCCCACCACCGCGGTCATCGCGGCGATCCCGATCGCGATCCCCAGCGCCGACAGGAACACCCGCAACGGCCGGGTACGCAGCCCGCTGCCGGCCACCCGCACCACGTCCCGGAACCGAAGCCGGGCGGGGGACAGCGACATTCAGACCACCTCCCCGTCGCGCATCGAGACCTGACGCGGCAGCCCGGCCGCGATGTCCCGGTCGTGGGTGATGACCAGCACCGTGGTGCCGGTGGTGTGCAGCTCCCGCAGCACCGCCATCACCCCCGCGCCGGAGGCGGTGTCCAGGTTGCCGGTCGGCTCGTCGGCGAGCAGCAACGCCGGCTCACCCGCCACCGCCCGGGCGATCGCGACCCGCTGCCGCTCGCCCCCGGACAGCTCGTGCGGCAGGTGATCGAGCCGGGCATGCAGCCCGACCCGTGCCAGTGCGGCCTCTGCCCGGCGTTTCCGCTCTTTCGGGGGTACGCCGGCGTAGAGCAGTCCGTCGGCGACATTCTCCAGCGCGGACCGCCCGGGTGCGAGATGGAACTGCTGGAACACGAAGCCGATCCGGCTCGCCCGCAGCGCGGAGAGCTGCCGGTCCGACAGCGCCGCGACGTCGTACCCGTCGACCCGTACGGTGCCGGCCGAAGGCCGGTCCAGGGTGCCGATCAGGTGCAGCAGGGTGGACTTTCCCGAGCCGGACGCGCCCACGATGCCGACCAGCTCGCCGTACCCGATGGAGAGCGAGCACCGCCGCACCGCCGTGACGCCCGGGTATTCCTTGGTGACCTCTTCCAGCTCCACGACCGGGCCGGCCGGCTCCAGGACGGGGGTCATGACGGCATCCCCACCGTCATGCCCTCGCGGAGCCCGTCGCCGGACACCTCGACCCGGCCGTTGGCGAACAGGCCGGTCTCCACGGTGACGATCCGGGTCTTGCGACCTTCCACCACCTCGACGCCGTACCCGCCTTCGGAGAGCGCGAGCAGCGCCGCCACCGGCACGGTCAGCACGTCCTTGCGCTCCGCGGCGGCGAACACCACCTCCACCGAAGCCTGGTCGAGCCCGGCCAGCGCCTTCTTGTCCGCGACGGCGACGGTGACCTCGAGCTTGGTCTCGGGGTCGGACTCGCCGCCGGGGCCGCCGTCGTCGTCGCCGGCGTCGATCACGGTCTGTACGCCGGCGATCTTCCCGGCGACCGTCCTGCTGTCGGGCAGCGTGACCTTCACCGCCGCACCCTTGCGGGCCAGTCGCTGGTCGGACAGCTCCAGCTCGACGGTCACCAGCCGGGACGTACCGCTGTACGTGAAGAGCTCCTTGCCCGGCTGCAGCGCGTCGCCCACCGTGACCTGGACGGTGTCCACCCGTACCGGGCCGGTGGCGTACGCGACGCGACCCAGCTCCACCGTCCCGGTCTCGGGCAGCCCGAGGTCGTCCTGCCACTGCTTCACCGCGCCGGCGGTGGACGCGGTGTACGCGTCGTCCACGGTGAAGCCGCGATACCCCAGCGCGTACAGGTTCTGCTCGAACTGCGTCACGTCCGTGCCCTCGACGCCGGGCGACAGCGGCCGGTACGCCGGCAACGAGCCGTACAGCAGCAGCACCGGTGTGTTGTCGACGCGGTAGAGCGCCTGACCTCGCTTGAGCACCGCCCCGGAAGGCGGCACCGCGGTCACGGTGCCGCCGAGCCTGGCGGCGAGCGCGGTGGTGTCCCCGTACCCCAGCTCGCCGGTGGCGGTGTGGGTGTCGACCAGGGTCTCGCGGGTCACGGTGGCGGTCGCCGGGGGCAGCGTGCTGCCGGTGTCCGCGGGCGTGCCGCCCCGCAGCTGCGCGTCGATGCCGTACCC
>JBOGDF010000182.1:0-11168 GCA_050701635.1 Micromonosporaceae bacterium | reverse complement strand
CCACCCCGCCGGCCGGGCCGGCCGGCAGCGCGAGCATGCCGCCGGGCGGCAACCCGCGGTCGGCCGGGCTCCACTCCTCCAGCGCCGGTGCGCGCTTGCGCCGGCGACGGCCCAGGGTCTCGACCAGCCGGGTGACCAGCAGCCCGATCAGGATCGCCACCGCGCCGTACGCCAGCGGCGGCACGCGCCACCCCTCGACCACGATCAGGCGCAGCCCCACCGTGACCAGTACGACGGCGAGCACGGTGCCGAACAGGCCGCCGCGCCGCCCGTACAGGCTGGTGCCGCCGATCAGCACCGCGCCGAGCGCCAGCGCGGTGGTGGCGATGCCCGGGTCGGGGGTCGCGACGCGCAGCGTCAGGGCGGTCAGCACACCGCCCAGCGCTGCCAGCACCGACGAGCCGACCAGGGCGGCGAGCGCGGAGAGCCCCGCGTTGAAGCCCGGGCGCTCCGCCGGGTCGCCACTGGGCCGGTACGCACCGGCGGCGCGCCGGAACGGCCCGAGCAGCGAGATCAGCCCGCCCAGCAGCGAGATCGCGGCGAAGCCGACGAACCAGTAGAGCGCGTGGTCCTTGGCGGCGTACGTGATCTCCTCCGGCAGCTCCAGCGACCGCGCCGGAGTGCCGTACCAGCCGGCGAGCGCGAGACCAGCCGCCAGCGTCACCGCCCACGCCGGTACATGGAGGGCCACCACCACGATCGCCAACACCACACCGAGGGTGGCCGCCGCGGCCAGCGTGACCCCGACGCCGAACCCGAGCCCGCCCGCCGACTGCTGGATGAAGAACACCGCCGCGGTGGCCGCGATCGGGCCGGTCGCCAGGTTGGGCACCGCGGCGCGTACCGACCAGGCCGTACCGGCGGTGACGAATCCCAGCGCGGCCGCCGCCAGCAGGAACCCCGGGGTGCCGCCCCCGCCGAACGAATCGGCGTTGATCTGGTACGCCACGATCGCCACCAGCACCACCAGGACGGCGAGCACGCCTTCCCAGATGCCGTGGATGCCGAGCCGGTCCCGGCTGCTGTCGACCGGCTCGTCACCGCCGGTCTCAGGCCAGCCGTCGATCCGCTGGGTACGCTCACTCAGACCGTCGTACGCCATCACATGCTCCCTGGGGATGGGGATGCTGCCCTGTGGCTCGGCGCGTCCGATGGGGGTCGGTGCGCACCAATTGCGCGAGTTTAGCGATCGTCCGGAGATTCGGCGTCCCGGTCCGAATCCGATTCGGGTATCCGGCAGCAGCGCTCGAGCCACAGCGCCGCCGCCACCAGCAGCAGCGCCGCCGCCAGCCCCTGCGCGGCAGGCCCGATGTCGGCCGCCGCGTGCTGGTTTTCGCTGCTCGCCGCCCACACCCAGACCAGTACGCCGCCGTAGATGCCGGTGAACAGCGCGCCGGCCACCGACGACGCCTTGGCCATCACCACGAACCGGGCCACCACCAGCGGCTCCACCGGCTCCGTACCGGGGCGGCGGTCGATCCTCGCCTTGATCGCGCGCGCCGCGATCGCCTCCAGCACCGCCAGCATGAAGAGCGTCAGCGCGGGAAACCAGGTCAGCTGCGGTACGTCGCCGTAGTACCGCCCGATCAACACCCACGAGAGCGCCGCGGCGCCGAGCGCCACCACGAACAGGGTCGCCGGATTCGTGGGCCGCAGCTGAGGCTGGGGCGCGGGTGGCTCGCTCATCGCGTGCAGTCTGCCACGGGGCGCAGTACGAGGTCGGAGCGGCGCCGTACGGTGGGCGCGTCGGCGGCCGGACCGGGCTCCGCGAGCAGCGCGCTCACCGGCCCGGCGCCCGGCACGGTCGCGTCCGGCTCCAGCTCCCGCCACGGTACGAGCACGAACGCCCGCAGCCGCGCCCGGGGATGCGGCAGGGTCAGCTCCGGGTCGGTGTCCACGATCGACTCCCCGGATCCTGTCCTTATGTCTATGAGGTCGACGTCCAACGGGCGCGGACCGTACCGGCGGGCGGGGTCGCGTACCCTCCCTGCCTGGTTTTCCAGGGTCTGTGCCAGCGCGAGCCAGTCGCGCGGCCGCCGGCCCGGGTGCGACGCGATGACGACCGCGTTCAGGTACGCCGGCTGGGCCTCGTCGCCCCACGGCGGGGTCTCGTACACGCTGGACACCCGGTGCGCGCCGAGCCCGTCGGCGGCGGACTGCAGCGCCGCCAGCCGGTCGCCCAGGTTGGCGCCGAGCGAGACGACCGCTGTGGTCACGGTGCTTCGCGGTCGGCTTCGCGGCGGATGGTCACCGCGACGTCGGTGAACTCGTGGGAGATCGGCGCCTGTGGCTTGTGGACGGTGACCTCGGCGGCGCGTACCTGCGGAAAGGTCAGGCACACCTCGGCGAGCCGGGCCGCCAGGGTCTCCAGCAGGTTGACCGGCTCCCCGCCCACCACCGCCACCAGCTGCTCGGCCAGTACGCCGTAGTGCGTGGTGTCCTCGACCTGGTCGGTCGCGGCGGCCTTGCGGGTGTCCTGCTCGAGCGTCACGTCGACCACGAACTCCTGGCCCTTGGCGCGTTCGAACTCGTACACCCCGTGGCGGCCCCACGCCCGCAGCCCGGTCAGTCTGATGGTGTCCATCGCCCTGCCGCCTTCTTCCCCGAGCCGTCCCCCCGGCTCACCCGCCCACCCCGCGCGCCTCGCGGGTCGCCTGCCACACCTTGATCGCGTCCACGTTGCCGCGTACGTCGTGCACCCTTACCCCCCAGGCGCCGGCCTCGACCGCGAGCACGGTGGTGGCGACGGTGGCCGCCTCCCGCTCGTCCACCGGGCGCGGTACGCCGTCCGGACCGGCCAGCAACGCCCCCAGGTACGACTTGCGCGACGTACCGACCAGCACCGGGAAGCCCAGCCCGATGATCACGTCGAGGTGCGCCGAGAGCGCCCAGTTGTGCGCGGCGGTCTTGGCGAACCCGAGCCCCGGGTCGACCACGATCCTGTCCGCCGCGACCCCGGCGGCGAGCGCCTCGTCGATCCGGGCGGCCAGCTCGTCGCGTACCTCCGCCACCACGTCGCGGTAGACCGCGAGCTGCCGCATCTCGCGGGAGTGCCCGCGCCAGTGCATCAGGACGTACGGGCACCCGGCCGCGGCCGCCACCTTGCCCATGTTCGGGTCGGCGAGCCCGCCGGAGACGTCGTTGATGATGCCGGCCCCGGCCGCCACCGCCGCCTCGGCGACCTCGGCGCGGGTGGTGTCGATGCTGGTCGGGATCCGCTGCGCGGCGAGCGCCTCGATCACCGGGATCACCCGCCGGCGCTCCGTGGCGGCGTCCACCCGGGCGGCGCCCGGCCGGGTCGACTCGCCTCCCACGTCGATCACGTCCGCGCCGTCGGCGCGCATCTCGACGGCGTGTACGACCGCGGCGTCGAGGTCGGCGTACCGGCCACCGTCGCTGAACGAATCGGGCGTCACGTTGAGCACGCCCATCACCACCGGCCGCCCCGGCCTCGGCAGATCACCCACGCAGGTGACGGTACCCCGCCCGTTACGGCGTGGGGCGGCGGCGGGCTCGCTGCGCCCGGCGGATGCGTTCCACACCGGAGGCGCCGGGACCGGTACGCAGCTTCCCCTGCACCGCGGGGAACGGGCTGCCGTCGTTGTACATCCGCTCCAGACGGTCGACCTCGGCGCGCAGGGCACGCTCCACAAGCTCGCTGACGTTGGTCGGCTCGTCCAGGTGGGGCAGCTGCTGACCTGCCCAGTGCGCGGCGGCACGGGCCCGTTCCAGCAGCTGCCGAGACAGGTGGAATGACCGGGGGGTACGTTCCGCCGGATCGATCCCGTCGCCGGCCGCGAGCGGTGTGACCGTCTCCGCCGGCGCCGCCATACCGTCCCCCAGGAGCGTCTCGGCCGGCGCGATGGCCTGCCACGGCACCACGCCCGCGAGTTCCTGCCCCGTGTCGGGTGACGCGCTTACCCCCGCGCTGACCCCGTCGTGTGGCGCCGACCCCCCAGACATACCTACCTCCGGTTGTTCTGCCCCGGCGTGCCCCGGCCGGGTCTGTGGCATCCCGTCACATCGTGGTGGAGTGCGCTTCCCCTTCCCGTACCCCCGGCACCTCAGACAGCGGCCAGACGGCGAGCTCGACGCTGCCGGTGGCGGTGACCGGCGGTTTCACCATCCCGATCGGCACCAGCTTGAAATCCGGCAGCGACACCAGCCGGTAGCCCGCACCGGCGGAGATCACCAGATACCAGGCGCCGCCGGCGTCGCGGTAGACCCAGCCCGGGCGGGCGGTCGGCGGCACCACGGAGTCCGACGGTGTCTCGGGGGTGGCACGGTCCGCCCGGTTGCCGGCAGGCTGGGCGTCGGCGCCGGGCATCCGGCGGATCCGGGACGGCGTACGGATCAGCGCGTTCAGCTCCACCCGGTCAGTGATCTTGGCGGCGAGGTACATGCACAGCAGCAGCGCCGCGACGGCGGCGAGGATGGCGACCCCGGCCCGGGCCGTGGTGGTCGCCTCCGGCAGCTTGATCAGCAGTGTGAGATATCCGGCACCGGCGGCGACCAGCAGCATCCCGGCCAGTACGCCGGTGGTGGCCAGCCCGCGGCCGACCCGGGGCGGCCCCTCGGCGTTGTCCCACTTCGCGGCGGCACGCGCCAGCCCCAGCTGGTTGGCCCCGATCAGCGCCGCCAGCAGCCCCACCACGATCAGTCCGGCACCGATGATCGCGGTCTGCAGCATCGGGATCTCCTCGGCGGGACGGGGTGGAATACGGGCCTGGCTGGACCGGCGCCCAGAACTGGATCATTGTTGCATGCAACCCGTGAGGCTGTCTTGTCTCATAGTTACGTGCAATGTACAGTCAGGGACGCTCTTGGCCACAATACGAGACTGAACGTCATCGCACGGTTCCGCTTAGTCGTATGTTCAGGGAAGCTAATGGCGGATGAGAGTTATGGTGCGGCATAACCACGGCATCGCCGCGTACGTCCGGGGAGGCCGGAAATGATCATTGCAGACCTGGCGCAGACGCTCACCACGGCGGTGTCCGACGCCGTGCCGGTGATCCTTGCCGAGACCCCACAGCCCAAGGGCGTCAACACCGAGGGCGTGGTCAAGTTCCTGCTGAGCAGGATCGCGCCGATCTTCCTCGCCGTACTCGGGCTGATCTTCATCGGCCGCGCCGGCAAAGGCGAAGTCTCGAAGGTGGTCACCAGCTCGGCGATCGCGATCGTCGGCCTGGCGTTCATCGGCGGTGCACTCGCGCTGATCTTCCTGGGCGGATATCTCGTCGACCTGTTCTTCACGTAACGGACGGGGGGTGCGGCGATGCGGCTGCGGACCGACGACGACATCTACCGGGCACGGCTGCTCTACCTCGGCCCGCCCGGATACACCCTGCCGTTCCACCTGCCGTACGCCCAGTACGGCCTGTTCGCCATCCTGGTGCCGACCTTCATGTTCTTCCGGTGGGCGTTCACGCAGGATTTCGACCCGTTCCCGGCGTGGGAGATCGCCCTCGCCATGGTGACTACTTCTTTCGTGTTCAAGCATGTTGACCCGGATCGACCAGCACGTAAAGTAATCCGGACAGCACTCACCGACTGGCGTCGGACTCGGGAACCCCTCGTCGAGAAGCGCGAGCCCGCTCTGGTGGCGTCCAAGGTGCGGATCCGTGAGGAGCTGCTGTGAATCACCCCTCCGTCGCCCCCCACCCCGGCCGTTCACCGGGCGACGACCCTGGCCGCGCGGACACACCGCCAGAAGGGCGTGACCGACCACCGGTGGATAGTCCGAGCGGGCCCGCCGCCGGCGCCGCGCCGGGACCCGCACCACTCGCGGTCTTTCGCGGCCCCGGCGCCCCACCCGCCACCCCACCGGCGCAGGTGACGCCCACTCCCGCGCCGCCGGCCCCGGTCGCGCCGTCGCAGCCCTCTCCCAACGGTGGGTACGCCACTCAGCCCGCACCCGCCGCACCACCCCCCAACGCGGCACCGCCGGCAGGCACGACACCTGCCGCGAGCGTGGCACCGCCGACGCCGCCGACACCGCCCGCATCCGCGGCACCGCATGCCGGCGTGGCACCGCCGGCACAGGCCGGGCCGCCGGCGAGGCCGGCGCCGGTGCGGCCGATGTCCGCTACCCCGCCGCCGACCACGTACGCGGCGCCGCCGCAGCCGGTCGCGCGGCCCGAGTCGAATCCGCCGTCGGGCGCTTTCCAGGCCGTGTCGCCGCCGTCCGGGGCGCATACCGTCGTGTCGCCGCCGTCCGGGGCGGTGGTGTCACCGCCGTCGGGGGCGCACACTGTCGTGTCGCCGCCGTCTGGGGGTTACCCCGTGGCGGCGCCCGCTTCACAGACGGCGCCCGCGCCACACAGCGGTGCGGCGCCCGCTTCACAGACGGCGCCCGCGCCACACAGCGGTGCGGCGCCGGCTTCACAGGCGGCGCCCGCGCCATACAGCGGTGCGGCGCCGGCTTCACAGGCGGCGCCGGCGCCCTTGGTCGCGCACGGTGGACAGCACGGGACGGCATGGGCTGGGGCTACGGCGCCCGCGGCGCACGGCGTACCGCCGCAGAGTTTTCAACCGGCCACGGCGCCGCCGGCGCGGCAGCCCGCCGCACCACCCGCCCAGCCGGCGTTCCCACCCGCCCAGCCGGCGTCCCCGCCCGGCAAGGAGAAGCGGCTCAGCTCGGCGAAGCGGCGGCCGAAGCACAAGGACCGGCAGCCGCGGCAGGAGCTGGCGATCACCGAGATCGCGGGGCACCTGACGTTCACCGGCAACACCGTGACGGCGTGGTACTGGCTACCCGAGATGCGGTGGGCGTTCCGGCCCGACAAGGAGCGGGAAAACCTGATCATCGCGATCGCGGAGCAGTACGCCGGCCTGGCCGGGATGCGGCTGCACCTGCGGCGCACCACCAAGCCGTTCCCCGCCGACGAATGGGCCCGGACCGTGGCGGGCAACACCCCTTACCCGCTGCCCCGGGTGCAGGGAGCGCCGAGCTGGGCGGACCACCTGGTGGCGGCGCAGCGGCACCTGCTGTCGGCGAACTCCTCGGAGGGGCAGACCTACCTTGGGATCACGTTCGCGCGGCGCGGCTTCGGCGACGTGTGGGCGGAGCGGTTCAACCAGATCCGGGGACGCGGCACCGCCGACTCCGAGCGGAAGCGGACCGCCCGGCTGGTGGAGCAGTTCGACGAGGTGCTGGGCGCGTTCGGGATGCGGGGGCGCCGGGTCACCTCGCAGGAGCTGGAGTGGCTGCTCTACCGCAGCGTCGCGCTGTGCATGGCGCCGCCGACCGGGCTGTCGCCGGTGTCGGACGGGCAGTGGGAGGCCGGCGACCTGCTGGCGCTCACCGAGCAGATCGAGCGCTACCGGGCGCCGTACGGGTCCACGGTCAAGCTGGTCAACCGGCTCACCGGCGAGGAACGCCACGTCGCGGTGCTCACCGTCGGCCGGATGGAGCCGCTGGACATCCCGGAACGGCACGAGCCGTGGCTGCACTTCCACGAGCGGCTGCCGTGGGCGATGGAGCTGTCCAGCCGGATCGACGTACTGGGGGCGGGCGACGCGTTCCGCAACCTGGAGCACCGGCTGCGCATGATCCGTTCCCAGCAGGTCGACTACGCCGACCACGGGATGGACGCTCCGCCCGAGCTGGAACGGCTCGCCCAGCGCGCGCTGCACGTCGGCGACGAGATGACCACCGGGCTGCCGCTGGACGCGTCCCGGGTGCACGGCTGGCACCGGTTGGCGGTCGGCGGGCGTACCCGGGAAGAGGCTCTGGAACGCGCCCGCCGGGTGATGAAGACCTACTCCCGGGACATGCGGATCTCGCTGCAGCACCCGAAGAACCAGGACTGGCTGGCGCGCGAGTTCATACCCGGCGAGCCGGTGGCGAACACCGGTTACGTCCGGCGCATGCCGGTCCGCTTGTTCGCTGCGGCTTTGCCTCAGGCCGCATCGACGGTCGGCGACCGGCGAGGGGACCTGATCGGGCGTACCGCCGGCACGTGTCGTCGCCCTGTGTTCCTGGATTTGCACTTCCCCACGGAGGTACGCGAGCGCAGCGGCCTGGCCGTCTTCGTCGCCGAACCCGGCGGCGGCAAGTCGACGCTGATGGGCGCTCTGGGGTATTTGAATGCCCGACGCGGCAACCAGGTGACGATGCTCGACCCGTCCGGCCCGTTGGCCCGGCTGTGCCAGATGCCGGAGCTCCGGCCCTTCTCGCGGGTCCTGAATCTGACCGGCTCCGAGCACGGGACTCTGGCCCCGTACGCCCTGATCCCGACCCCGCAGCGGGAGCACTACGTGCCGGGCCCGGTCGGCGACCGGGAGTACGAGGTCTCCGTCGCCAACGCCCGCGCCGAACGCCGGATGCTGGTGCAGGACATCGCCTCGATGCTGGTCCCGCCGCAGGTCGCCCGCGAGGCGTCCACGGCCACCCTGCTGCGGCACGCCGTACGGCAGGTGCCCGCCGAGGAGACGTCCACCCTGGACGACGTGATCCGTTCCCTGCAGGAGACCGACGACGACGGGCGCGAGCTGGGCAACCTGCTGCTCGACACCGCCGAGATGCCGCTGGCGCTGCTGTTCTTCGGGAACCCACCCGCCGGATCGCTGGCCGACGACACCGTACTGACCGTGATCACCATGGCCGGGCTACGACTGCCCGACCTGAAGATCGAGCGGGAATACTGGTCCGCCGAGGAGCAGCTCGCGCTGCCGATGCTGCACACCGCGCACCGACTGGCCGTACGCCGCTGCTACTCCGGCGACATGACCCGGCGCAAGCTGGTCGGCCTCGACGAGGCGCACTTCATGGAAGGCTGGCGCTCCGGCCGTTCCTTCCTGGTACGCCTCGCCCGCGACTCCCGTAAGTGGAACCTCGCCGCCGTGGTCGCCTCCCAGAACCCGAAGGACATCCTCGGTCTGGACGTCCAGAACCTGGTGTCGACCGTGTTCGTCGGGCGGATCGCCGAGGACCCCGAGATCGCCGCCGAGGCGCTCCGGATGCTGCGGGTCCCGCGCGACGTCGGGTACGAACAGACGCTCGCTGGGCTCTCCCAGGTGGACCCGGCGTCGCAGGAGCGGCTCCCGTACCGGGAGTTCGTGATGCGCGACGTGGACGGCCGGGTGCAGCGGATGCGGGTGGACATCTCGTACGTCCCCGGGCTGCTCGACTACCTCGACACCACTCCGGGTGGGTCCGCCGCCGGCTCCGCGCCGGTGTCCTCCGTACCGGTATCGGCCACGCCGGTGTCGGCTACTCCCGTGTCCGGCGGGCCTGCGATCGCCACGCCGGTGTCGGGCGGGGCGGCGGTTGCGGCGCCGGTGTCAGGCGTACCGGTGTCGGGCGGGCCGGCGGTTGCCGCGCCGGTGTCGGGCGGGCCTACGGCTGTCGCGCCGGCTTCGGGGCCGCCTGCTTCCGTCTCGGGACCGCCGGGTGACGCGACGGCTGGGAACGACGTACCGCAGACACCGGGGGGCAGTTCGTGATCCTGCGCAGGTTCGCCCCGAGCACTCCGGCCTCGCGCCCGGCGTCCCGCCGGGAACGCCGGGTCAGCCTGCTGCTCGCGGTGATGGTCGGTGCGCTCGGCACGGTGTTCTACCCGGCCGTACCTGCCCAGGCGGCGGAGTGCCGGCTGGAGCAGTGGGAGAAGGAGTGGAAAAAGTGCGCTGAGCAGCTCCCGCCCGCCAACGAGGTGTGCCTCGACCCGCCGGTGCCCGGCGCCCCTAACTCCGGACTGGCCGGCTGGTTCTCCGAGCGCACCAAGGCGTCCGAGGGCCCCCACAATCCGGGCGTCTACATCGACTACGGGTACGGCGGCTACGACTTCCACACGTACGGCCTGCGCTGCGGCGCCACCGCCGCCGACGTCGGTCCGGCCACCGAGAACATGATCGCCAACTGGGAGCTGTCGCTCGCCAGCGGGATCACCGGCGCGGCGAACAGCCTGCGGGAACGGGCATGGGATCCCGGCTCCCTGTGGGCCTGGGCCGACGGGATGCTGGAGCGGGTCAGCAAGTCGATCTACGAGAAGGTGTTCACGACCTTCGGCGCGATCACCCTCACCATCGTCGGGCTCTATCTGATCTGGCGATCCCGGCAGGCCGAGATGAGCGACTCGATGACCACCGCCGGCTGGGCGGTACTGGTGATGCTGGTGGTCACCGCGGTCGCGGTTTATCCGGTGTGGGCTGCCAACCTGGCTGACGGCACACTCACCACCTCGCTCAAGGTGGTGCACGAAGCTGCCGGCCCGCGTCCTGAAAACCTGCAGAAATGCGCCGAATCCTGTGAGGACCCCCGGCCACCAGCGGAGCGAGCCAGCGAGGTCAGCACCGATGCGGTGCTCTACCGCAACTGGCTGCGTGGCGCGTTGGGCTCGGCGGACAGC
The DNA here is from genome assembly GCA_050701635.1 of Micromonosporaceae bacterium. Classification (GTDB taxonomy): domain Bacteria; phylum Actinomycetota; class Actinomycetes; order Mycobacteriales; family Micromonosporaceae; genus WHSM01. The sequence goes on along the minus strand of JBOGDF010000182.1, from coordinate 816 downwards.
GAGGTAGCAAAGTACTACGGCAAGGCTCTCTACGACGCCCAGACGTTCAGCTGGGAGGAGTACGAGAAGATCGAGAACACCGAACCGGAGAAGCGGCGAGAGGTCCGGGACGCGATCATCAAAGCGAAACAGGACCGGTTCAACCGGATCGCCCAGCAGATCAAGAAGGAGGACCCCGAGGCGTACGAGCACCTGCAGGGGCTGCACGGCTCGGACCGGATCGGCGCCGGCTTCATCGCGCTGATGTCGGCGATCTTCTTCGGCTTCTTCGACCTGGTCGCCTCGCTGCTGATCCTGCTGTCGTTCATGATCTTCCGCTGGGCGGTGATCGCCGCGCCACTGCTGGGCACGGTCGCACTGCTGCGGCCGACCAGCGGCGGGCTCCGCCGGGTGGGCAACGCGGTGGTGGCCGCGATCTTCGGGATCGTGATCTTCGGTGCCGGGGCCGCGGTCTACCTGCTCGCGGTCCAGGTGATCATGAATACCCGGATGACCGGCTGGCTGCAGGTGGTGCTGGTCGGACTGTGCGGTCTCGCGGGCTGGATCCTGCTACGCCCGTACCGGCGGCTCACCCAACTCGGCGGCGGCAGCGGCGAAAGCCTCACCGACCGGGTGCTGGGCCGCAGCCGCAAACAGGAGGGCGGTCCGGACGCGACCACCGAGCCGGGCAGCGAGGACCGGACCCGGCCCGAGAGCCGACCCGGCGGCGGCGTGCTGATCCTGGAGCGCGGCGCCGAGTCCGGCGAAGGCACCCCTGAGCGGACCGCGCCCGCGACGGCACGGCCCTCCGGCAGCAGCACCGGTACGGCGCCGGAG
>JBOGDF010000181.1:0-11179 GCA_050701635.1 Micromonosporaceae bacterium | reverse complement strand
GCCGTTCACCGCGACGGTCGACGATGCCGGGCAGCTCACCGCGCTGACCACCACCATGAAGATCACCGTGGAGGGCAAGAAGTCCACTGTGGTGCAGAAGATGAAGTACTCCGACTTCGGCACCAAGGTCGACGTCGAGAAGCCGCCGGCGGACCAGATCCAGGAAGCACCGCCCAGCATGTACTCGAAGTAGTCCTGCGGGTGCATGACGTCGCGCCTGGTCAGCTCGATTCGAGTTGCGGGGCGGTACGCCCGGCGTAGCGTCGCTGGTAATGTGCCCCCCACGCGTTGAGTCGAGCTCGGCGTACCACCGGTGGATGTCCTTTGTGGTACGGGCGGGGCTCGCCACCCTGGGTGGCGTACTTCTCTGGCTCTGGTGGGACGCTGCTGCGTACGCCGCCGAAGGTGACCCCGCGCGTCACGCCGACCGTGTGGTCGACCGGACCGCGGCCACGGCTGCCGCGGTCGAGCCGATCCGGGACCAGGCGTCGTCGGACGGGCTGCGCCCCGCCACCGACGCGGTGCCGGACTCCCCGGTGGTACGCGATGTCGCCGCGGAGCTGGACCGGCTGGGGGGCCGGGTCGAGGTCGCGGTGTCGAGCGCCGTACCGCCGGCGGGATCAGGGGTTCTCAGCGAATCCGGAAGCAGCCTTCGTGCGAGCGCCGTGCCGGTGTCGGTACGTGACGACACGGCCGATCCGCCGGCGGGACCGGGATCGTGTGATGCCGCGCTCGCCAGCTATCGGCTGGCCGGTGCCAGCCGGCAGTTGCCGCTTCCGCGCCTGCCGGACCTTCCGGCGAGCGCTGTGTTCGCGGCGGCCACGCCGTCGGGGAGCTGGCAGTTGCCGGACGGCGTACTGGCGAAGGGGACTTTCCTGACGGCTGACGGCGGGTACGCGTACCAGTCCCGGTACGTGGACCGGGTACGCGGCAGCCCGGCCCAACCGCCGGTGTCGCCCGACTGACTCCACATCACCTCTGACCGCTCCGTTCAGCCACGGACGGCGGTCCTTGCGGATCGCTGTCCGCGAATCGTCCATGAGGAGATGTGGATCATGCAAGGGTTTGTACGGCGAGCACTCCAGGTGACGGTCGTTGTGGCCGGCATGGTGCTCGCGATGAGTAGTACGGCGTACGCGGATGACGTGAGCGTGCCCGGCGTGACGTCGGGCGACACCACGGTCTCGTCGACCGCGGACGGCGTCGATCTGTCCGGCTCCGGCAGCGTCATGGGGCCGACCGCCGACGAGGTCACCACGTACTCGACCGGCGGCAACAGCACCAGCGGTGACGACGGTGTGCTGTCCGGGAACCAGGTGAACCCGGTGGTGAACGCCCCGGTGACGGTGTGCGGCAACGCGATCGCGGTGATCGGGAAGGCCCGCGCCTGGTGCATCAGCCACGGCGGCAGCGCCGGCGGTGACAACACCACCAGCGGTGACGGTGGTGTGCTGTCCGGGAACCAGGTGAACCCGGTGGTGAACGCCCCGGTGACGGTGTGCGGCAACGCGATCGCGGTGATCGGGAAGGCGTACGCCTGGTGCGTCAGCCACGGCGGCAGCGCCGGCGGTGACAACACCACCAGCGGTGACGGCGGCGTGCTGTCAGGCAACCAGGTGAACCCGGTGGTGAACGCCCCGGTGACCGTCTGCGGCAACGCCGTCGCCGTGATCGGTGTCTCGGGCGCGTTCTGCGTGAACCGCTCGGGCCACGCCGGTGGTGACAACACCACCAGCGGTGACGCCGGTGTCGGCTCCGGTAACCAGCTCAACCCGGTGGTGAACGCGCCGATCACGATCTGCGGCAACGCGGTCGCGGTGATCGGCAAGGCCTGGGCAGCCTGCCTGGTCCTTCCCGGGCCCCCGCCCGGAACGCCTCCGGGTACGCCTCCCGGCACCCCGCCGGGCACCCCGCCCGGTACGCCTCCCGGCGGCGGCGGTCCCGGGACCGGACCTGGCGGCGGAGCCGGTGGTGGCGCCGCAGCCGGCGGTGACCTGCCCGCCACCGGTCTGCCGGACCCGACCGGCCTGTTCGCGCTGGGCCTGATGTTGATGCTGTTCGGAGCTGCCGCGGTACGGATCAGCCAGCGGATCCGGTAGCCCCGGGGCCGCGCCCGCACCCGACCGTGGCTACCGTGGTCGGGTGCGGGTAGCGACCTGGAACGTCAACTCGGTTAAGCAGCGGATACCACGGTTGTTGCCGTGGCTGGACCAGCGGCAGCCCGACGTGGTGTGCCTGCAGGAGACCAAGCTGACCGACGACGCGTTCACCGAGCTGCTCGGCGTACCGCTGGCCGACCGGGGTTACCAGGTCGCGGTGTCCGGGCAGCCCGGCTGGAACGGCGTGGCGATCCTGTCCCGCGCCGGGTTGGACGACGTCACGGTCGGCGTGGCCGACGCGCCCGGCTTCCCGGACCCCGAAGCCCGGGCGGTGTCGGCGACGTGCGGCGGGATCCGGATGCACTCGGTGTACGTACCGAACGGGCGGGTCCCGGATTCCGACCACTACCACTACAAGCTGGCCTGGCTGGCGGCGCTTCGGAACGTCGTCGCGGCCGGGCCGGACGCCGTACTGGTGTGCGGCGACGTGAACATCGCGCCCACCGACGCCGACGTGTTCGACCCCGAGGCGTACGTCGGCCAGACCCACGTCACCCCGCCGGAGCGGGAGGCGCTCGCGGAGCTGCAGGCGGTCGGGCTGCACGATGTGGTACGCGACCGGTGGCCGGACGAGCGGGTCTTCACGTACTGGGACTACCGGGCCGGGATGTTCCACAAGGACCTCGGGATGCGGATCGACCTGGTGCTGGCCGGTGCCCCGGTCGCCGCGCGGGTGAAGGCCGCCTGGGTGGACCGGCACGCCCGCAAGGGCAGCGGCCCCAGCGACCACGCGCCGGTGATGGTCGACCTCGACGAGGCACCCGACGGCGACATCGGCCCCGTGGTGCCACCCCCGTCCGCCGGTCGCCCGAAGCGCGGCGTGAAACTCCCGCAGTCGAAGCCGTAAGGGCCCGGCCGCGGCGCTACGGCGGCAGCGCTGCAGCGTACCCCCGAATAGACTTCGGAGCGTGGGGCGGATCAACAGCGAGGTGGCGGCGGCGCTGGCGGAGTACGCCGACCTGCTCTCCATCGTCGGCACCGACACGTTCAAAGCCCGGTCGTACGAGAAGGCGGCCCGGTCCATCGCCGGCCACTACGAGGATCTGTCCACGCTGGATCTCGACGGGCTGCGGGCGATCCCCAACGTCGGCAAGTCGATCGCGGAGAAAGCACTGCTGGTGGTACGCACCGGGACGTTTCCGCAGCTGGAGAAGCTGCGGGAAGACGTACCTCCGGGGGTACGCCGGCTCGCCCTGATCCCGACGCTGGGGCCGAAGAAGGCGCTGATGCTCTACCGGGAGCGCGGCGTCTCCACTGTCGAGGAGCTGGTGGCCGCGCTGGACGCCGGCTCGCTGCGGGAGCTGCGCGGCTTCGGCCCGAAGACCGAGGCGAACATCCGCGACGGGATCGCGATGCTCGAGCAGGGCGGCGGCCGGGTCACCATGGACAAGGCGTTCGCCGTCGCGGAGGAGCTCGTCGCCGCGCTGCGTGAGGTGACCGGCTGCCAGCGGTGCACGTACGCCGGGTCGCTGCGGCGGGGCCGGGAGACCATCGGCGACGTGGACATCCTCGCCGCCGCTGTCGACTCGGCGCCGCTGATGGCGGCGTTCACGGCGTTGCCGCAGGTCACCGAGGTGATCGCCAGCGGCGAGACGAAGACGTCGGTACGTACGCTCGCCGGGCTCCAGGTGGATCTGCGCGTCGTACCGCCGGCCTCCTGGGGCGCCGCACTGCAGTACTTCACCGGTGGCAAGCAGCACAACGTCCGGGTCCGGGAGCTGGCGGTACGGGCCGGCTACCGGCTGTCGGAGTACGGGCTGTTCGACGCCGAGACCGGCGAGCTGCTGGTCGCCGACACCGAGCAGGCGGTGTACGAGCGGCTCGGCCTGGCCTGGGTGCCGCCCGAGCTGCGGGAGGACGCCGGCGAGGTCGCCGCGGCGGCGAAAGGCGAGCTGCCGGAGCTGGTCACCGTCGAGGACCTGCGGGGCGACCTGCACACCCACACCAACCTCACCGACGGCGTCGCCTCGCTCGAGCAGATGCTGACGGCCGCCGCTGAGCGCGGGTACGAGTACTACGCGGTCACCGACCACGCCCCCGATCTGGTGATGCAGCGGATGACGCTGGACAAGGCGCGGGCGCAGCGGGAGGAGCTGCGGGCGCTGCAGGCGGCGTACCCCCGGATGAAGCTCTTGCACGGCTCCGAGCTGAACATCGGGCCGGACGGTTCGGTGGACTGGCCGGAGGAGATCCTGGCGGAGTTCGACGTCTGCGTGGCGAGCGTGCACAGCGCGTTCCGGCTCTCGGCGGCGGAGCAGACCCGGCGGCTGATCCGGGCCTGCGAGAACCCGTACGTGCACGTGATCGGGCACCTGACGGGGCGGCGGCTCGGCAAGCGGGACCCGATCGACCTGGACTTCGACGCGGTGTTCGCGGCGGCCGCGCGTACCGGTACGGCGCTGGAGATCAACGGCGGGCCGCAGCGGCTCGACCTGCGCGACGAACACATCCGCTGGGCGCAGCGGCACGGGGTGCGCTTCACCATCGACAGCGACGCGCACTCGGTGTCGCAGCTGGGGTACGTCCGTTACTCAACGCTCACGGCGCGTCGCGGTTGGGTGACGCCGGACCAGGTGATCAACACCTGGCCGTACGAGAAGTTCGCCGCGTTCCTGGCCGCCAACTCGTCAGGTTGAGCCGCCGTGACGCGCGGGTGTCACTCAGGTGGATGACGACACACCGGAAATCGGTGGAGAAATCTGCGTCCACACAGTGGGGACGGCATCGCCGCAGGTCAACGCGTTACCGGTGAGTTTCCCCAGGGCGTGTCCACAGCCTGTGCACAACGTCGTACACAGCTCCGGGGGCGCTATCCACAGGTTCTCCAGAGGCTCATCCACTGTCCGATTTGAGAAGACCGGGGGCGGTCCCTTACCTTCCAATCCTGCGGTCGCCGTCTCCGCGCGCCTGACACGTTCTGTCATAGGCCCGAGTCAGACTGGCGCCGAGGGGGGCATGGCAACGCGAGGGGCGGCACGGTGGCGGTTTCAGACGAGGTGCGGCCGATCGGGCCCCGCCTGCAGGCGGCAGGTGCCCTCGACGGGCAGTTCGACCGTACGCCCCCGCAGGACGTCGCGGCGGAGCAGTGCGTGCTCGGCGGGATGCTGCTGTCCAAGGATGCGATCGCCGACGTGGTCGAGATCGTACGGACCGTCGACTTCTACAAGCCGGCGCACGCGACGATCTTCGAGGTCATCCTCGACCTGTACGGCCGCGGCGAGCCCGCCGACGCGATCACCGTCTCCGCCGCGCTCACCCAGGCCGGCGAGCTGGGCAAGGTGGGCGGTGGCCCGTACCTGCACGACCTGATCTCCAGCGTCCCGACCGCGGCGAACGCCTCGTACTACGCGCGGATCGTCTCCGAACGCGCTATCCTGCGCCGCCTGGTGGAGGCCGGCACCAGGATCGTCCAGCTCGGGTACGGGTCGGCCGCCGGCACCGGCCGCGACGTCGACGACGTGGTCGACCTGGCGCAGCAGGCGGTGTACGACGTCACCGAGCGGCGGGTCAGCGAAGACTTCGCGATGCTCGGCGAGCTGCTGCAGCCCACCCTGGACGAGATCGAGTCGATCGGCGCCAACGCGGGCGAGATGACCGGCTCCCCCACCGGCTTCACCGACCTGGACCGGCTGCTCAACGGCCTGCACCCGGGCCAGCTGATCGTGGTGGCGGGTCGGCCTGGGCTCGGGAAGGCGTTGGCACTCGATACGTCGCTCCCGACTCCTGACGGCTGGACCACCATGGGCGAGGTCCGCGCCGGCGACCGACTGATCGGCGCCGACGGGAAGCCGACCACGGTGGTGGCGGTCACCGACGTACTGCGGGACCGGCCCTGCTTCGAGGTGGAGTTCTCCGACGGCTCGGTGATCGTCGCCGATGCCTGGCATCAGTGGCTGACGCACGACAGGGCGTCGCGTCGGGCCGGGAAGGAGCCGTCGGTACGGACCACCGAGGACATCGCGGCGACCCTACGCACCCAGACCGCCGACCAGCGGCTCAACCATTCCGTCGCCAACGCCCGGCCGCTCGAGCTGGCTGAGCGCGAGCTGCTGATACCGCCGTACACCCTGGGCGTCTGGTTGGGAGACGGCCACTCGGCGGCGGCCCGGTTCACGACCGACGATCCAGAGATCGTGGCCTACGTCGAGGCTGATGGCTTCGACGTACGGGTGAGTGGGCCGCGCGTGTACACCATCGTGCTGCCCCCGCCGGAATCTGTGGCGGCCCGCGCATGTGTCGTGTGCGGTATCCCGTTCAGTCCCAAGGTGCGCAACGTCCGTACCTGCGGGCGATCGTGCGGTGGCAAGGCTAGGTTCATGTCGGAGGCGGTGCCCGTGCCGGCGTGCCGCCGGTGCGGTGCCCCTTTCAGCGGTACGACCAGCGGCACCGGGTTGTGCCGGTCCTGCTGGCTCAGCCACGGGAACGTGACGGGGATGCTTCGCACCCTGGGTGTCCTGGGCGACAAGCGGATCCCCAAGGCCTACTTGCGTGCGTCTGAGCAGCAGCGGCGGCAGCTACTGGCTGGGTTGCTCGACACCGACGGGTACGCACATTCCGACGGGGTCGTCCAGTTCTCCGTCACCAACCGGAGGCTGGCCCAAGACACGTACGAGCTGATCGTCAGTCTCGGGTACCGGTGTCAGATGACGACCAAGCGCGTGAAGGGACGCACCGAGGCGACATCGATCGCGTACACGCTGACGTTCACCACGCCAGACGACGTGTTCCGGCTGGAGCGCAAGCAGCTCGCGCACAAGGAGCGCCGGCGGACCACCAGCACAGCGCGTTCGGGTGCCCGGTTCATCGTGGACGTACGGCCGGTTCCGAGCGTTCCTGTGCGGTGCCTCGAGGTCGACAACGCCGACCACCTCTTCCTCGCGGGGCACTCAATGATCCCCACACACAACTCGACCGCGGCCATGGATTTCGTACGGGCCACGTCGATCCGCAACAGCATGGCGAGCCTGATGTTCAGCCTGGAAATGAGCAAGGTCGAGATCGTGATGAGGCTGCTGGCGGCCGAGTCGCGGGTGCCGCTGCACGTGCTGCGCTCCGGCGGCCTCTCCGACGACGACTGGACCAAGCTGGCGCGCCGCATGGGCGAGATCTCCGAGGCGCCACTGTTCGTGGACGACACCCCCAACATGACCCTGATGGAGATCCGGGCCAAGGCCCGCCGGCTCAAGCAGCGCAACGACCTGAAGTTGATCATCGTGGACTACCTGCAGCTGATGACCTCGCCGAAGCGGGTGGAGAGCCGGCAGCAGGAGGTCGCGGAGCTGTCGCGTGGCTTGAAGCTACTGGCCAAGGAGGTCGAGTGCCCGGTGGTCGCGGTCAGCCAGCTGAACCGTGGGCCCGAGCAGCGTACGGACAAGCGGCCGCAGCTGTCCGATTTGCGCGAAAGTGGATCCATTGAGCAGGATGCCGACGTCGTCATACTTCTGCACCGCGAGGACTACTACGATAAGGAGTCGCCGCGCGCCGGGGAAGCCGACTTCATCGTCGCCAAGCACCGGAACGGGCCCACCGACACGGTCACTGTCGCGGCGCAGCTGCACTTCTCGCGCTTCGTGGACATGGCGGTGGTGTAGCCCGTGCCCGGCCAAGATCGACAGGCTAGGGCCCGGGCCAGTTGCGTCCCCCTGGATGTCGGTGGCTCGGCGTAGATTGACCCCACGTCGCGCCGGTGACCGCCGGCGCGGGAGGCCAATCCTGCCGAGGTGAGCGATGTACGAAGACGTGGGCCAGCGGCGCAAGTTCCGTGCTCTGACCGTGGCGACCGGCGTGGTCGCGGCGCTGGCGTTGTGGGCGATCGTGGAGTATGCGGTCGGCATCGATCTCAAAGCGCCGCAGATGCAGGGCGCGCCCCAGCAGGACATCAACGCGGTGGCGGTGCTCATGTCGTCGCTGTTCGCGGGGCTGGTCGCGTGGGGCCTGCTGGCGCTCCTGGAGCGGTTCGTCAACCCGGCCCGTACGGTGTGGTTGGTGCTCGCCGTACTGGGGGGCCTGTTCTCGCTGGGCGCCCCGTTCTCCGGTACGGCCATCACCACCGGCAATCGGATCGCGCTGCTCTGCGAGCACATCCTGGTCGGGATCATCGTGATCGGCGGGCTTTACCGGACCGCGCGTCCAGGCCCCCGCCAGGCATCCGCCCCCGCCGAGGCCGCGTAAGCCCTTGTGACGGGCGCCATCGGCGTACCGCCGGAAAGGGCTTGAGCTTGCCGTAACGTCAACTTCTAGCCTCGTACCAGCGGGTTGGGAAATGGCCCAGCCCGGCGACGGTGACGTGAGAAGGCGACGGCGATGGCGTGGTCGATCGCGCAGGTGGCGCGGATGTCCAGGGTGACATCCCGGACGTTGCGCCACTACGACGAGATCGGGCTGTTGCCGCCGGCGTGGGTCGGCGGCAACGGCTATCGCTACTACGAGCAGCCGCAGCTGCTGCGGCTCCAGGAGATCCTGGTGCTGCGGCAGCTCGGGCTCGGGTTGGACAAGATCGCCGAGATCCTGCAGGACGGGCGGGACCGGGTGGACGCGCTGCGCGTACACCACAGGGCCCTGCTCGCCGAACGGGATCGTTTCGCACGCCTCGCCGCCACCGTCGCGACCACCATCGAGGAGCTGGAGGGAGGTGAGCAAGAGATGGCGAAGGTGGAGCACTGGTTCGAGGGTTTCGACGCCCAGACCCAGGCGCAGCTGGAGGAAGAGGCGACGCAGCGCTGGGGCGCCGAGGCGGTACGCAAATCCAAGGAGTACCACGCCACGGTCGACCCGGAGCGGATCAAGCGCGAATGGGCCGAGCACGTGACGGCGCTGGTCGCGCTGGTCGAGGCCGGCGTCGCGATGGACGACCCCACGGTGTTCGACGTGCTGGACGGGCACTACCGCTGGCTGGCCTCCGGTCACTGGACGCCGGACCGGGAGTCGTACGCCGGGCTCGGTGACCTGTACGCCGACGAGCCGCGATTCCGGAAGAACTTCGACAAGACGCACCCGCGTCTGGCCGAGTTCCTGCGGCAGGCGATGGCCGCGTACGCAAAGGCCCGGCTGAGCTAACGGGCCGTGCTGGGTTCCGGGGATACCGCGGATCCCCGGGACCGCGCGTCATCGTTCTGTAAGGCCGGTTACGGTGCCGCCGTGCCTAGGGTGGTGTGGTCTAGATTGACCGGCTTCGACGGGGTGAGTTTTGTGGTGCGTACCAAGCTGATAGCAGGGGTGTTCGCGGCGGCGCTGCTGGCGCTGGCCGGATGCGGCGGCGAGGCACCGAAGGCCGAGCCGAGCGACCCGGCGACCTCGGCCGCAGCGGAGCCCAGCGCGACCGCCACCGGGGATGCGCCGGTGGTGTCGGAGAAGCTGAAATTCACCGCCAAGACCCTCGACGGCACGTCGTTCGACGGCTCCTCGCTGGCGGGCAAGCCGGTGGTGCTGTGGTTCTGGGCGCCGTGGTGCCCGAAGTGCAAAGCCGCCGCGCCCGACGTGGAAGCCGCCGCGAAGGCGCACGGCGGCGTACAGGTGGTGGGGGTCGGTGGGCTCGGCAAGAGCGCCGAGATGCAGGGCTTCGCCAAGGACACCGGCATCTCGTTCGTGAGTCTCGCCGACGAGTCCGGCACGGTGTGGAAGAAGTTCGGCGTCACGCAGCAGCACACGTACGTGCTGCTCGACGCCGACGGCAAGGTGGTCTACCAGGGCGGTCTGAGCGGCGACGAGCTCGACGCCAAGGTGGCTGACCTGGCGTGACCGAGTCGTTGGCACTGGCGCTCGCCGCCGGGGTGCTCGCGGCGGTCAACCCGTGCGGGTTCGCGCTGCTTCCGGCGTACCTGTCGTTCCTGATCGTGGGCGACTCCGGCGGCACCCGGCGCGCCGCACTCGGCCGGGCGCTGCTCATGACCACGGCGATGACCAGCGGTTTCGTGCTGGTGTTCGGCGGCTTCGGGCTGCTGGTCGCGCCGGTGGCGCCGCAGCTGCAACAGCACCTGCCGTGGGTCACGGTGGTGATCGGGGTGGTGCTGATCGGTGTCGGCGGGTGGCTGCTGGCGGGCCGCTCGCTGCCGGTGTTCCTTCCCAGACCCAGCGGGGGTACGCCGACCAGTTCGTTCACATCGATGGTGGTCTTCGGCGCGTCGTACGCCCTCGCGTCGCTGTCCTGCACCGTGGCCCCGTTCGTGTTCATCGTGGTCAGCGCGTTCCAGGCGGGCACGGTGGTCACCGGGTTCGGGTTGTTCCTGGCGTACGCCGCCGGCATGGGGCTGGTGGTCGGCTCGGTGGCGCTCGCCGTCGCGCTGGCCCGGATGTCGCTGCTGACCCGGGTGAGGCGGATGCTGCCGTACGTGACCCGGGTCGGCGGGCTGCTGCTGGTGCTCGCCGGCGGCTACGTCGCGTACTACGGCTGGTACGAGCTGCGCGTGCTCGGCGGCGACCTGTCCGACGATCCGGTGGTCGACATCGGCACCACCCTGCAGACCTGGGCCAGCAACACGCTCAGCGGGATCGGCGTACTGCCGGTGGCGGCGGTGTTCCTGGTGCTCCTGGCCGGCGCCGCCGGGCTGACGCTCTGGTCCCGCTCCCGCGCCGCTGCGCCCGCCGAGGACCCCCTCCCACCCGCAGCCGCGCCATCCGCGCCGCCCGCAGACACGCCGCCGGCAGTCGCGGCACCGGCTGCGGCAGCCGAGCCGCAAGATCGCGATCTCGGGAACGAAGCGGACGCGGGATGATTCGTTCCGTACCCGAAACAGCGATCTTGGAGGCGGCCGGAGCGGAGCCGGCAGGGGCGGAGGCGGCGCGGGGCGGCGAGTCGGGTGGTGACGTGACCGCGGGCCCGGCCAGCCCTGAGTGGGCGGCCGGGCCCGGTACGCGTCAGTCGTCGAACAGCTCTTCGAGGAAGCTCTTGCGGCGCTTCTTCTTGTAGTACGGGTCGTGGCCGCCCCCGTACCCGTAGCTCTGCTCGTGGCGGCCGTAGCTCGGAGCCGGTGCGGGCGCGGGCGGCGGTGCAGCCGGGGCGCGTGGCGGGGCCGGGACAGGTG
>JBOGDF010000180.1:0-11184 GCA_050701635.1 Micromonosporaceae bacterium | reverse complement strand
ACCGGAGGCCGCGCCGAAGCCGGTCGCTGCCCGCCGCCGGCCGCCGGGCGGCACCCTGCTCCGGGTCGAGAACCTCCGTCACGTGTACGCCGGCGGCGCGGCCGACGTCACCGCGCTCGACGACGTGTCCTTCGCCGCCCGGCAGGCCGAGCTGCTGGTGGTACGCGGCCGCTCCGGCGCCGGCAAGACCACGCTGCTCAACGTCATCGGCGGCCTGATGCGCCCGACCGCCGGGAAGGTGTGGCTGGGCGACCAGAGCGTCACCGACGCGCCGGACAGCGAGCTGCTGGCGCTGCGCCGGGACACCATCGGCTTCGTGTTCCAGTCGTTCGGGCTGATCCCGATCCTGTCCGCCGCCGAGAACGTCTCGGTGCCGCTGCGGCTGACCCGGACCGCGCCCGACGAGCGGGACCGGCGGGTCGGCGTACAGCTGGAGATGGTCGGGTTGGGCGACCACGCCGCGCAACGCCCGTACGAGCTGTCCGGCGGCCAGCAGCAGCGGGTGGCGATCGCCCGGGCGCTGGCCGGCGACCCGCGGCTGCTGATCGCCGACGAGCCGACCGGTCAGCTCGACTCGGAGACCGGCCGCTCCATCATGGAGCTGCTGCGCGCCCTGGTCGACTCCCGCGGCATGACCGCCGTGGTGGCCACCCACGACGCCAACCTGATCGAGCTCGCCGACCGGGTGCTGACGCTGCGGGACGGCCACCTGACGGACGAGTGAGGCGCCTCAGCAGGTGATGTAGACCTCCTTCGAGTACCGCCACTCGCTGGCGCCGGACGTGTTCCAGGGCCGCTTGAACTTGAACAGTGCACGTACCCGGTATTTGTGGGTCCCGTAGCAGCGCTCGGCCGGACCCCCGGCCTCATCCATGTACGTGTGCCAGCCGTCGTACTCGGAGTTCTCGCCGTACGAGTTCCATCCATACGGACCCAGCCACTGCAACGTCATGTTGCTGACCGCTACGTCGTAGGAGGAGCCGTCGTTGGCCCTGTCGTAGATCATCGCTTCGGCCGCGATCCCGCTGTGCGATTCGAACTGGTAGATCCTCAGGCATCGGGGGACCTCGACGCCGTAACAGACCCCGCCGTGGTATTCAGCGTGGGCGGATGCCGGCTGGGCAAAGCCGGTAGCCAATAAGGACGCTGCCGCGAGCACCACCGCACCTCGGCGGAGAGTTCGCCATACCGTCGTCGTCTGCATGGGAGTGCCTGCCTTCCGTAGACGCAGCCTTCGCGGAGCATCGTCGCCTGCGGCACTCTCGCGGCACTCCCCGATCGATCTCACCGCCCTAACAGCCGCCTCAAGACCCCAGGAAGGCTAGAACCGCACGTGCGTGAGCTTGTCGGGGTTGACGATGTCGTAGATCGCGGCGATCCGGCCGTCCCGCAGCACGAACGCGGTGATCCGGCGGGAGAGCGTCCACTCGCCGCCGACTCCGGGCACCTCGGGCATCGCGACGCCGAGCTCGCCGTTGACCCGTACCACCCGGGCTTGGGCGACGGCGCCGGCGTTGTAGCGCTCGTACAGCCCGGCCAGGAACCGTACGATCTTCTCCGCCCCGACCATCTCGCGGGCGGTGGTACGCGCCTTGCCATCGCTGTCGCCGACCAGCACCGCGTCCGGGTGCAGCAGCGCCACCACGCCGTCGGTGTCGCCGGCCGCGAACGCCGCGAGCAGCCGCTCCAGCACGTCGCGCTGCTCGTCGAGCGCGGCGCGGGGCGGCGGCTCCGCGTCGGCGACGGTACGCCGTCCGCGTGAGGCGTACTGCCGCGCCGCCGGCTCGCTGCACCCCAGGGTGTCGGCGATCTCGGCGTACGGGATCCCGAAGGCGTCGTGCAGCACGAACGCGACCCGCTGCTCGGGCGGCAGCCGGTCGAGCACGACCATGGCGGCCATCCGGACTCCGTCGTCGCGTACCACCTGCTCCAAAGGGTCTTCGGCGGGGCGACCGGACAGCGGCGTGACCACCGGCTCGGGCAACCAGGAGCCGACATAGCGTTCCCGGCGGGCCCGGGCGGACTTCAGCGCGTCCAGGCAGATCCGGCCGACCACAGTGGTCAGCCAGGCCCGGGGCTCGCGGATCTCGGCACGCGCGGCGCCGTCCAGCGACGACAGCCGCAGCCAGGCTTCCTGTACGGCGTCCTCGGCGTCGGCCACCGAGCCGGTCAGCCGGTACGCCACCGCGATCAGGTGCGAGCGGTGCTCGGCGTACTCCTCGGCCACCACATCGAGCGTCACCAGCGTGAAGTTACCGGGTCGGTGGCCGCCGGGTCAGGTCGCGGGGTCTGGACATGCTTGTGGCCGGTGCGTGAGCACCGGCCACACTAGCCTTGTTCTACAACGGCGGTCAGTCGCCCTGGCGCTGCTGCGGAATCTCCCCTTGGAGCAACGCACGTACCTCAGACTCGCGGTAACGGCGGTGCCCACCCAACGTACGAATCGCGCTAAGCCTTCCGGCTTTGGCCCACCGGGTCACGGTCTTCGGGTCCACGCGGAACATCGACGCGACCTCGGCCGGCGTTAGCAACGGCTCTGGCTCATGTGTACGCGATGCCATCGGTCACTCCTCCACAATTGCTGACAACCCCGGCCAGGGTCCCGCCGGCCGACGCCCCTCCATCGTCCGGCCTGTCCCTGATGTCCGACATGGGCCGAACGGATGATTATCCGTAGACCCTTGGCGGAATAATGCACCCTTTATGCCCGTTTGTCAGTGTCGGATTAGTTACATCGCTCCAAGAGCTGAACTGACCGCCAACGTTCCACCAGTCCCTGGTACGCCGTGCTCGCGGCCTCTGCGTCGTCCCGGGCGAGTGCCGCCAGGCCGTCCGCGGCCAGCCCCGGGGAGTCGTCGTCGCGCAGCTCCTGATCACTGAACAGCGCGGTCAGGCCGCCGTAGTCGAGCTCCACCACCGCCCGCGGGTGGAACTCCTCGAGCCAGCGCGCCCCCTCCTCGACCGCGTCGGTGATCGGGGTGTCACCGACCGAGCGGCGCAGCACCGACAGCGCCCGGTGCGCCCGCCGCCGCGCCCGCGCCATCGAGGTGCGGTAGCGCAGCCGCCGCTCGCCGTTGCGCAGCACCAGATCCTTCTCGTCGAGGTCGACGTACACGAACCAGCGCAGCGGGATGGTCCAACCCGACGACGCCTCGTGCAGCTTCGGAGGATCCTGGTCGGCCCGCCCACCGTTGCGCCACTCGGAGCGTGCCTCCTCGGCCGCCGACACCAGCACCTGGGGTACGAACGCCTCCGCCAACGCCGGCGGTACGCCCTCCCGCGCCGAGATCGCCGCCGACGCCACCTGCTGCCGCAGATCCCACGGGCACACCAGCAGCGAACCGCCGTCCTCGAGCACGTACGCCTCGACGGGAAGCTCCGGCAGCCTGGTCCAGCCGGCTCCGAGCGCGTCGATCACCATCCGCCGCTGGAGTGCCGGGCCTTCGTCCGTGCCCGGCGCCTGGCCCTCGGCCGCGTACACCCGCCACCGGTGTTGCTGGGCCCGGCTGAACGCGGCCAGCGGCTCGTAGACCCGCAGGTACGCGGAGAACGGTGACGGCACGGCGCCGATCGTCCCACGAGGCGGTCTCGGGTCGGCCACGTCCCCACCCTACGCACGGGTACGACATACGCTCACCACATGCCGGCATACCCGCTGGCCAAACGGCGTGGCTCCACAAGAGCCGCGCTCCACCCCACGGTTTCCCACAGGAGCGAACATGGGCGTATTCACCGTCGCCGAAGCTGCCGGCGGTCACCATCAGGTCGGGCATGAGCAGGTGGTCTTCTGCGAAGACACCCAGTCCGGCCTCCGCGCGATCATCGCGATCTACTCCACCGCGCTCGGGCCGGCCCTCGGCGGCACCCGGTTCTACCCGTACGCCAGTGAAGAAGAAGCGCTGCACGACGTGCTGGAGCTGTCCAAAGGGATGGCGTACAAGAACGCCCTCGCGGGGCTCGACCTCGGCGGCGGCAAGGCCGTGATCTGGGGCGACCCGGCCAAGGACAAGAGCGAAACCCTGCTCCGGGCGTACGGCCGTTTCGTGCAGTCCCTCGGCGGCCGCTACATCACCGCCTGCGACGTCGGCACGTACGTCGAGGACATGGACCTGGTCGCCAAGGAGACCCGGTACGTCACCGGCCGCTCGGTGGAGCACGGCGGCGCCGGCGACTCCTCGATCCTGACCGCCTGGGGCGTGTTCCAGGGGATGCGGGCGTCCTCGCAACACCTGTGGGGCTCGGCGAGCCTGGCCGGCCGGAGCGTCGGCGTCTCCGGAGTCGGCAAGGTCGGCAAGCATCTGGTGCAGCACCTGGTCGAGGACGGCGCGTCCGTCACGGTCACCGACGTCTCGCCCGCCGCCCTGGCGTGGGTACGCGAGACCTACCCGCAGATCACGATCGCCGAGACCGAGTCCGCGCTGGTCACCAGCCAGCTCGACGTGTACGCCCCCTGCGCTCTGGGTGGCGCGCTGAACGACGACACCGTGCCGGTGCTCGGCGCGAAGGTGGTCTGCGGCGCCGCCAACAACCAGCTCGCGCACCCCGGCATCGAGAAGGTGCTCGAAGACCGCGGCATCCTGTACGCCCCCGACTACGTGGTCAACTCCGGCGGCGTGATCCAGGTGGCCGACGAGATCGAGGGCTTCAACTTCGAACGCGCCAAGAAGCGGGCGTCGAAGATCTTCCAGACCACCGAGCAGATCCTGCGACTGGCCGGCACGGAAGGCGTACCGCCGGCGGTGGCCGCGGACCGGCTGGCGGAACGCCGGATGGCCGAGTGCGGCCGGCTGCGTACGATCCTGCTGCCGTAACCGCCGATCCCTGCGTCGCGTCGTGGGGCCCTTCATGTCGTCATGCCGGCATCAGGGGCCCCACGACCGTGCGCTCCACCGGTAGCGGGCAGGGGTCGAAGCACCCCCTTACCGTCCGGTACCCGGCGGCCGAGTCCGCCGATGTGAGAAATCAGCGTGATTGAGTAGCTCATCACTGGTGGGGTGAGGTGCCGAACCCGGATCAGTGCCTGTACCGTTAAGACCACGAGAGATGCCTAAGTCGTCGGGGCCTGCCTCTTGAGGCCGCCCCGCAAAAGTGTGCGAGGGGGTCGAGCCATGGGGCGCGGCCGTGCGAAGGCCAAGCAAACGAAGGTGGCCCGGCAGCTGAAGTACCACACCCCGGATACCGACCTAGGGGCGCTAGAGCGTGAGCTCGGCGGCTCGAAGTCTCCGTCCGACGAGGACTTCCAGCGCCGCCACGACAGCGATCAGGATGAGTATGAAGACTCACCCTGGTCGTCGTCCGACCGGTAGCTCCGCCCAGGCGTAACCATTCACGAGCCGTCCGAGCTTCGGACGGCTCGTGACTGCGCCTATCCCGGCGGCGGCGACGTATCGAGCGTCAACAGCATGCGCGTGTTGCCGAGGGTGTTGGGCTTGACCCGCTCCAGGTCGAGAAACTCGGCGACGCCCTCGTCGTACGAGCGGAGCAGCTCTTCGTACACCTGATGCGGTACCGGCGTGCCCTTGATCGGCGCGAAGCCGTGCCGCGCGAAGAACTCGGTCTCGAAGGTCAGCACGAACACCCGCTGCACGCCGAGCCGGCGCGCGTTGTCGAGCAGCCCGGTGGCGAGCCGATGCCCGATCCGCCGTCCGTGCCAGTCCGGGTCGACCGCGATCGTACGGATCTCGGCGAGGTCTTCCCACATCACGTGCAGCGCGCCGCAGCCCACGATCCCGTGCCCGTCGGCGTCGGCCACCAGGAACTCCTGGATGTCCTCGTACAAGGTGACGGTGGCCTTCGAGAGCAGTTGCCCCGCCGGCGCGTACACATCGACCAGCCGCCGGATCGCCCCCACGTCCGAGGTCCGAGCCCGCCGAATGACTATGCCACCACCCGCATCATCATGCACCCACCCAGTGTAGCGATGGACTTCTGATCTAACCCCGGTGGCCGCGTGGCCTAACCCCTCGTGTGGTGGCCGATCATCTGGGTGAGGCCGGTGCCTTCGATGATCTCGCCTACCTGCCAGGCGTTGACCTGGCGGCCGGTGAGGAGCGCGAGGGCGCGGTCGGCGTCGTCGGGGCTGACCACCGCGACCATGCCGATGCCCATGTTGAACGTACGTTCCATCTCCTCGTCGTCGACCCGGCCCTTCATCGCCACCAGATCGAAGATCGGCTGCGGGCGCCACGTCGAACGATCCACGATCGCGTCCACGTCCTGCCCCAGTACGCGCACCACGTTGCCGGGGATGCCGCCGCCGGTGACATGGGCGAACGCGCGTACGTCGCACTCCTTGATCAGCTCGAGGCAGTCCTTGGTGTAGATCTTGGTGGGGCTCATCAGCTCCTCGCCGAGGGTGCGCTGGGTGCCCAGCTCCTCGATGACGGTGTCGAGCCGGAGCCGCCCGGCACCCAGCAGGACGCTGCGTACCAGCGAATAGCCGTTGGAGTGCAGCCCGGAGGAGCCCATCGCGATCACCACGTCGCCGACCTCGACCCGGTGGTCGCCGAGCACCTCGTCGGCCTCCACGGCGCCCACCCCGGTGGCGGCCAGATCGTACTCGTCGGGACGCAGTACGCCCGGGTGCTCGGCGATCTCGCCGCCCATCAGGGCGACGCCGGCGTACCGGCAGCCGTCGCTGATCCCGGCGGCGATCTCCGCGACCCGGTCCGGGACCACCTCGCCGCACGCGATGTAGTCGAGCAGGAACAGCGGCTCGGCGCCGCACGCCACGATGTCGTCGACCACCATCGCGACCAGGTCGACGCCCACGGTGTCGTGGATGCCCATCTGCTGCGCGATCACCAGCTTGGTGCCCACGCCGTCGGTGGAGGAGGCGAGCAGCGGGTTCTTGTACTTCGACGTGTCGAACTTGAACAGTCCGGCAAAGCCGCCGATGCCGCCGACCACCTCGGGGCGGAAGGTCTTCTGCACGTGCGGCTTGAGCCGCTCGACGGCTTCCTCACCGGCGTGGATGCTCACACCGGCG
The DNA here is from genome assembly GCA_050701635.1 of Micromonosporaceae bacterium. GTDB lineage: Bacteria > Actinomycetota > Actinomycetes > Mycobacteriales > Micromonosporaceae > WHSM01. The sequence continues at coordinate 4,196 of JBOGDF010000180.1, read as the reverse complement.
TCGGCGTAGCTGGTGGTGCGCTTGCGTTCGGTGCCGCCGTTCCACGGCGTTACCTTGCGCGCCTTGCTCGGACGCTCAGACACGTGGGTCACAGCTCTCCCCTTAAGGGCCGAGGGTGCCGGGCGTTGCCGCCGCACCGGCATGAGGGTGCCCTTCGGCCGTACCGGACAGTTGCTCGGCAGCGCCCCGGTCGCTGCTGTCGGTGGCGCCGTCGGTGTGCGGCGGCTCCTGGGGTGCGGCGAGCTGACGCTTGCCCAAGCCTTCCAGGACATGCTTACCGATCAGGTCGCCGGCTGGCAGCGGGATCGGGTATTCCCCGTCGAAACAGGCGCGGCACAGCCGGTTCGCCGGCTGCTCGGTGGCGGCCACCAGCGCCGGCAGCGACACGTACCCGAGCGAGTCGGCGCCCAGCGAACGCCGGATGCCGTCGGTGTCGAGCCCGTTGGCGATCAGCTCCGCGCGGGTGGCGAAGTCGATGCCGTAGAAGCAGGGCCACTTCACCGGCGGGGACGAGATCCGTACGTGGACCTCGACGGCGCCCGCCTCGCGCAGCATCCGTACGATCGCCCGCTGCGTGTTGCCCCGGATGATCGAGTCGTCGACCACCACGATCCGCTTGCCCCGGATCACGTCCCGCAGCGGGTTGAGCTTGAGCCGGATCCCGAGCTGGCGGATGGTCTGCGAAGGCTGGATGAAGGTACGGCCGACGTACGCGTTCTTGACCAGCCCCATGCCGTACGGGATGCCGGATTCTTCCGCGTAGCCGATCGCGGCCGGCGTGCCGGACTCCGGCGACGGGATCACCAGGTCGGCCTCGACCGGGTGCTCGCGGGCCAGCTTGCGCCCGATCTCGACCCGGGCGGCATACACGTTGCGGCCGGCGATGGTGGCGTCGGGGCGGGCAAGATACACGTACTCGAAAAGGCAGCCTTTGGGTTGGGGGTTGGCGAACCGCTCGCTGCGCAGACCGTGCTCGTCGATCGCGATCAGCTCGCCGGGCTCGACCTCGCGCACGAACGAGGCGCCGACGATGTCGAGCGCCGAGTTTTCGCTGGCCACCACCCAGCCGCGCTCCAGCCGGCCCAGCACCAGCGGCCTTACGCCCTGCGGATCGCGGGCGGCGTAGAGGGTGTGGTCGTCCATGAACACGAAGCTGAACGCGCCCTTGAGGGTGGGCAGCAGCTCCATCGCCGCCGCCTGCACCGAGACGTCGGGGCGGGCCACCAGCAGGCTGGCGACCAGGGCGGTGTCGCTGGTCGCGGCCGGGTCGGTGGCGTCGCCGGAGCCGGACGCGGAGCGGCGCGCCAGCTCGGCGGTGTTGACCAGGTTGCCGTTGTGGGCCAGCGCCACCGTGGTGCCGGTCTCCGTGGAGCGCAGCGTGGGCTGGGCATTCTCCCAGTTGGAGGCGCCGGTGGTGGAGTAGCGGGTGTGGCCGATCCCGATGTGGCCCTGCAGGCTCGCCAGCGTCGACTCGTCGAAGACCTGGGCGACCAGGCCGATGTCCTTGTAGACCACGATCCCGGAGCCGTCGCTGACCGCGATGCCGGCCGCTTCCTGGCCTCGGTGCTGCAGCGCGTAGAGCCCGAAATACGCCAGCTTCGCGACCTCTTCACCGGGAGCCCATACGCCAAAGACGCCGCACGCGTCCTGTGGGCCGGGCCGTTGTGGGTCGAGGTCATGGGTCAACAACCCGTCGCCTCCGGGCACCCGCCACTCCTCGATCGCAAAGGGGAAAACGTCTTGTCGCGGCCAGTGTACGCGAGCCAAGGCCGCTCACGCACTGCTGTCTTTTCGTCGCAATCTGTAGTAATGGACTGTGCCTGCGCGGCCCTACCGGACTAGTGGGAGGTACGCGGACAGATCAGCCCGGGTACCGCTGGCCGACACCGCACCGGCCGCCACCGCGTCGCGCCAGCTGAGGCGACCGGAGGCGAGACGTACCCAGGTCAGGGGGTCGGTCTCCACCACGTTGGGCGGGTTGCCGCGGGTGTGGCGCGGACCGGCGACGCACTGCACCACGCCGTACGGTGGGACCCGTACCTCCACCGTCTTTCCCGGCACCGTACGGGCCAGCACGGCGAGGGAGAGCCGTACCGCGTCCCGCAGCGCGCCAGGCGCCGGCTCGCGTTCGCCGTCCAGCTCCGGCAGTACGGCGTCGAACGCGGCGCGTACCGCGGCGGGATCGGTCGGGCGTACGGGCACCCGGGAAGCCTATGCGGCGGGTGCGGGTGGCCGCCCGGAAGCCCGACAAGGCCGTCCCGGGTGGCTGGTCGAGGGCTGGACAGGGCAGGTGAGGCGCAGCGAGTGAGCATCGCAGGCCCGCCAGGGCCGAGGAGCGGAGCGAGCGGCCGCGCCGACGTCTGGCATAGTGGCCGACGGTGTACTGCACGGGTTTGTCCAAGGAGGCTCGACGTGACAGTGCGACCTGAACGGGTGTTCTCCCGGCTCGGCGCGGTGCTGGTCCTCGCGGCCGGCCTCGGCGCCGGTCTGGTGGCGCCCGCGTACGCCCAGGGGCCGACCGATCTGTCCGTTTCGTCGGGTGGCGATGTCACCCTGAAGGTGGGCGGCGGCGCCAAGGACGCCACCTTCCAGGTACGGAACAGCGGCCTGCCCGCCGAGGACGTCGAGCTGACCATCGACGTGCCGCTCGGCAACGAAGGCGTCAGCATCATCCAGGGCACCGACGGCTGCACCGTGGCCGGCAACTCGCTGCAGTGCACCATCGACCGGCTCGGGCCCAACGACTCGCAGAGCTTCTTCGTCAAGCTGCAGCCGCCCAGGAGCGGCGGCCCCGCGGCGGGCGAGAGCCGCAGCGGCCGGGGCCAGGCCCGGATCGAGTACGAGGACGACACCAACAGCAACAACAACTCCGCCGGCTACCAGGTCACCCTCAACGGCCCCGACAAGCCGAAGCAGGTCGCCGGGGTCACCGGTGTGGTGAAGGACGAGAAGTCCAAGAAGCCGGTCGGCAACGCGAAGGTCGCCATCACCGACAGCGCCGGCAAGGAGCACACCACCGCGACCAGCAGCAGCGGCAGCTTCTCGGTGAAGTCCACCGACGATCAGCCGATCGCCGCCGGCGCCCTCAAGATCGCGATCTCCAAGGCGGGGTACGAGACCAAGTCGCTGACCAAGACCGGCAGCGCCGGGGACAACGTACGGGTCGAGACCATGCTCGCCCCGAAGGCCGGCGCGACCCCCTCGGCCACGCCGGATGCCAGCGAGCCCGCGGACACCGGCGCGCCCACCAGGGAGGCCGCTGGCGACCAGGACGAAGGCATCAACTGGCTGGCCTGGCTGCTGTACGCGCTCGCCGCGGCGCTGGTGCTCGGCGGCATCGGCGCGATCGTGTGGCTTTTCCGCCGGCGCGACGAAGACGACGAGGACGAGTACGGCCCCGACGGCCCCGATGCCGGTGGCCCCGGTGCTCCGGGCGGCCCACCGCCCGGCACTCCCGGCGCGCACGGCGTCTACCACGACCCGTACGGGGCCCCCACCACCGTGATGGGCGGCGCCCAGCCCACGTCCGTGATCGGCGGCGATCAGCCGACCTCGATGATCAACCGGGCGGGCGTCGACCAGCCCACCTCGATGATCGACCGTTCCGGGATCGACCAGCCGACGATGTCCCACCCCGGACCGCTGGCCGACGACGGCGACGATGTCTACCCCGCCGGTCGCGACAAGTACGCGCCCGGACCCGGCTACGGCCCCGACTCCGGGTACGGCCGGAGCCCGGAGCCCGACTACGGCGACCCGGACTACGGCTACGAGAGCGGCGGTTACGGCCAAGGCAGTGGCTCGGGCGGCGGCCGCCACTCCGCCGGCGACCCCGACCCCGGCTACGGCAACCAGGGCGGCTACCGCGACCAGGGTCAGGGTGGTTACGGGGAGCAGCCCGGGTACGACCAGCAGGACCAGGGCGGCTACCAGCCCAGATACGGCGAGCAACCCGGCCAGCAGCCCGGCCACGGTCAGCAGCCCGGCTACGGCGAGCAGCCGCCCCGGCGCGGCGGCCGCCACTCCGCCGGCGACGACGACCGCCGCCTCGACTGGTTCGAGGACTAGGGCCAGTCCTGTAGATCTTCAGTCGGCTGCGACAGGTGCCAGACGACGACCGGCGGCGTTGGAGAACCGTCCGAATACAACACCGGTATTCGGACGAACCTCCGCCTTGCCGGACCGCCGCCTGGCAC
>JBOGDF010000179.1:0-11404 GCA_050701635.1 Micromonosporaceae bacterium | reverse complement strand
CCGGCGGCCGGCCCAGCCAGCGGCGATGCCGCGCGGCCACCGGCCGGCGAGGCGTGGAGCGGGTGGCCGGCCGTGCGGCGCGCGGACGTACTGGACGCGATCGCCGACGCGCTCGAGCAGGCGGTCGACACCCTGGTGGCGGTAGCCGACGCCGAGACCGCCTTGGGTGAGCCGCGGCTGCGCGGCGAGGTGGCGCGGACCACGGGGCAGCTGCGGATGTTCGGCGACCTGCTGCGCCGCGGCGTACACGTGGACGCGATCCTGTCCCCCGCCGACCCGGGCGCCGGCCGGCCGGACGTACGCCGGATGCTGCGGCCGCTCGGCCCGGTGGCGGTGTTCGCGGCGAGCAACTTCCCGTTCGCGTTCTCGGTGGCCGGCGGCGACACCGCCTCGGCGCTGGCGGCGGGCTGTCCGGTGGTGGTGAAGGCGCACGAGGCGCACCCGCGTACCTCCGTGGCGACCGCCGAGGTGGTGGCCGCGGCGTTGGCGTCCGTGGGCGCGCCGCCGGGCACGTTTGCGCTGGTCACCGGCTTCGAAGCAGGGCCCGCGCTGGTACGCCATCCGGCGATCCGCGGCGTCGGCTTCACCGGCTCCACCGCCGGCGGACGGGCGCTGTACGACCTCGCCCAGCAGCGCCCCGACCCGATCCCGTTCTACGGCGAGCTCGGCAGCGTCAACCCGGTGGTCGTACTCCCCGCCGCGGCGGCCGAGCGGCCCGGCGCAATCGCCACCGGCTACCTGGGATCGCTCACCCTCGGCGCCGGCCAGTTCTGCACCAGCCCCGGACTGCTCTTCGTCCCCGAATCCGCCACCGCCCTGTTGGACGCGGTGGCGTCCCAGGTCGCCGGCGCCACCGGCGCCCCGATGCTGAGCGAACGCATCCACGCCGGGTACGCCGCCGGCGTCACCAGTCGAGAAGCCCTCACCGAGCCGGTTGCTTCCGGGTCTGCCGGCGACGGGCCGTGGGGTGCGACGCCGTACCTCTCGCGGGTGGACGTGGCGACCTTCGCGGCGCGGCCCGAGCTGGCGGAGGAGGTGTTCGGGCCGGCGGGGCTGGTGGTGACCTACCGCGACCCCGCCGACCTGACCGCCGCGCTCGGCACGCTGCGGGGCAGCCTCACCGGATCGGTGCACGCGAACGCCGCGGACCACGACACGGCCCGCCACATCGCCGCCGCGCTGGCGCCCCGGGTCGGGCGGCTGATCTACAACGGCTGGCCGACCGGGGTCGCGGTGTGCTGGGCGATGCACCACGGCGGGCCGTGGCCGGCCAGTACGGCGGCGGCGTACAGCTCGGTGGGGGCGACCGCGATCCGGCGCTGGCTGGTGCCGGTGGCGTACCAGGACTGGCCCGACGAGCTGCTCCCACCCGAGCTGGCCGACGCCAACCCGCTCGGGATACCGCGTACCACGCAGCCGTCGTAAGGCCGGCGCCCCGTTACAGGCTGAGGCAGAACGGGTTGCCTTGCTCGGGCGCCCCGACAAAACGTCAGCTATCGATCATGTTGGATGTCTTGACTCCCGGGCAGCGGAGAGTAGCTTCGCATTGAATATCGGATACGGAACGTATCTATGCCTGGGGAGGCGACCATGGCCAGCGACATGGCCAGCGTCGGTGCGGCCTGGACGAATCAGCGGCATCTGCTACCCGAGCACGCCTGCCACTGTCCTACCTGGCGCGGGTAATCGGATTCGGCCGGCGCAGCCGAATCCGGCGCCGGCCCGCCGTGCCAGGGCTTCTCACCATTCGCCGCGGGGCGTCACGCCCCGAAGCCGTGGGTCATCGCTGAGCGCCGACCATCCGCGCTCCGCGCGGTAGCACCCACCCTCGCGCCGCCAGCCACCGGCGAACCTGCGCTGGGGTCACCCGGTGAGTCTGCACCCCTTCACTGTGCGCAGGAGCTTCCTGCATGCGCCAGCTTTCCGTGCTCCGCCGTGCCCGGGCCCCGCCACCCACTGGCTCCAGCACGCCTGCACCTTCCCACCCCCACCACCCCGCTCATCACCGACAGTGCACAGCTCTCACGCCAGGGGAGTAACCATGGCAACGTCAGATCAACACACCAGACTGGGTCGGCGTCGATTCCTGGCCGGAATCGGCGCCGGTGTCGCCGGTACGGCAGGCGCCCTGATCCTCAACGACATCGAGGCGCTCGCCGCCGACGTCGAAGGACCGGTCGCCACCGCCGCGCCGGATCCCCGGTTCAGCCGGATCTTCCAGCTGCCCGCCTTCGCGGACCCACGCTCCGCGGCGGTACGCGCCGCGATGCTCGAACTGGGCAAGCCCGGCGGGCTGCTGGACGCCAAGGACCCGCTCCAGGAGGGGCCGGTCCGGCTGATCACCAACCCGGAGCTCAGCCCGAACAACCGGGACCAGGCGGTGGCCGACATGACCGCCGGCACCACGTTCGTCGGGCAGTTCCTGGATCACGACATCACCTTCGACGTGACATCGCAGCTCGGAGTGGTCACCGAGCCCACCCAGACCCGCAACTCCCGCGACGCCCGGCTGGACCTGGACGCGGTGTACGGCGGCGGCCCCTCGGTGAGCCCACAGCTCTACCAGTCCGCGGACCGCGCCAAGTTCCGGATCGAGAGCGGCGGACTCTTCGAGGACCTGCCCCGCAACAGCGACCGGACCGCGATCATCGCCGATCCCCGCAACGACGAGAACCTGATGATCGCGGGGCTGCACGCCGCGTTCCTGTTGGCGAACAACCGCACCGTCGACCACCGGCGGGCCAACAATCTCCCCGGCGACGTGTGGTTCTACTCGCGGCGCACGATCATCCACCACTGGCAGTGGATCGTGGTGCACGAGTTCCTGCCGCAGATCGTCGGCCAGGCGTTGGTCGACAACATCCTCCGGTACGGCCGGCGCTGGTACCGGTTCAGCCAGCCCACCATCCCGGTCGAGTTCCAGACCGGCACGTACCGGATGGGCCACAGCCTGGTGCGGCCGTCGTACCGGGCGAACCTGCAGGGAGACCCGGGCGGAGATCCGAACACCGGCGCTCCGGCGTTCTTCGGGTTCATCTTCGACCCGGCGGGCGAGGGTCAGTCCGACCCGGTCGACCTGCGAGGCGGCGCGCGCGCCCGCCGGCGGTTCATCGGCTGGCAGACGTTCTTCGACTTCGGCGGAGACCAGACCCAGCACGTACGACCGAACAAGCGGCTCGACACCAGCATCTCGACCCCGCTGTTCCGGCTGCCGCTGCGGGCCATCCCGAGCGGGGACCCGCCGACCGCGCTGCCGCAGCGCAACCTGTTGCGGCACCTGACCTGGTCACTGCCGTCTGGGCAGCGGATCGCCGCGTACACCGGGTCGCCGGTGCTCGGCTCCGGCTACTTTCCGGAGCTGAGGCCATTCGGCCTGGGACTGGATGCCAGCACCCCCCTCTGGTACTACGTCCTGCGCGAGGCGTCGGTGTTCAACGACGGTCGCCGGCTGGGTCCGGTCGGTGGTCGCATCGTCGCCGAGACGATCCTCGGGCTGCTCCAGCTCGATGAGTACTCCTACCTCAACACCGGGTTCCGGCCGTCGCTGCCGAGCCAGACGCCCGGCACGTTCCGGATGACCGACCTGCTGCGCTGGGCACGGGTGGATCCCGCCAGCCGCGGCCAGTAATCGCTACCCCGCCCGGTCGCGGCAGTTACCTGCGACCGGGCGGGTTCCAGATTGGCCGGAGGCCTTGACCTACTCGGTGGTCTGCTCAATAGTGAGCGAACTAAGGAGTTTTCAAGCATGTATCCGCAGACCCAACGAGGTGTCTCCCCATGCGTTTATCCCGTTCACCCCTCCTGAAGACCCTGGTGGTGTCGGTGACCGCGGCACTCGCCGCCGGGTTCCTCACCGTGGCCGCCAGCAGCGCGTCCGCCGCCGCTGATCAGAGCCTGGGCGACGTCACCGGCTTCACCGCCGATGGCGCCACGTACACCTTCGAGGCCGGTACGGCGAAGGTGCGCGTGAGCTTCCAGCGCGAAGACATGTTCCGGCTCCATCTGGCGCCGGACGGCGAGTTCACCGACCCGGCCAACGCGGACCCGTCCGATCCGTCCGCGCCCGACGCCGACATCGTGGTGAAGACCGACTACCCGGCGCCGCGTACCAGTCATGTCGAGACCGACGACGGTTACGAGCTGCGTACCGGCAAAGTGGTGGTTAAGGCCACCAAGAGTCCGCTGACGTTCAGCGTGTACCGGACCGACGGGACCCGGGTCTGGGCCGAGACCGCGCCGCTGAGCTGGACCGGCACCAGCACCAAGCAGAGCCTGGCGCGGGGCGCGACGGAGCAGTTCCTCGGCGGTGGGATGCAGAACGGGCGGTTCTCGCACCGCGGCCAGACCATCAAGATCGAGCGGAACTACAACTGGGTCGACGGCGGCTACCCGAACGCGTCGCCCTACTACATGAGCAGCGCCGGGTACGGCGTGCTGCGCAACACCTTCGCCCCGGGCAGCTACGCGTTCAACGCGCCGGTAGCGACCACGCACAACGAGAAGCGCTTCGACGCGTACTACTTCGTGGGGGATTTCAAGACCAGCCTGGACCGCTACACCGAGCTGACCGGCCGGCCGTTCCTGCCGCCGATCTACGGCCTGGAGTACGGCGACTCCGACTGCTACAACCGCGGCCACTACGCGGTGGACCCCGACGCGTCCAACGACTGGAAGAACCACCCCGAGAAGCAGACGACTCTGGACGCGGTCAAGGTGGCGCAGAAGTTCGTGGACACCGACATGCCGCGCGGCTGGATGCTGGTCAACGACGACTACGGCTGCGGCTACTCCGACGACCTCGGCTACGAGTTGGTCGACGGCACGTACTGGGGCAAGCGCGAGATCGACCCGCTCAAGACCACCGGTGACGAGCTGCGGCGCCGCAACATCCAGATGGGGCTGTGGACCCAGTCCGCGCTGGACCGGCAGCCCGACGAGGTCGGCACCGCGGGGGTACGCGTCCGCAAGCTCGACGTCGCCTGGGTCGGCCCCGGCTACCGGCACGCGCTGACCGCCTGTGAAGACGCGTACGACGGGATCGAGCAGCACAGCGACGCCCGCGGCTACGCGTGGATGGTCGAAGGCTGGGCCGGCGCGCAGCGGTGCGCGGTGATGTGGACCGGCGACCACGGCGGCACGCTGGACAACATCAAGTGGCAGATCCCGGCGATCCACGGCTCCGGCAACTCCGGCATCGCGTACGCCGCCGGCGACGTGGACGGCATCTTCGGCGGCACCGACGCCAGCTACGTACGGGACATGCAGTGGAAGGTGTTCAATCCGGCGTTCATGACGATGAGCGGGTGGGCGAACCCGGCGTACAAACAGCCCTGGTCGCGGGGTGAGCCGTACACCGCGATCAACCGCAAGTACCTCAAGCTGCGGGAGCGGCTGCTGCCGTTCTTCTACTCGTACGCCGCCGAGGCGCACCGCACCGGCGCGCCGCTGAACCGCTCGCTGCCGCTGGAGTACCCGGGCGATTCCGCGGCGTACGGGGCCACCCACGAGTTCCTCGCCGGGCAGGAGTTCCTGGTCGCGCCGATGTGGGACGAGGGCGAGACCAAGAACGGCATCTACCTGCCGGAAGGCATGTGGGTGGACTACTGGTCCGGCAAGGTCTACCAGGGGCCGACCACGATCGACGGCTACCACGCGCCGCTGGACCGGCTGCCGCTGTTCACCAAGGCCGGCGCGGTGGTGCCGATGTTCAAGTCCGGCATCAACAACCACGCCGAGCACAAGGCAGGAGACCGGCTCACGGTCGACGTCTACCCGCTGGGCAATTCCGATTTCCAGTTGTACGAGGACGACCGGGTGACCCGGGCGCACCGGCAGTCGGCGTACGCCACCCAGGACTTCACCGTCTCCGCGCCGGTGAAGGCGCGTGGCGACGTGGTGGTGACGATCGGCGCGTCGACCGGCAGCTACGTGGGCAAGCCGGCGTCGCGGCCGTACGAGCTGACCGTCCACACCGGCACCAAGCCGGGCGCGGTCGCGCTGGGCGACAAGGCACTGCCGGCGCTGGACTCCAAGGCGGCGTACGACGCGGCGGCCAGCGGCTGGTTCTACGACCCGGCCGACCGGGGCGGCACCGTGTACGTCAAGACCCCGACCGTCGCCACCGGCAGCACCGCCACCGTGACCCTGTCGGGCACCACCTCGGTGGGTGGCGGCGAGCGGGTCGACGACACGTTCGGGCTGGTGTCGGCGACCGCGCCGGCGCTGTTCTCCGCGCCCGGGCAGGGCACCGACGTCAAGGTCAACTTCCGCAACGGCGGCGCCGTCCCGATGAAGGACGTGGCGCTCACCGTCGGGGTGCCGGAGGGCTGGACCGCGGCCCGCAAGACCTTCGCCAAGGTCGACCCGGGTGCCACGGTGTCGGCGACGCTGGCGGTCACCCCCGGTGGATCGGTGAAGCCGGCCAGCTACACGCTGCGGCCGACGGCGACGTACAGCATCCGCGAAACGAAACAGACCACCACCGGGGCGGTGACGGCGGTGATCCCGTACGGGTCGGTGGCGGACGCGTACAACGTGGTCGGGATCGCTGACAAGGACACGTATGCGAAGGGCAACTTCGACGGGGCGGGCAACAGCTTCTCCGCCGAGCTGCTCGCCGAGAAGGGCTACACGCCAGGTGCGACGGTGACCGCCAACGGCGCCCAGTTCACCTGGCCGGCGGCCGCCCCCGGTACGCCGAACGTGGTGAAGAACGTCGGGCACCCGATCCTGGTGTCGGGTCGCGGCTCGCACCTGGCGCTGCTCGGCTCGGGCTCCAACACCCGCGCCAGCGGTACGGTGACCGTGATCTACACCGACGGGACCACGTCGAGCCACACGCTGACGTACCCGAACTGGTCGTTCCAGGATCCGTCCACCGGCGGCTCGAAGCTGGCGGTGTCGGTGCAGGGTCGCTACACCCCGAGCGGGTTGGCGAACACCGACGTGGCGTACCGGGTCTTCTACAACACCGTCGAGCTGACGCCCGGGAAGACCGTACGCGCCGTGAAGCTCCCCGCCACCAGCACGTTGGGGATCTTCGCCGCCACGATCCACGACCGCCCGCTGCCACCCGTACCGAAGGGTGAGGCGTGGGTCAGCGACCTGGAGTGGCTGGAGGCGACCAACGGCTGGGGACCGGTGGAACGCGACCGTTCCAACGGCGAGAGCGCCGGCGGTGACGGCGCGACGCTGACCCTGAACGGGGTGACCTACGCGAAGGGGCTCGGCGCGCACGCCATCTCCAACGTGAAGGTGCACACCGGCGGCGCCTGCACCCGGTTCACCGCGAAGATCGGGGTGGACGACGAGATGGCCGACCGGGGCTCGATCCAGTTCAAGGTGATCGTCGACGGGCAGGAGAAGTACGCCTCCCCGGTGATGACCGGCAACTCGGCCACGCTCGGCGTCGACGTCGACGTGACCGGCGGCAAGTACGTCGAGCTCTACATCGGCGACGGCGGTAACGGCATCGGCAGCGACCACGGCGACTGGGCCGAGGCGAAGCTGACCTGCGCCCCCTGACCCCTCCACCCCCCATGATCATGGGGCCCTTCGCGTAGTCATGACTACCTGAAGGGCCCCATGATCTTGAAGAGCAGCGCTACAGGGCTTTGAGGAAGGCTGCGGCGCGGGTGGTGATCTCGTCCGGGGTGCCGGTGGTGAGGGAGCCGCCGACGCCTACCGCCACCGCGCCGGCGGCGAACCAGTCGGCGACGTTGTCGGCGTTGACCCCTCCGGTGGGTACGAAGCCGATCTGCGGCAGCGCCGCCCGGACCGCGCTCAGATAGCCGGGCCCGAGCTCGCCGGCGGGGAACAGCTTCACCAGCGCCGCGCCGGCCTCCAACGCCGCCACCGCCTCGGTCGGCGTCTGGGCGCCGGCCAGCGTCGGTACGCCGTACCGGTGGCCGGTGGCGATCACGGCGGGCGCCACGGTCGGGCTGACCAGGAACCGCGCGCCGGCCAGGATCGAGAGCCGGGCGCTGGCTTCGTCGAGCACCGTACCGGCGCCGATGGTGGCATCCGGATACCCGGCGGCCAGCGCCTTGATCGTGTCCACGGCGTCCGGCGTCGTCAGCGACACCTCGACGACGGTGAGGCCGCCGGCGATCAGCGCCTCGCCGGCTCGCCTCGCCGCCTCGCCGGAATCAGCGCGCAGGATGCCGACCACGCGCCGCTCGGCGATGGCCGCGGTGGTCTGCCATTGATAGGTCATCGGTCCACTTCCGCTCGGGTGTCCAACGCGGCCTGCAGGTCCTGCGGGTACGGCAACCCGTCCAGATCCCCCACGGCTTGTACGCTCAGCGCCCCGCACGCCGCGCCCCGGGCCAGGCACTCCGGGGTGGGCAGCCCGTCCAGCCAGCCGGAGAGGAATCCGGCGTCGAAGGCGTCCCCCGCCCCGACCGGATCCACCACGTCGGCGGGCAGCGCCGGGACGGTCCACTCCTGCTCGCCGTCGGTGGCCCAGGCCCCGTCCGCGCCGGCCTTCACCACGACGAGGCTGGTGCCGTGGTCCCGCCACCACGCGGCGGCCTTCACCCGGTCGGGCTGCCCGGTGACCAGGGCGGCCTCGTCTTCGCTGGTCAGCACGATGTCGGCGCCGGCGGTCAGCTCCCGCAGCAGCTCGCCGGCGCGCTGGGCGGACCACAGCCGGAGCCGTACGTTGGGGTCGAAGGAGACCGTGACGCCGGCTTCCCGGGCGGCGGCGAGCGCGGCCCGGGTGGCCTCCAGGCACGACTCGGACAGCGCCGGGGTGATCCCGGTGACGTGCAGCAGCCGGGCCTCGGCGACGTACGCCGGGTCGACGTGCCGCGGCGCGGTGAAGCTGGCCGCGGAGCCGGCCCGGTAGTACTGCACGGTGATCCGGCGGCGCGGGTGCGCGTCGCGTACCAGCATCCCGGTGGGGGCCTGCGGGTCGGTGTCGGCGCGGCTGACGTCCACACCGGCGCCGCGCAGCGCGGTCAGCGCCGCCTGCCCGAACGCGTCGTCGCCGACCCGCCCGAACCACCCCGTACGGTGGCCCAGCCGCGCCAGCCCGATCGCCACGGTGGCCTCGGCGCCGGCGACCCCGGCGGTGAAGTCGCGTGCCTGCGGCAGCGGCTGCCCGGGGCGTGCCACCAGCAGCCCCATCACCTCGCCGAACGTCACCAGATCCATAACTCTCACCCTGCCGTACGCCCTCGGCGCCGCGCACGATCTCCCGTACCGCCGCGTACTTCTCAATGATCTTTTGAAATTACTTGTGCCCTCGGATTCTTGCAGAGATCCCGCTCGGGACCCCGGCGGCACCTGCGGTACACCCGGCGGCAAGACCGCACCGCGGGTGGCGAACGCCTGGGCGTTTGGGGCCGTTCGACCCGTGCCGCCGGCGGTGTGGTCGAGCAGGCTGAAGACCATGAAATCGGTAGCTGACGAGCCCCGCGCCACGGACATTCCGGCGGCACCGGACGCGGCCTCGGCGCTGGGCAACGCCGCGCTGGTGGCGCTGCACGCCCCCTCGGTGCACAACACCCAGCCGTGGCACTGGCGGGTGGGCGGCGACCGGCTGGAGCTGTACGCCGACGAGCGCTGGCAGCTGCAGATCGCCGATCCGGGTGGCCGGCTGCTGCTGCTGTCCTGCGGCGCGGCGCTGCACCAGGTACGGGTCGCGCTGCGCGGCATGGGCTACCTGCCCGCGGTACGCCGGCTGCGCGAGCGCGACCAGCTCGGCCGGCTGGCGACCGTGACCGTGGACCGTCCGATCCCGGTGACCGAGCACGCCACCGAGCTGCTCCTCGCGGCGCTGCACCGGCAGACCGACCGGCGGTCGTTCGCGGACGTACGGATCCCGGACGAGGCGTTGACCGCGATGCGCCAGGCCGCGGCCTCCGAGGGGGTGTGGCTGCAGGTGCTGAACCCCGACCAGGTGACCACCCTGCTCACCGCGGCCGAGCACGCCGAAGCTACCGAGTCCGCCGACCGCCGCAACCGGCAGGAGCTGACCCACTGGACCGGCCACCCGCCCGGGGCACCCGACGGGATCCCCGTGACGGCGCTACCGCCGCGCGGCTCGCCGTACCGCCCGAACGACACGTACGCCATCCTGTACGGCAACGGCGACCGCCCGGTCTCCTGGCTGCACGCCGGCGAGGCGCTGTCCGCGGTATGGCTGGCCGCCCTGGTGCACGGGCTCGCCGTACAGCCGATCAGCGCGGTGATCGAGGTGCCGGGCGCCCGCGCCACGATCTACCGGATGCTGTCCGGGATCGGCTCGCCGTACCTGGCGCTGCGGATCGGCGTACCGGCGGCGAACGGCACCGAGCTCGCCGACGAGGTGTCGATGACCGGCCGCCGGGCCGCCAGCGAAGTGCTCGAAGCGACCTGATCCCGGCATAATGCACGGGTGAACGATCAGCGCAAGCGCCGCCGGGTCAAGCTGCTCCAGAAGTACCTGCTCAATCCGCCGGTGAAGCTCGGGGTGTTCCTCGGGCTGGTGCCGGGCCACGCGATCCTCGAGACCACCGGCCGGAAGAGCGGCAAACACCGCCGTACGGTGGTCGGCGTACACCCCGACGGCGGGGCGCTGTGGATCGTCGCCGAGCAGGGCCGCCACGCAGGCTACGTACGCAACTTGTCCGCCCATCCGGAGGTACGGGTCCGGCTCGGCGGGCGCTGGCGTTCCGCTCGTGGCACGGTGGTGGAGTCCGACGATCCGCAGACGCGGCTGGAGTCGTTCGGCCGCCCCAGGCACGCGAACATCGTCCGCAAGGTCGGCACCGACCTGCTCTCGGTGCGGCTCGATCTCGACTAGACAGCCACCCGGGTCCGCACCTGGAGCCGGCCGTCGCGGACTTCGATGGTGAGGTCGGCACGGGCGGCCTCGTCCGGGTGGTGCGTCACGTGCAGCACGGTGCGCCCGGCCAGCGCCCATCGCAGGTTGTCCCATACGGCGTCGGCGGTCGTACGGTCCAGGTGCGCGGTCGGCTCGTCCAGCAGCACCAGCTCCGCCCGGTCGGCCGCCACCAGCGCCCGCGCCAGCGCCAGCCGCTGCGCCTCGCCGCCCGAGGTGACCGCGCCCTGACCGTCCAGCCGGGTGTCCAGCTTCGCCTGCCAGCCGTCCAACCCGGCCTGCCGTAGCTTCTCGCCCAGCACCGCGTCGCTCACCGACGGGTTGGGCAGCCGCAGGTTCTCCCGGATCGTGGTGGACACCAGCTGCGGCTCCTGCGGACACCACGCCACCCGCGCCGGCCGCCCGGCGGTGCCCCGCTCCGGCTCCAGAAAACCCAACAACAGTGCCAGCAGCGTCGACTTCCCGGCGCCCGAGGGGCCCGTCACGGCAACGTGCGTACCCGGCGAAATTTCCAGGTGTACGTCACGCAGCGCCGGCGCCGCGGCGCCCGGCCACCGCACGTCCACCCCGCACAGC
>JBOGDF010000178.1:0-11423 GCA_050701635.1 Micromonosporaceae bacterium | reverse complement strand
GCATGCGCAGCGGCGTCACCCAGGTGATCAGCCAGCGACTCCGGGAATCCGAGGAGGTCGGTTGAGCCGGCAGCCCTGCCAGGCGCTGCTGCTCGACCTCGACGGAGTGCTGCGCCGGTTCGACCCCTTGATGGCCGCCACCGCCGAACAGCGGTACGCCCTGCCTGAAGGCTCCCTGCACGCCACCGCGTTCGCGCCGGCCCGTGTGACACCGGCCGTCACCGGCGAGATCACCCACGCCGGGTGGCTGGCGCGGGTGGTGTCCGCGCTGGTCGACAGCGGGGTGGACACGGCTGCCGCCGAGGGCGCCGTGGCGGCGTGGCACGCGTACCGGGGTGAGGTCGATGAGGCGGTGCTTTCGCTGGTACGCGAGCTGCGGGCCGAGGGCGTACCGGTGGCGATCGGGAGCAACGCCACCGACGAGCTGCCCGCGGATCTGGAGCTGTTGGGGCTGGTCGGCGAGGTCGACGCCGTGATCAACTCGGCGGTGCTGGGGCATCCGAAGCCGAGCCGGGAGTTCTTCCTGGCGGCGTGTACGGCGCTCGGCACCCCGCCGGCGGAGACGCTGCTGCTCGACGACACCGACCGGCACGTACGGGGAGCTCGCGCGGTCGGGCTGGCGGCGTACCGCTACACCGGCCCGCAGGACCTACGGTATGTACGGGCGGCGCTGCGACCCCCGGTACGCCGCCCGCTGCGCCGCGCCCGGCGCGACGCCGCCGCCCTCGAAGACCACGCCGCCCTCGAAGACCACTAGGAGTCACCCATGTCCGAGGCGCTTGCGCCGCTGGTGAGCTTCGCCGGCGTACTGCTGATGATCGCGGCGATCGGCTGGCTGATCTCGCCGGGCTTCCGGGCGTACCTGAAGTACAAGCTGGCCCGGGTGGTGCTGGTGATTGCGCTGGTGATCGTGGCGATCGGGATCTTCACGTACTACGGCCAGAACCCGCAGTGAGCCGCTGGGGCGCCGGCTAGGTGTCCCGGGGGCGCGGGGCGGGGGGATGCGCCCCCGGGACGGTGGGAGGTCTGCCTACCGGGTCAGGTGGGTCTGTTGACGGTCAACGTGTAGCTGCCGGAGCCGCCGTAGGCGTACACCCGGTAGCGGTAGTAGCCGGCGGTGCCGTTGTAGCTGATGGTTTCGTCGGGGTTGGCGGTTTCGCCGGCGGCGACGGTGGTCCAGGAGCTGCCGTTCCACTTCTGGAGGTAGAGGTCGAAGTCGGTGCCGGTGGGGCCGTCGAGGCAGGCGGCGTGGGTGCCGGAGCTGGTCGACTGGTAGTAGCTGCCGTTCGGCTGGTACGCGCTGCCACCCGCGTTCAGCGACCCGGTGTACGACGTGCCCGCGCAGCTGCCCGTCGGTGACGGCGTCGGTGAGGCGGTGGGCGACGGTGTCGGGTCTGGCGTACCGCTGCCGTACGGGTTGGCGGCCTTGCGCGCGGCGTACAACAGCATGGGTTTCACGGTGGGCCAGTGGCTGCTCTGCTGGCAGGAGTACTGCGGCAGGAACCCGGAGCAGCTGCCAGAGCTGGCGCCGATCTCGAAGGTGAAGTGCGCGACGCCGAGTTCGCCGTAGAGCCAGTCGTCGTGGGCGCCGCCGGCATTGTAGAGGATCTCGCCGGGCTGGCCGTACCGGTAGCCGCTGAGGTTCGCCATGTCCCGGGCCATGCCGCGCAGGCTGGCGTCGTTGCCGGCCTTCACCTGGGAGTTGAATCCCCACGGGAACAGCACCATGTTCGCGTAGCTGTGCATGCTGATCGCGACGCCGCGGGTGTCGGCGGGTGCCGGGGTGGTGTCGCTGCCGTCGCGCTTGTCGGGGTAGAGCTCGCGCCACAGCCGCTGCAGCGCCTGCGTCTCCACCTCGGAGTTCGCCTGCGGCCCGCGGTAGGTCTCGTCGCACGCGTACCCGGAGCTGCCGCTGCCCCAGCCCTTGCTGTTGTTGCGGTTGAGGTCCACGCCGACGCCGGTACCGCTGCAGGAACCGTTGCTGGTGTTGGCGTTCTTGCGGTGCAGCACCGGCGACGACCCGCCCTGCTGCACGATCTCCACGCCGTCGGGGTTGGCGATCGGCACCACCCACACCTCGGTGGAGTCCAGCAGCGCGGTGACCTGGGTGTCGGAGCCGTAGCCGTTGACGAGGTGGTCGATCCAGCGCCACGACATGTCGCCGGTGCTGATCTCCCGCGCGTGCACCTGGCTCATCAGGAAGAACCGCGGCTTGGCGGAGTTCGGGCTGCGGGCGCAGTCTCCGGTCGCCTTCTTGGTGAGGCAGATCGCTTTGAGGTCGTACCCGCCGCTGCCTCTGCTCTTGCGCCAGGAGTCGCCGTAGTCGACCACGGTGGCGAGGTCGGGACGCTGCTGCGCCACCTGATCGAGGTGGGCGAGGTGGGCGTTGATCGTGTGATAGCCGCCGTAGTAGGTCTCGTCGACGTCGGCGGCGGTCAGCTGCGGGTCCTGCCAGCGTTTCGCCGGCGGCGTCCAGGACACCTTCGGCACCACGCTGTCCACGTACGCGCGGAAACCGCGCTCGCGGAGGCGATCCAGCACCGACCGGTCACCCAGCACGAACAGGTCGCTGCCGTCGCGGTCCTCGAGTACGTCGAATCCGCTGCTCAGCAGCTTGTCGGCATCCGCGTCGCCGGCCACCCGGTAGACGTACTTCCCGGACGGCGAAGCGGCGGGCGTGTCCGCGCCGACCGCGGACCATCCCGAGGGACTCGTCAGCAGCAGCCCTCCGGCGATCACGCTGGCCGCCAGGGCGAGCAGCAGCCGGGATCTCGATAGCTTTCCAGCCGTGAACATTTCTCTCCGCGTCCCTTCTCCGGTGGCGCGAGCTGCGGGCAGGTGTGGTCCCCCGGGGGCGTGGCGGTGGGGCCACGCCCCCGGGGAGGGGGGTCAGGCCGGTTTGCTGAGGGTCAGGGTGTAGCTGCCGGAGCCGCTGTAGGCGTACACCCGGTAGCGGTAGTAGCCGGCGGTGCCGTTGTAGTTGATGGTTTCGTCGGGGTTGGCGGTTTCGCCGGCGGCGACGGTGGTCCAGGAGCTGCCGTTCCACTTCTGGAGGTAGAGGTCGAAGTCGGTGCCGGTGGGGCCGTCGAGGCAGGCGGCGTGGGTGCCGGAGCTGGTCGACTGGTAGTAGCTGCCGTTCGGCTGGTACGCGCTGCCGCCGCTGTTCAGCGACCCGGTGTACGAGGTCCCGGCGCAGCCGGGAGGTGTACCGGTGGAGGTGGGAGTGGGCGTCGGTGTCGGGCCGGGGCCGCCGATCCCGCCGGTGACCTGGTCGATCCAGTTCCGGAACGACGGCACGTCGGTGTAGACGTTCGGGGAGTCGGTGCACCGGTTGGTGCTGCGCAGGCCACGGCTGGTGGCGCCGATCAGCAGCCAGCTGCCGCCGCTGGAGACGATCGCGGGGCCGCCGGAGTCGCCCCAGCAGGCGCTCTGCCCGCTGTTCGGCACGATGCAGATCTCGGTGGCGGGTGCGAAGCCGCTGTTCTGCTGGTTACTGCAGGTGGAGTCCGGCGCGGCCTGGACGTCGATCTGCTGCAGCGTGCTCGGCGGGGTGCTGGAACACCCGTACGTGGGGCAGGTCTGGCCCCAGCCGAGCAGCCGGGAATCGCCGTTGTAGTTGGTCTGGCCGAGCGGGATCGGGGTCTGCGAGACGGGCGAGCTGAGCTTGAGCAGCGCGATGTCGTACCCGACCGAGCTGCTGCTGTAGTTGGGGTGCCGGGTGCTCTGCGAGACGGTGGCGAGCGTGCCGCCGCTGTTCCAGGTGGTGGTGCCGATCCGTACCTGCCAACCGGTGCTGCTGGACACGCAGTGCGCGGCGGTGACCACCCACTGGCTGGCGATCAGCGAGCCGCCGCAGCCGTGCCGGCCGTTGGGCTGCAACGACACCATGAACGAGTAGGTCTGGCTGGCGGGCTCGCCGCCGACGATCTCGGTGTGGACGTCGTCGGCGAGGGCGTGGTTGGCGGCGACCACCGTGCCAGCGGCCAACAGGGCCGCTAACCCGACGATCATCCTGGTCCTGGTGAACCTCACGGGCTTCTCCTGGGATAGGGGTGCCGGCGCCGTGCGCGGTTGCGGACTTTCCGGGGGTACGGGTCGCCGCCGCATCGCCTCTGCGGTGCCGGTGTGGGTGGGGGTACGTGCCGGTTATGGGGTCGTGCCACGTCGGCCGTACGGGGGCGGCGTCCGAGACAGGCTGGTGGCCGCGTCGGATACCGCATCGCTACGCCCCCGTTTCGGGAGAGTTCGGCCTGGATCGGGCCGGATTAACCGCACTCAACCACAACGTCAACCTGAGTAGATACCCTTGTTAAGTCGCGGTTTAGGTGGCTAGGGTGCGACGAGGGATGCCCCTGTAACCAGGCAGAACGCCGTCCCGGCCGGTGGACCGGTGCCCGCGGCATAGGATCCGATCCCTGGGAAGGGGGCCCATGGCGACGAACGCTCCGCCGGAGACCGCTGACGAACCGCACCAGACCGTGCGGGTCGGCGAGCGGCTGCTGCGGTTCCGGCAGCAGCGCGGGCTGACCCAGCAGCAGCTGGCGGGCGACCGCTACAGCAACGCGTTCGTCTCGGCGGTGGAGTCTGGCCGGCGACGCGCCTCGGAAGCCGCCCTGCGCTACTTCGCCGACCGCCTGGAGATCGAGTACGCCGAGCTGCGGCACGGCCATCCGCCCCAGCTCGCGGTCAACCTGCAGCTGCGGCTGGCCGACGCGCGGCACGCCGTCGCCCGCGGCGACACCGACGTCGCGCTGGCCGAGCTGCGTACGGTGGCCGCCGAGGCGGAGCGCTACGGGCTGGTCGCCCAGCAGGCGCACGCCGTACGGCTGCAGGCCACCGTCGCGCTGGTACGCCAGGACGTGGCCGGTGCGGCGGAGCTCGCCGAGCGGGCCGCCCGGCTGCTGCTGGACGAGCCGCTGACCGTACAGGTGCCGGCGATCGCGCTGCGGGCCGAGTGCAGCCGGCGCCGGGGCGACGCGGCGTACGCGGTGTACCTGCTGGAGAGCACCATCGGCCGGCTGGAGCGCACCGGGCTCACCGACCCGGACGGGCTGGCCGAGCTGCACGGGCTGCTGACGCAGGCGTACCTCGACCTGGGCAGCGCGGAGCGGGCGGCGGGCGCCGCCGAGATCGCGCTGGAGCTGGCGCCGCAGGTCACCGATCCGGAACGGCTCGCCCGGATGCACCGCGGCGTGGCCCGGGCACTGATCGCCTCCGAGCGCCCCGACGCCGCGGCCCGGTCGCTGGACAAGGCGCACGCGCTGTACGACCAGCTCGACTTCCGGCGCGAGATCGGCTCCTGCCACTGGGCCCGGGGCTACCTGCTCGCCCGGCAGGGGCAGCTCGACGAGGCGGCGGCCGCGCTACGCCAGGCCCGGGAGATCCTGGTCGCGGTCGGTGCCCGTTCCGACGAGGCGGAGCTGGTGGTCGAGCTGGCCGACGTACACCGGCGGCGCGGCGACCTGGAGCGGGCGCGGGAGCTGTTGACGTACGCGATCGGCCACCTCGACGAGGAGCAGCTCCCGGCGGCGGTCGCGGAGGCGTACCGGATCCTGGGCCAGACCGTACGGGAGGCCGGCGACCTGGACGCGGCCGCCGACGCGTACCGGCAGGCGGTACGCCTGGGTGGCCCCGCCGGGCTGCGCGGCGAGACCGCGCTCGCCGCCCGGCTGCTCGGGGACACGCTGCACGCTCAGGGTCGCGCGGACGCCGGCAACCAGGCGTACCGGGAGGGCCTGCTCGCCGTCGAGCTACCGATCTAGACCAGTGGCAGCTCGTCCAGGGTGGTGAGCTGGGTGCTGCCGTCGGGGCGCCGCTCGGTGCCGTGCAGCGCCAGCCGGGCGGTACGCCCCTCGTGCACCACCACGCCGACGGCGTTCTCGAAGTACGGCCCCGCCAGCTTGCGCCACCGGTACGGCGACCGGCTCCGTCCCGACAGCCGGGCCAGCGCGGTGCCGACCAGCGCCGCGGTACGGCTCCACCCGATGTGGAATCCCAACCGCAGCGCGTGCGGCGCCTGGTTGTGGATCGGGGAGCAGGTCAGCTGGAAGATCTCCGCCGGCCCGACGACGCGGGCGGCGTACGTGTGGTGCACGTCCCCGGAGAGCACGCTGACCGACGCGGGTGGACGTGGCGTGAAGCCGCCCGCCGCCACGTCGCTGAGCAGCCCGCCGAGCCGGTCGAAGGAGTCCCGGAACGCCGCCCAGTGCTCCAGGTCGGCGGCCTGCCGCAGCCGCTCCGACGCCGCGGCGACCGCCGGCAGCCGGGAGTGGCAGAGCTTCTCGTTCCAGCCCTCCACCTCGTGGATCGCGGGCGGCAGCAGCCACGGCAGCGACGAGCCGACCACCAGGTGCTGGTAGTCGCCGGCCAGCTGCTCGGTGAGCCACGCCCACTCCGACTCCGGCAGCATGTCGCGCCGGGACTCCTCCAGCACCCGGCTGCACCGGGTGTCCAGCACGATGATCCGGGTGCCGCCCAGGTCAACCCGGTAGCTCCAGCGTGGTCCGGGCCGGCCGTCCGCCTCCGCGTCTGCCGCCGCCGCGAACTCGGTGAGTACGCCGTCCGCGTCGCCCGCCGCGCGTACCGCCTTCAGGGTGGGGTCGGCGGCGAGCTCGTCGGGGGAGAGGTTGCCCAGGTGCTGGTAGACCCAGTACGACGCCAGCCCGCCGGTGATCCGGTCCCGCCACCAGGGGTGTTGGCGGATCTCGCGGCGCCAGGCGGCGGAGCTGTTCCAGTCGTCGATCACCTCGTGGTCGTCGAAGATCATCATGCTCGGTACGGTCGACAGCAGCCAGCGCATCTCCGGGTCGCTCCACGACTCCAGATACAGCTGGGTGTACTCGGTGAAGTCGGTCACCTGGGTCGCGGGGCCGTCCCGGTGCCGGCGCCGCCGGCGCAGGAACCGCCGGGTGCGGGGCGAGGTCTCGTCGGCGTACACCTGGTCGCCGAGCAGCAGCAGGTAGTCCGGCCAGGGCGCTTCCCCGGCGGCGAGCTCGGCGGCGTAGGTGTCCAGCGCGTCCGGGGGATAAGCATTTCCCGTGGTGTACGGAGACGCCTCCCGGCAGGAGCCGAACACCAGCCGCGCCGGCCCGCCCGGCACCGGCGTACGGATCCGGCTCGCGGGGAACCGCGACCCCGGCTCGGGCCAGACCGCCGCCCCGTCCAGGCTGACCTGGTACGTGTTCTCCGACCCGGGCGCCAGCCCGTCGACGACCACCAGTGCGTAGTGGTGGCCGAAGGCGGTGAACGTGTGCGCGTGGCCGCCGCCGGCCCCGGCCGCGACCGTCACCTCGCAGGGCTGGTCGGTCTGCAGCCACAGCGTCGCGCGGTGCGGGTCAACCCAGCGCAGCACCGGGCCGAGCAGCAGACGAGCCATGGTGCGCAGTCTGCCGTACCGGCGGCGGGTACGCCGGGTACCCCTAATGTGGCTGATGTTGGTAGCGTTTAGAGACTATGTATGTGGTGTACGGAGGTGTCAGATGACGGTGACTCAGATCGATATCGACGACGAGGCGCTCGCCGAGGCGATGCGGCTGTCCGGTGCGCACACCAAGAAGGAGACGGTAAATCTCGCGCTCCGCGAGTACGCCGAGCGTCACCGCCGTATCGCCGACCTTGAGAAGTACGCAGAGTACGCCAAGGACTGGGACTACGAGAGCTGGCGACGCGCCAAGGAGGCGGAGAAGGAAGCGTACCGGTGATCCGGTACCTGCTCGACTCCTCCGCGCTGTGGCGCTTGATGCGCGAGCCGCCGCTGCGAGCCGCGTGGGCCCCGCAGATCGGCGAGGGCACCATCGGGTCCTGCCATCCGCAGCGGGCGGAGTTCCGCCGGTCGGCGCGCGACCTCAACGAGTACGAGCGGATCTGCGGCATGTACGACGGGCTCTACCCGGACGTGCCGGTGCCGAAGTCGGCGTGGCGCTGGGTCGAGTCGGCGCAGTACCGGCTGCTGCGGGCCGGTGTCCACAAGGCCGCTTCCGTGGTCGACCTGCTGGTCGCGGCGACGGCGGCGCACCACGGAATCACCGTGCTGCACGACGACCGTGACTTTCCGGCGGTCGCGAAAGTCCTCACCGACGTGCGCGAGCGCCGGATCCAGGACACGCCGACCACTGGCTGACGCGAGGACATCGGATGCCGTACCAGGTTGCCGTCTGCGGCCCACGTTTCTGCACTGACGACGACACGGCCAACGCTCGCCGGCTCGGAGAGCTGCTGGCCGAACAAGGCGCGGTTGTCATATGTGGTGGGGGAGGGGGCGTCATGGCTGCCGTGGCGGCTGGCGTGCGCTCGCGGGACGGGCTGGTGATTGGTATCCGACCGACCGACAGCAGGGACGGCGCGTCACCCGATCTCTCGGCAACGCTCGTGACCAACATGGGCGAGGCGCGTAACGCGATCATTGTGTGGAGCGCGGACGCGGTGATCGCGGTGGGCGGTTCGTGGGGAACGCTCAGCGAGGTGGCGCTGGCCAAACGTCGGGGCGGAGTGCCGGTGATCTCGCTCGGCGGCTGGCGGGTGGTTGACCAGGATGGACAGCCGGTAGCGGGCATCGAGCACGTGTCGAACCCCGATGAGGCCGTGGCGCTGGCGATGAAGGAAACTCACTGATCCGTCCGCGGCCACAGCGTTAGTGGCCGGTGGTCGTTCCCGCCGGCAGCAGGGTGAAGTGATCTCCGTGGGTCGGTTTGATGGCGCGATAGTGACCGTCGAGCGACAGCAGCGACGTCGTCTTGTAGCGCCCTGCGAGCACCACGTTGACCGCGTCGGTCAGACCGATGTTGAGGTCCAGATACTGGCTGACCAGCCTGGTCGCGGCACGAAGATCTTCGTTCGTGAACGACGCTACCGTGGCCAGCTGCTCCAGCTCCGACAGCACCACCACGGACGCCGACGGCCCGAGATATTTGGCGGCCAGATAGTCGACCTCGGCTAACACGAGGGGCGAGATCACCATGGGCTCGGTGGTACCGGTGAGCACGTCGCGCGCTGCGGCATGCTCGGCGTCCCGCTGGTTGTAGGCGGCGATCACGCCACTGGTGTCGAGAAGAATCACCGTTCGCCGAAGCCGTCCGCGAGCACGTCACGGACCCGACGCGCCACGGGCTCGCCGAAGTCGAAGGTGCTGAGCGTGCGCTCTGCGTCGGGCTCAGCGGTCATGGTCACCACCGCTTCGCGCGCAACGTCCTGCATGCTGCGACCGTGCCGTGCGGCGTACCGGCGCAGCTGCTCGGTCTCCTCGCGGCTGAGCCGCAATGTCATCGCCATGGTATCTAAGATACCACCGGGTCAGGCCGGAGGTGGTGGGGTGATGCGGTGCAGGTCCAGGGTGTCCGGGATCGGGGCCAGGCCGGGACCGCCGGCGGTGATCCAGTCGGTGACATCGGTGACCGCCTCGTCGGAGAGCACGAAGCCGAGCCAGGTCGCGCGCCCGCCGCGCCGCCGCCCGTCGCGGGACGGCAGCACCACCATCACGTTGGAGTCCCCGCACGGGCCGAGACAGTCGACGGTACGTACGCCGCCGGCGCCCAGCCGCGAGCGCAGGACTCGCAGCTGGGCGTCGTGGTCGACGTCGGGGTGTTTGCGGTGCGTACCGCAGCAACAGCCGCGACACACCACCACCCGGCCGGCCGGCGGGGTCAACCCGCTGCGGCGGTCGCCGGGGCGGCGACGGCGCGGCGGGCAGCGTACCCACCGAGCAGGCCGAAACCGGCGCCGATCCCGGACCAGAGCAGCAGCAGGGTGGCGGCCGAGAGCAGCCGGAAGTCCCACAGCAGCTGCGCCGGCACCTCGATCGGATCCGGGTTGTCCGGGAGCAGGAACAGCACCCCGAACCCGGCCACCACGATCCCCGCCGCGGCCAGGTGGCGCAGCGGCTCGGTGACGCCCCGGCGCGCCAGCCAGCGGCCGGCGGCGTACGCCACCGCGATCGCCAGTACGCCGATCGCGATCGCCGCCAGCCAGGACCGGGTACGCAGCTCCACCGTCGCCGGATCGCCCACCCCGGGCGGGTTGGCCGGATACCGCAGGAACGGCATCGCGACCACGGCGAGGAAGCCGGCGCCGGCCAGCCGCAGCGAGCGCCGCCACGGGTCGGCCTGCGGGTCCTCCCGGTGCAGCGCGACGTACACCAGGGAGAACAGCACCCCGATCGCGATGCCGCTGGCGATCATCGCGACCAGCAAACCCAGGTGCTGGGTGTCGCGGGTGAACAGCTCGGCGGCCGCCTCGCCGCCCTCGTGGTGCGAGCGGTTCGCTTCGAACTCGATGGCACGGTCGATGACCGGCTCGGCGATCAGGAAACCGAAACCGGCGGCGAGCACTCCACCGCCGGCCCCGGCCAGCACTCCACGGCCGAGAACCGAAAGCACACTCGTCATCAGTGGCAGGTGACGCCGGAGAGGTGGCGCGCGTCGTGTGCGAACTCGTGCACGTAGTTGGCGTCGAACGAGATGCTGCCCAACAGCGGCGCCAGCAGCGCGCCCTGGTCGAGGAACACGGCGTACAAGGTGAGCAGCGCGAGCGCTACGGCCGTACCCACGACGAACGCGTCTCGTACGGGTCGCCAGGCGACCTGCCTGCTCGCCGGTACCGTCACCATGCTCATGACAACGCTCCTTCCCGGGGTCATCCCGCCCCGCGTACAGGAGGACGACGGGTCAGTGTCCTGACTTCCGGATCGACGCCCGGCCCCCGGCCTTCCCACCAGTTGTGGCAGTGGCTTTCGAAGAGGGGGAGAGCTTCCCGGTCACAGTGGCGGGACCGTCCCGGACTCGCACCGGGTTCCTGCCCACCGTCGCCTCAAATGTTCAGTTGGTGACCATGAGGATTCCGTGTCCGGGTGGTCCGGGTCAACCGGGGTGACGATCGGCAACCTCACACTCCACGTGGACTTCCGGTGTCGGTAGGGGATACCCGCGCTGGCCCCGTGGTGGCGCCGAGTCGACCTATCCCGCTGCCTAACCGCGACTTAGCGTGAGATATCCGGAGGCCTGGGGAGGCCGGGATGATGCTGGTCGGTCACGACGCTCTGCTGGCGCAGCTCACGGAATACGCCGTACGCGGCGTGCCCGTGGTGCTCACCGGTCCACCGGGGATCGGGCGTACGGCGTTGCTCGATCGCGCGCTCGCCGACGCGGCCGCCGCCGGGCGTACGGTGGCGCGGCTCGCCGGGATGCCGGGGGACCATGACACGCCGTACGCGGCGCTCTGCCCACTGCTGGCGGGGCTGCCGTACGACGGGCTGCCGGTCGCGCAGCGGGAGGCGGTCGAGGCCGTGCTGCGGCGGCGTACCGGGGCGCCGGACCCGCTGGCGCTGCGGCTGGCGGTCGCCGCCCTGGTGCCGGGGCTGCTGGGAGTCGACGATCTGCACTGGCTGGACCCGCCCACCGCCGAGCTGGTGGGATTCCTGGTCGCCGCCGGGA
>JBOGDF010000177.1:0-11479 GCA_050701635.1 Micromonosporaceae bacterium | reverse complement strand
GAACACCGGCGACGCCGACACCGGGCCGGCCACGCTCGGCGCGACCTGCCCGCTGGCTTGCGGCGCCGGAGCCCCGGAGACCGGTGCTGCCGACGGCGGCGCTCCCGACACCGGAGCCGACGGCAGGGGCGCTCCGGACACCGGAGCACTGGGCGTGAAGCCGGAGCTCGGTGCCTCGCCTGGAGCCGACAGGGCCGCCGCCGGTGCGGCCGGGAACGTGGCCGGCTGGTGCGCCGGCGGCCCCACCGGCGGCTGGTGCGCTGGCGCTGCCACCGGCGGCTGCTGCGACGGCGCCCGCATCGGCGGTTGCTGCGCGGGCGGCAGTATCGGCGCTTCCTGGTGCGTAGCCACCGGCTGCGGCGCAGCCGGGCTCCCGGCTGGCAGAACGGGCGGCGGAGGTACGCCGGCCGGCCCTGGCATCGGCTGCGGCGGAGACGCTGTGGCGTCGCCGATGCCGCCGGGAGGAGCGGGCCAGACCTCGGCGCCGGTTGACGCCGCGGCCTGCGCAGCCAGCGGGCTGCCCGCGCCCGGTGGCAGGGACGCCGCGGGCGCGGTGAGCGGGTCGGACACCACGGGCGGGCCCGAGACCGCGGGCTGGCCCGAGACCGGAGCCGCGGGTGGGCTGGAGACCGGAGGCGCGGCGGGTGGGCCGGACACCGGCGGTACGGCGGGGAACCCGCGGCCGCCGGTACGCGGCTCGACGTGGTCGGCGATCACACTCACCAGCGCGGTGGCGACGCCATCGGCGGACCGTACGGCGGAAACGCCGTTGCGTACGGTGGCGCCGATCGCCTCGGTGCTGGAGCGGCGAGCCGCGGCGTCGGCGACGGCCTCCCACAGGGCGGCCACGGCGGCGCGCACCTCGGCCTCCGGGAAGCCGGCCGCGCACAGCTGTCCCACCGCATTGCCGTCCTCGCCGCGCGCCACCTGGACCGGGTCGGCGAGCCGCTCCAGCGCGGCGAGCGCCAACGGCTGACCCGGGTCGGGGAAGGTACGCAGCGCCGCCGGGTATAGCTCCCGCAGCACCTCGCGCAGCATGGTGACCGCGGCGGTACGGCCGGCGGTGGCCGCCCGGTGCGCGGCCAGTACGGGACGCAGCGCGGCGAGATCCCGCGGTGCCGGCTGCGAGGCGGCGGCCAGGGTGCCGGCCTGCAGCGCCCGTGCCAGCGCCACCGCACGCCGGTGCGAATCCGGTGCGCCGGCCGGCTCGCCGTTGGCGAAGGCGGCCACGGTCTGCTCGTCTCCCAGTGCCAGCGGCTCGCCGGCAGCCGCCAGCAGCAGCGACACCAGGCTGGTCTCGGTGTCGGTGGCCATGGCGGCGCGTACCGGGCCGGACTCCGGGCAGCGTTCCGCGATCAGTGCGCAGACAGCGGCGTACCCGGCGGGCGTGTCGTCGACCTCGACGCTGGCCAGCAGCCGGCCGGCGTCGTCAACCACCGCCACGGGAATCCGCTGTCCAGCAGACGCAAGACCGCAGTACACACGCACGACCGGTACACCTCCGAGGGGCGCGACGACGCTTCGACCGAGATTAGTGCGGCGGCACCACTGGGTGCCCCCGACTTCACCCCGCCGTTTTCACTGACCAGGGTCGATGCTCCCTGGTCGGAGGTCAATCCCGCCAGTCCACGGAAGTAGAGATCTTGCCAATTATCGAACGCCACGCGAGGGCTGCCTGTTGTGCCCCGATACGCCGGAGTTTGCGCCGTGCGAAGAATGCGGTTATCCGGCTGTTCTCGGTGCTTCGTAGCCCTTCGTCCATATCGTCGAGCGGGGAGCCCGGGGACAGCGCGCTCATCACCGAGTCGATCTTCAGCGCGTGGCCCAGATCACGGCAGAGCTCGCCCGCCTTGATCAGCAGCTCGGCGTCCCAGGAGTCGTGGCCGCCGCGCAGGTTCTCCACCACCAGGTCGAGCTCGTACCGGTCCTCCTCGGCGACCATGACCTGGTCGGCGGTGACGGTGGTACGCAGCGTCTCCCACTCGTCGAGCTGCTCCAGGCTGTTCGCCTCGCCGGACTGTACGAACTCCACCAACCCCTCGGGGCTGCGGAACAGCAGCAGCCGGCGGTCCTGCGTCAGGAAGAGGGGAACCTCCTCGGGCTCCGGCTCCTCTTCCTCCTCGTCTTCTTCTTCCTCGTCTTCGTCTTCGTCCTCGAGGTCCTCGTCGTCTTCGAGGTCCTCGTCTTCGTCGTCCAGGTCCTCGTCCTCGAGGTCCTCGTCATCAAGGTCTTCGTCGTCGGCGTCCTCGAGCTCGTCGGCCTTCTCGTCCACCCGGCCCCGGCGGGAACCCTTCGCCGCCGAGGTGGTCGGAGCGGCGCTCTCGGCCGCTTCGTCGGTCAGCTCCTCGGCCGCGTCGGCGGCGTCGGCTTCCGCCTCGTCGCCGGCCAGGGTGTCGCTCATCCGGTACGCCCGCAGCGTGTACCCGACGCCGCGGGGCAGCGCGATCTCGACCGGCGTCACCTTGAGCTTGTCCCAGAACTTCGTGACGGCGGCCGGCCGCTGGTCCGACTCCTCGTCACCGGCGTCAACGGCGTCGTCGCCCTCGTCATCGGCAACGTCGTCGTCATCGGCAACGTCGTCGAGCTCGGCTTCGTCGTCGGAGGCCTCGTCGGTCTCGTCGAGTACGCCCTCGTCGAGCTCCTCGTCGCGGCCGGCGTCGGCCGAGTCGAGCTGGTCCTCGGGCTTATCGGCGCGGTGGCGAGCCATTGCGTCCTCCGTACTGATCCTGCGGGGCGGCGCCCCAGGGTAAGTCGTCGTGCCGGATTTCCGGCCATCGCAAACCCTAGACTCCCGGGACGGATCCGGCGGGGCGTACCCCTGCCCTGTGCGCCCGAGGGGCGGGACCCGGCTGGATCCCGCCCCTCGTACCCAGAAAATTTCTCAGACGCCTGGGAGCGGTTGCTCCTGGGTCTGGGGGTTGAGGTACGGCTGCGCGATCGCACCGGCGTCGGCGGTGCCGAGGTAGTCGAGCACCTCCAGGCCGGTGTCGATGCTGGAGGCGTACGAGTAGCCGTTGTAGTAGTACGACGACCAGGCGCCGCCGTAGAACTTCACATTCTGGTAGTCGAAGTACGCCAGCTCCTTCGGCGCCGTCGGGTCGGAGAAGTCAACCAGCGTGGTGCCGCCGACGTACCAGGCGGAGTTGAGGATGTACTTGCCGGGGATCGGCAGCACGTTGTAGTTGTGCGCGGTGCACGAGGCGAGCGTGCCGCCGCCTTGCGCGCGGGGGAGCTTGTAGCTGCTCAGCGCGGTGTGGGAGGTGAAGCGCTTCGCCGCCACGTCCACGCCGTAGAACCACAGCTTGCCGAGGTCGTCCTTCGGCTGCTTGCAGGCGTTGCCGCCACCGCCGTACGTCTCGTCGCCGAAGATCGCGACCTTGCCGTCGAAGCTGAACGCACCGGAGTGCCAGAACGCCTTGGCGTGCGGCAGTCCGATCGAGTCGGTCGACGTGGGGTTCACCGGGTCGCTGATGTCCAGCAGCAGCGCGTTGCCGGAGCAGGCGGCCGCGGCCATCTTCAGTCCGGTGAACACCCCGATGTCGTGGCAGCCGTTGCCTCCGTTGCCGAAGTACGGGGCCAGCGGCAGCCCCGGCTTGCTGACCACCTTCGCGGTCGCCGGGCTGCTCAGCGGTACGTCGATCACGGAGATGTAGCCGTGGCCGACCTGGCAGTTGTTGCCCCACTGGGTGGCCCCGAACGTGTTGCTGTTGTTCGAGTACGACGAGACGTAGATCAGCGCCCGTCCGTTGGCCGCGTCGGGCACCAGCGTGTGGGTGTGCGACCCGCAGTCGGTCGCCACCGAGCCGATGTGCTGGACGTTCGCGGGATCGCGTACGTCGAAGATCCGGATGCCTTCCCAGCCCGGCGCGTTGTCGGGCGTGGAGGCGCTGTCGCAGCCCGGTGAGGTCTGCGGCCGGTCGACCGACATGAACAGCAGGCCGTTCCAGACGGACACGTCGTTCTGGCTGCCGTGGCAGTGCAGCTCACCGGTCACGGTGGGCTTCGCCGGGTCGGAGATGTCGACGATCTGCAGTCCGTTGTAGACACCCATGTACGCGGTGTCGCCCCAGAACGCCAGGTCGGTGTTGACCGAGCCGATGCTCTTGGTCGACGCGATCCGCTCCATGTCGTGCGCCGCTTCCGGCGCCACCGGTGTGGTCGGCGCTCCGGGATGCGGGTTTTCCAGGTCGTGCGCGGCGGCCGGATACGCCACCGCCGCTGCGAACGCGAGTGCGGCCGTGCCGAGTGTCGCGTAGTGGACAAGGCGGAACCTCACGAAGCCTCCCCATGCTGGCCCCCCGACCGGCGACACCAGGGAATCACATAGCTAGGTGTCGATGCCATCGAAAAACAGGGTCGATGCCATCGAAAAGCAGGTCGAGGCAGCGGGGCAGGACTACTTCAGGTCCCCTTCGGGTGCCATACCGTCTTGGTCTCCAGGTACGCCGTGAGCCGCCCGGTGCCGGGGTCGGCGCGCCAGTCGGTGGCCGGCGCGGGGCGTACCACCCGTTTCAGGTTTTCGGCCGCGGCGCGCTCCAGGTCGACGGCGAGCGCGGGGTCGTCCACCCCGGCCAGGTCGATCGCGTTGACGTCCATGTGAGACGCCAGCCAGGGCGCGGTCTCGGCGGGCCGCCCGGTGAGCAGGTTGACCACGCCACCCGGTAGATCGGACGTGGCCAGCACCTCGGCGAGCGTGATCGCCGGCAGCGGGTACGCCTCCGAGGCGAGCACCACCACGGTGTTGCCGGTGACGATCGCCGGCGCCATCACGCTCACCAGCCCGAGCAGCGGCGCGGACTGCGGCGCCACGATCCCGACCACGCCGGTCGGCTCGGGGGAGGAGAGGTTGAAGAACGGGCCGGCGACCGGGTTGGCGTTGCCGTACACCTGGGCGATCTTGTCGGCCCAGCCGGCGTACCACACCCACCGGTCGATCGCCGCCTCGACTTCTGTCTCAGCCTGGCGCGCCGTGCGACCCTGAGCGGCCCGGGCCTCTGCCACGAACTGATCCCGGCGCCCCTCCAGCATCTCGGCCACCCGGTACAAGATCTGTCCCCGGTGGTACGCCGTCAGCCCTGCCCACCCGGGGAACGCCTTCCGGGCGGCGACCACGGCGTCTCGTACGTCCTTGCGCGAAGCGAGCGCGGCGTTGGCGAGGAACTCGCCCTTGGCAGAGGTCACCGGGTACGACCGTCCTGACTCGCTGCGCGGGAACGCGCCGCCCACGTACAACTTGTAGGTTTTGCGGACCCCAAGCCGCGTCGACTCAGGCAAGGTACCCCTCCAGGCCGTGGCGACCGCCTTCGCGGCCGTAACCGGACTCCTTGTAGCCGCCGAACGGGCTGGCCGGGTCGAACTTGTTGAACGTGTTGGCCCACACCACGCCGGCGCGCAGCCTGTCGGCGAGCCAGAGGATCCGAGATCCCTTCTCCGTCCAGACACCCGCGGAGAGGCCGTACGGCGTGTTGTTGGCCTTCTCAACCGCCTCCGCGGGGGTACGGAAGGTCAGCACCGACAGCACCGGCCCGAAGATCTCCTCGCGCGCGATCCGGTGCGCCTGCGAGACGCCGGTGAACAGCGTCGGCGCGAACCAGTAGCCCCGCTCCGGCAGCGGGCACGGGGCGGTCCACCGGTCGGCGCCCTCGGACTCCCCGATCTCGGACAGGGCGCGGATCTTCTCCAGCTGCGCGGAGGAGTTGATGGCGCCGATGTCGGTGTTCTTGTCGAGCGGGTCGCCCACCCGCAGCAACGCCATCCGGCGCTTGAGCATGCCGAGCAGCTCGTCGTACACCGACTCCTGGACGAGCAGCCGCGACCCGGCGCAACAGACGTGACCCTGGTTGAAGAAGATGCCGTTGACGATCCCCTCCACCGCCTGGTCCAGCGCGGCGTCGTCGAACACCACGTTCGCCGCCTTGCCGCCCAGCTCCAGGGTGACCTTCTTCTTCGAGCCGGCCACCGCCTTCGCGATCGCCCGCCCGACCTCGGTGGAGCCGGTGAACGCCACCTTGTCCACGTCTGGATGCTCGACCAGGAGGCGGCCGCTATCGCCGGCGCCGGTGAGGATGTTGACCACGCCCGGCGGCAGGTCGGCCTGCTGGCAGATCTCCGCGAACGCCAGCGCGGTCAGCGGGGTGGTCTCCGCGGGCTTCAGCACCACGGTGTTGCCGCAGGCCAGCGCCGGGGCGATCTTCCACGCCAGCATCAGCAGCGGGAAGTTCCACGGGATCACCTGCGCCGCCACGCCCAGCGGTTTCGGGTTGGCGCCCAGGCCGGCGTGCTGCAGCTTGTCGGCCCAGCCGGCGTAGTAGAAGAAGTGCGCCGCGACCAGCGGCAGGTCGACGTCGCGGGACTCCCGGATCGGCTTGCCGTTGTCGATCGACTCCAGCACCGCCAGCTCGCGCGAGCGCTCCTGGATGATCCGGGCGATCCGGTAGAGGTACTTCGCCCGCTCCGCGCCCGGCATCGAAGACCAGACTTTGGTGTACGCGGTCCGCGCCGCTTTCACCGCCCGGTCCACGTCGGCCGGGCCGGCCTCGGCGATCTCGGCGAGCACCTGTTCGCTGGCGGGGTTGACGGTCTTGAAGCCGCCGCCGTCCGACGCGTCGGTGAACTCACCGTTGACGAACAGCCCATACGACGGCTTGATGTCGACGATGGACGGCGACTCGGGCGCCGGGGCGTACTCGAAAGGCATGGCTTATCAGTCCAGCGTGAAGTAGTCGGGGCCGGAGTAGCGGCCGGTACGCATCTTGGTGCGCTGCATCAGCACGTCGTTGAGCAGCGTGGACGCGCCGAACCGGAACCAGTCCGGGTCCAGCCAGTCGCTGCCGGCGGTCTCGTTGATCAGCACCAGGTACCGGATCGCGTCCTTCGCGGTACGGATCCCGCCCGCCGGCTTCACCCCGATCTTGCGGCCGGTCTGGTCTCTGAAGTCACGCACCGCCTCCAGCATGATCAGGGTGACCGGGAGCGTGGCGGCCGGCTGCACCTTGCCGGTGGAGGTCTTGATGAAGTCGCCGCCGGCGAGCATCGCCAGCCAGGACGCCCGCCGTACGTTGTCGTACGTGGCCAGCTCGCCGGTCTCCAGGATCACCTTCAGGTGCGCGGCACCGGCGGCGTCCTTGACGGCGCGGATCTGGTCGTACACCTCGAGGTAGCGGCCGGACAGGAACGCGCCCCGGTCGATCACCATGTCGATCTCGTCGGCGCCCGCCTGCACCGCGGCCCGGGTCTCGGCCAGCTTGACCTCGAGCGGCACCTGCCCGGACGGGAACCCGGTCGCCACGCTCGCCAGATGCACCGTCGATCCGGCCAGCTCCGCGGCGGCCGCGGGCACAAGGTGCGGGTAGACGCAGAGCGCGGCGACGGACGGGCAGTCGGGGTCGTCGGGGTCGGGGTGCTTCGCCTTCGCGGCGAGCGCGCGTACCTTCCCCGGGGTGTCCTGGCCCTCCAGCGTGGTCAGGTCGACCATCCGGATCGCCAGGTCGAGCGCCCACTGCTTGGCGGTGGTCTTGATCGAGCGGGTCGCCAGCATCGCGGCCCGCTGATCGGCGCCGACGGCGTCCACTCCGGGAAGCCCGTGCAGGAATTTCCGCAGCGATGCCTCGGAGCTCGCGATGCTGCCCGCGAGCGTGTCTGGCGCCGTTGCCGTCATACTCGCGAGTCTACGGCTTGGTGTGGGGTGGCCGGCTTGCCGTCGGGCGGAGCCCGCCGG
The DNA here is from genome assembly GCA_050701635.1 of Micromonosporaceae bacterium. Lineage (GTDB taxonomy): Bacteria > Actinomycetota > Actinomycetes > Mycobacteriales > Micromonosporaceae > WHSM01. Next base: position 3,762 of record JBOGDF010000177.1, on the reverse strand, counting down.
CCGCGGGGATGAGCTAGGTTGCTGGCCGTGGACGTACTCGTGGTCGATCACCCGCTCGCCGCCGCCAGGCTCACCGCGATGCGCGACGAGCGCACCGATCCGGCGGTGTTCCGGGCCGCGCTTCGCGAGCTGTCGAGCCTGTTGGTGTACGAGGCGACCCGCGGCATCGCGGTAGAGAAATACCCGATCCAGACGCCGCTGACGCAGACCGAGGGCACCCGGATCGCGAACCCACCGCTGCTGGTGCCGGTGCTGCGGGCCGGGCTGGGGATGGCCGAGGCCGCGCTCGGGCTGCTGCCGGAGTCGTCGATGGGCTTCGTCGGGCTGGCCCGCGACGAGGAGACCTTCGAGCCCCGGGCGTACCTGGAGTCGCTGCCGCCGGACCTGACCGGGCTGCCGGTGCTGGTGCTCGACCCGATGCTGGCCACCGGCGGCTCGTTGGAGCACTGCTGCCGGCTGCTCGCCGACCGCGGCTGCACCGACATCACCGTGGTGTGCGTACTGGTGGCACCGGAGGGGCTGCGCCGGCTGGAGGCGAGCGGGCTGCCGCTGCGGGTGGTGACCGCCTCGATCGACGAGCGGCTCAACGACAAGGCGTTCATCGTGCCAGGTCTGGGCGACGCCGGCGACCGCCAGTTCGGCGGCATGCCACGATTCTGACCACCGGTACGGCGAGCCCACTCGTCGTCGGTCGCTCGTGTTAGCGACGTAACAGCTTGCTGTTAGAAGCCGAGAGTGGCTCTGGTCATGCTGGCGGCCCCGGCTCATCGACGAGGAAGGGCACGCCATGCGTGTACGTCCTGGGTTCGCCGGCCTGTTGGCCGTCGGTATTGTGGCCGCCGTGTTGAGCGGCTTCGCCGCGCCCGCCCAGGCGGGTCACGCCATCTATGGAGAACGCTGCTACGGCTCAGAGCTGCCGCGCTGCCTCTGGATCCACATCGACGACGGAAGGGCGACGGCCTGGGCGGACATCCGCGATCCAGGCCCCGTCCACTACTGGGTCGCGGTCAGCAACATCCGGGTCCAGATCTACAAGGGCGGTGAGTGGGTGACCGTCAGCTCCAGCGCCGTGGACGACTACGACGGATGGGACTCCTCCGACATCGCGAAATCACACTCTGTGTCCTGTAGTACGTACAGCGTGCGGGCTCGTGCGCTGTTCAAGTGGAAGACCATCGCCGGCACCCAGACGTCGGAGTGGCGCGACAGCTACGGGGTGAGCTCCTCCAACTGCCATAACTGAACCGGTCAGCCGCCGAGCGCGGCGGCGGTTTCGATCCGCAGCGTGGCCAGCTTCGCCGCCGCGTGGGTACGGGCCGCCGCCACGTCGCCGTCGCCGACCGGCTCGACCACCTCCAGGTACGCCTTGAGCTTCGGCTCGGTGCCGGAGGGGCGTACCACGACGCGGGCGTGCGGCGACGCGACGCGGACGCCGTCGGTGGCCGGCAGCAGGTCGGTGAACTTCGCCGGTGCGCCCAGCAGCGTGGCCGGAGGCGCCGCCCGCAGCCGGTCCATCATGGCGGCGATCTCGCCCAGGTCGGTAACCCGTACGGAGAGCTGGTCAGTGGCGTACACCCCGAACTCGCGGGCCAGCTCGTCGAGCCGGTTGTCCAGGCCGCGGCCCTCGGACTTCAGCTCGGCGGCCAGCTCGCACACCAGCAGCGCCGCGGTGATGCCGTCCTTGTCGCGTACCAGGTCGGGGGCGACGCAGTAGCCGAGCGCCTCCTCGTACCCGTACGCCAGCGGCGCCGTGCCGTCGGTACGCACGATCCACTTGAACCCGGTCAGCGACTCGCCGTACGGCACCCCGCGGGCGGCGCACAGCGTACGCAGCAGCGACGAGGAGACGATCGTGGTGGCGTACAGGCCGGTGACGCCGCGCCGGATCAGGTGGTCAGCGAGCAGGACCCCGACCTCGTCGCCGCGCAGGATCCGCCAGTCGACCATGGGGTGCCCACCGGAGCCGGACCAGTCGCGTACCGCCACCGCGCAGCGGTCGGCGTCCGGGTCGTTGGCCAGCGCGAGGTCGGCGCCGGTCTCGCTGGCCAGCGCGATCACACGGTCCATCGCGCCGGGCTCCTCCGGATTCGGGAACGCCACGGTTGGGAACTCCGGATCCGGCTCCGCCTGCTCCGGCACCGCCACCGGGCGGCCGAACCCGGCCCGCTCCAGCGCCGCGCTCAGCACCGCTCCACCCACCCCGTGCAGCGGGGTGTACGCCACCCGCAGCTCGCGCGGCGTCGCGCCGGCCACTACGCCCGCCGCGTCGGTGAGGTAGCGGTCGACGATCGCGTCGCCCAGTACGCCGTCCACGTGCACCTCGCCGAGCGGTACGTCCGCCAGCGGCCCGACGGCCCGGATCGCCGCCTCGATCTCCTCGTCGGCGGGCGGTGCGATCTGCGCGCCGGCGCCGGTCGGGCCGCCCAGCTCCGCGCCCAGGTAGACCTTGTAGCCGTTGTCGGTGGGCGGGTTGTGGCTGGCGGTCACCATCACGCCCGCGGCGGCGTCCAGGGCGCGCACGGCGTACGCCAGCACGGGGGTGGGGACGGGGCGGGGCAGCAGCAGGGCGCGGCGACCCGTACCGGCGGCCACCCGGGCGGTCTCGGTCGCGAAGTCGGCCGAGCCGTGGCGGGCGTCGTACCCGATCACCAGGGCGCCGGCGGCCTGCTTCGCGTCGAGCCAGCGCACCAGGCCGGCCGCGGCACCGCGTACCACCGCCTGGTTCATGCCGTTGGGACCGGCCCGCAGCGGGCCCCGCAACCCGGCGGTGCCGAACCGCAGCGGCCCGGCGAACCGGTCCGCCAGCTCGGCTTCGGTGTCCGGCAGGCCGTCGAGCAACGTACGCAGCTCGTCGCGGGTGGCGCGGTCCGGGTCGTCGGCGAGCCAGGCTTTCGCCTGTGCCCTGAGGTCGGACGGCACGCCTAGCCGGCCAGCTTCGTGGACCGGACCGCCTCGTCGAAGACCTGCTTGTGGCCGTCGAAGCTGGCGGCGGAGACCGACATGTAGACCTGGTAGTTGCTTCCGCCGACCACGATCATGCGCCAGATGCCGTGCCGCTCCTGGCCGGAGTTGGACCGGCTCGCGGTGTACTCCAGCTCGGCGCCCTCATGCCCGGCCAGGCTCGCCTTGCGCAGCGCGACCCGCTGGTAGTCGGTCAGCCCGCAACAGCCCTTGTCGAAGTTGCGGTCCGACGCCTGCAGGATCTTCATCGCGGTACGCCCGTCCCGGGTGACGTTGATCCGCAGCCAGTTGGAGTTGTCCTTCGGGTCGTGGAACTGCACGTACCCCTTGGTGTCGACGCGTTTCCAGTCCTTCGGTACGTGCAGCGTCATCCCCTGCCCGGTGTACGTCTGCACCTCGAACCGCGGCGCCGCCTCGGCCGGAGCCTTCTTCGGCGCCGGGGGATCGTCGCTGAACCAGCCGGAGGAGAAGCCGACCGCGCCGAGCACCATCACCAGCGCCACCACGATCGCGGCGGCGCCGAAGATCCAGGCGCCCATCCCGCTGCGCCGCGACGGCGTGGCGGGGTAACCGGTGGCCTGGCCCGGCCGGCCAGGCGGCGGGTAGCCGGCGCCGCCCGCGGGGTAGCCGGGGCCCCCCGAGGTGGGGAGACCGGCCTGCGGCGGGTAGCTGGCAGCCTGTGGCTGCGCCGAGACCGGCTCGGGCCGGGCGGCGGGCACCGCGGCGCGGCCCACCCGCCAGGACTCCGTACCGGGGCCGGTGGTGGGCATCACGGTGGTGGCGTGCGGCGCGGCGGTGAGC
>JBOGDF010000176.1:0-11552 GCA_050701635.1 Micromonosporaceae bacterium | reverse complement strand
GGCCCAAGGGCCGCCGCCCCGGCTCCCGGGATCCTGGCCCGGCATTCGGACACCGATCGAGAGGTGATCGGCGGCAATGAGGTCCGGATCGTCCGTTCCGACTCCGTCGGGCACCAGCCAGCCGTCTCCGATGGCCACCGCCCCAGCTACGACACGCCCGCCTCCGCCACCGACGACGCCCCGTCCAGCCGGGCGCTGTTCGTACCCGACGAATGGCGCGACGAATACTCCAACCGCAGCTGACCCATCCGACCCCTCGACCACCGGAGAGCTTCGATGCGCACCGTGCTCCGCTGGGTGACCACGCGATACGGCATCGCGGGCATCCTGGTGCTCGGCGTGCTCGTGGTGGTGGTGGTGACCCGGCTGGCCGGGGGCGAGGTCGGGCGGGCAGGCGACGCGGAGGCGGGCGCGGACCCGTACGCCAGCGTCAGCTTCGGCCCAGACCACGACGAGATCGGCGACCCCGAGGTAAACGAGCGAGGCGAGCGACCGACGCTGCCGAAGGGTGTGCCGGACCCGTTGCCCGTGGCGGACGCGTTCGCCACCGCCTGGGCGGACCACGACGGTGTGACCGGCGAACAGTGGCGGGCGCGGCTCGCCAAGCACGCCACCAAGGCGCTGATGAAGCGGCTCGGCGCCGCTGACCCGACCTCACAACCCAGCGTGGAGCTCACCGGCGAGCCCCAACTCGACACCGTGATAGGCACCGACCGCGCAGACGTCAGCATCTCGGCCCGCAGCGGGGTGCTGCTGCTAGGCCTGCGGTACGCGGACCGCCGCTGGGCGGTCGACTCGATCAGCTGGAGGTCCGAATGAGGCGGTGGGTCGGGTGAAGTACGTAGCCCTGGTGGTCGCCATCATCGCCGCGCTGGTGCTGTCGGTCGTCGGCACCGTCGGCACGCTGGTCCGCGGCGTACTGAACGAAGCCGCCGCCCCGCTCGCCGTGATGGGAGGCTGCGGTGACGGCACCATCGTGAACGCCGATGCCCGGCTTCCGCGCGCGGGCGGCCTGGGCGCGGAGCAGATGCGCAACGCCGCGATCATCATCCAGGTCGGGCAGAAGATGCAGATGTCGCCGCGGGCCTGGGTGATCGCAGTCGCCACCGCGCAGCAGGAGTCGAAGCTACGCAATCTGCAGGTGGCGGTCGACCACGACTCGTTGGGGCTCTTCCAGCAGCGGCCCAGCAGCGGCTGGGGCACCCCGGCGCAGATCCTGGACCCGGTGTACTCCTCCCGCAAGTTCTACTCGAAGCTGCGCCCGCTCAAGGGCTGGGAGTCGATGCGGCTCACCGACGCGGCGCAGGCTGTGCAACGCAGCGCTTACCCGGACGCGTACCAGCAGTGGGAGAGCCTCGCGGCGGATGTCGTCAATGCGCTCACCGGCGGTGCCGCCCGGACCGCCATCCGGACCGTCTCAACCGACAAGGACGCCTTCATCTGCGCCACCGCAGGCAGCATCTCCGCATCCGGCTGGACGGTGCCGGCCAAGGGCAAGATCGGCCAAGTGAACGGCTTCCGTACCCGGCAGCGTCCCGGCCACGACGGCGTCGACATCATGGCCCCGCGCGGCACGGCGATCCGAGCCGCCTCCAGCGGCATCGTGATCGAGGCGGTCTGCGCCCGGACCACCGGGAACTGCGACGTTGACGGATCACAAGACGTGGGCGGGTGCGGCTGGTTCGTCGACATCCTGCACGCCAACGACGTGATCACCCGCTACTGCCACATGGTGGAGCGTCCCCTAGTCACAGCCGGGGACCAGGTGGCCGCCGGACAGGTGATCGGCAAGGTCGGCTCGTCCGGCAACTCCTCCGGCCCACACCTGCACTTCGAGGTCCACCTCAACGGCGACGCCAACGCGTCCGGCGCCGTCGACCCAGTGCCGTTCATGGCCGCCAAAGGCGCCACGCTTATGGTGTAGCGCAATGACCCAGCAGCCACCAATCCTCGGCCGTCCCGCCGGGTGGGAGCCCCCACCCGAGTCCGAGCCGGACACCGGGGAAGCCGCAGAGGCAGCGCCCCCGCCAGCGGCCTGGCAACCGCCTGCCCCAGCTCCGGCTGAGCAGCGATCGCACCGGACCACGCTGCTGATCATGGCCGGCTCAGCGCTGGCGGCGCTGGCAGTGTGCAACGGACTGCTTCTCTGGGTGTACGACCACAGCTCGCTCGGCGTGGTGATCACTCTGGCCACCTTCGTCGCCGCGGCGTCGCTGGCCTGGCTGCGCAACCGGGGTCGGCAGCTGACCATGATCATCATCTATCTCCAGGTGCTGATGGTGGTCGCGATCGTGATCGGCACCGTGGTCGCGATGTACTCCGATGTCCCGACCGGGATCCTGGCCGGCGGGATCAGCCTGGTCGGCCTGGTGCTGCTCTCGCTGATCGGCTTCTTCTTCGCCACCGGCGAGCGCACCCAGCGGAACACCGCCATCGCTCTCGGCGCCGCCGTCGCGGTGGTGCTCAGCATGACCGGCGCGTACGTCTACCTCGGCCGCGACTACCAGCGCTCCAACTACGTCGCGCCGTACGTCGCACCGCCGGAGCGAAGCGTCGACATCCTGATCGCCGATGGGCAGGACTACCACGACGATGGCGCTGCCCCAGCCGCTGCAGAACGCGCCTTCGAGCGGTATGTCTGCGACAGCGCCAGGCAAGAGATCGCCACCCTGTTCGCCGACCTGGTGCACCAGGGCAAGCAGCGGCTCGCCACCCCGGAAGACGTCACCGTCACCGAGCGCGGCAAACGCGACGAGGTCGGCACCGTCACCATCACCGCGACCATCCACGTCATCGACGAGCTTGACGGCCACGTCATCAAAGGCCCCGAGACCTGGACCTTCCACCTCGAGAAGAGCCCCGCCGACAACTACTGGAAAGTCTGCGAAATCACCCGCCCCATGTAATCCAGTGCGGATGACTCGGAGCTGCGCCCTATAACGAATAACCTCACATCGCGACTAAGACGGGCCACCCTGCCTCGTGCTATGCTCGCGCGGTCAATTGTGCTGGCGAATTTGATATTGCGAACGAGTCGATTCGGGTGTTGGGGGGACACAGATGCTACAGGTAAGTCGGAAGCGAGCATTGAGTGCTGCCGTAGGAGCTCTTTCCGCGGTTCTCGCGATCAGCGGATGCAGCGACGCCAACACGCCACGCACCACCCCCGACAGTGGCGCTAGATCACCGAGCGCCAAGCTGCCCCCAAGCGCGACCGTGACATACTCGCTCAGAGGATTCGACGCCTGTAAGGTGGACATCACGCCTATCAACGATCTCGTGCCTGAGACCGAGCGAGTGACACCGATACGGTCATCCCGCCACGTCAGTTGCGACTATCAATTTAGCAAGCGCGGTACCTGGCAAAGCGCGACGTTGTGGATAGAAGTCCATGTGTACGACTCGATTGATGTGTCCACCCGCATATTCAAAGAGAGCCGCGAAATTGGGAAGGGCGTCTGGGATCTTGGGAATGACTCTCCCCCTGTCGGCGATGAATCCTTTTGGAAATCGAAGAACGATTCGATCGTCGGGGGCATGGTGGGCCTCCGCGACGATAACCTCTTCATAAAGGTAACCCTCGAGATCCACGACGACGACACCGATGCGTCCGATATCTATCCGAAAGCTCTCGCTATTGCCAAAAACACCCTCTCGTCTGTGCCGATGTCCTGAGCTCTACACCGACTACTGCGGACGTTCGCAACCCGCAGCAGCCTCACCGAACCGCTAAAGCGTCACCGCCTCGGGCCAGGCTCCATTCATGAAGGTCCCGTGATGACACGCTCGAACATTCGCACGTCCGCAATGTAGACACCGCTGCACCCTTGATGTGAGCGGCAGCCTATTGGGAATGCTGACCCGACTGGTAATCGCGGAGGAATCGTTCACGCTTACGCGAGTACAACACATAACCCGTGACCAGGACGATTAGGCCGGTCACTGCAACGCCGTGTTGAACCAGCCGCACCAGTTCGTAACGCTCCACATTGCCGCTATCTGCCGCCGACCCACCCGTTAGCACACCCACAAATGAGATGATCACGAAGAGCACGGCTGTCGAAATGAGCTGTCCGTGCTTCCTAATAATTGTGTCGAGTTGCTCGCTCTGCCTCCCGTTAGGCATTAGTGGACCTGGGGTTAGCATGAGCACCGGTATCGAAAAAGAGACAGCCACAGCAAATGGCGGCAGCGCGAGAAGGAATGTTGCGCCCGGACCGGCTGACTCTCCAAGCGAGTCCAGCACCCACACGGCAACCAGATTGGCAATCAGCACTACGCATGTTGCGATGACGCACCACCGCCAGAACGGTCCGACCCGCTCCAGCCGCACCAGTGCGTCACGTAACGACTCCGCCTGAGCGCGGGCAGCAGCCGCATCAGGGCTAGGCGACCCAGCCTCGTTCTGTCGTGATGTCACTCGCGTCACCCTGCCCGAGTATGCCAAGCATCGGTCGTAACTGAGGTGTTCAAGACCCCATCGAAAGACTCGCTCTCAAGACCGCGAACCTCCTCCAAGATTTCTCCGCCGAGAGTCTGATTCAGCTCGGAGATCTTCCGCTGAATACTTCTGTGATCTTCAACGAGTTGCGTAATCATGGCTTGAAGTACCGCCGAACCTGCTGCCGCCGACGCCAAACCTCCGCTAGCGGCACCAGCCCATAGCGCCGCGTTGCTGGCTCCTGCAGCGTAGAGATTCACCCACAGAACCATGTCGTAAACGTCCTCTACCAGGACCTCCTGAGCATCTCGTATTGCACTTGCAATTCGAGTCGCGACCGCACGCTGTTTCTCACACAGCCCAGCCAAATTCGTCAGGTGAGTCCCCAGCGCCTTCAGGTACGAGTCTGTGAACGCGTCGGCCGCTGCACCGTCCCAACTGCGTTCGAGCCCGGTCGAGGTTAACGCCGAATTGAGGCTCGACTCGATCGTCAGATACATCTCGCGGATGTCATAGGTGTCGACGTCTGGACCGAGTATTCGTGCCCGTCGCGTAATAGCGTCTGGATCCGCCTCTAGCTGATCCGCATACTCTGTAGGATCCGGGGCGAGTCCCGCCACCAAATACTTTACGACCATCCTGTATGTATCGAGACCGGTCGTCTCTTCGATACGTTCCCGCAACCGACTCATTTGACAACCCCTACCTGTACTTTTCGGCGGCCGCGATCCGTCGGCCAAGTTCTGCATCTGTCCACCCGTATAGCGCAGCGACCTTCCCAAATACAGCCACCACTGCCGCTAGTTCCCTTTGAAGGGCGGCGGCCTCTGCCTTCCGAGCTGCGGAGACCGCTCGCCAGGCGCGGTGGAGGCCCGTAGCCTTCTCAAGGTTTGGGAAGGCGGATCGTGGTAGAGCCAGTCCACCAGCGGCCTCCTCCGCAGCGCCCGCGATGGACGCGCATTTTTCTACCTCGCCCTTGAATTCGTACAGGGCCTTGAAACTCTGCCCTCAAGACTTTATTCACGTCACACGCTCCCCTGGTGCCGGGCGGATGTCAGCATCTCCTGATACTTCTCCCACTCAGGAATGCTACGCCGTAGCATGTCCCGACCAACGTTGTCAGCGATCCCCTGCGCCTTTCTCATAGTATCGAGAATCACCTTCGCCAGGCTCTCTGCGTCGTACCTTTCTAGCGCCCGCTCACTGAGTTTGAGATCCGCCACCTTTCCCTGGATAGTTACGGTTATCGCGACTGCCCGGTCAGGTGACGCAACATCGATCTCGGTTTCCTGAGCCTGAGATGCCAATTCCTTAGTCCGTCTTGTGATCTCCTGCATCTGTCGCAGCGATCGTTCGACATCGTAGGTGCTCATCTATGAAGACTCCCTAAGTGGCTCAGGTCCGTCCCGCAACAGATCCATCGCCAGCTGCCAGTGCGGTCCTGTTCTACGTGGATCTCGCTGCGGTCGATCTGGTTCAGCGCGTCCGAGACTGCATCGAGCAATAGCGCGCGCTGCTCCGGCGTCTGAGGCATCGACAGCTCAGGGGATCGCGGGCTTTGGTGCGAAAGCCGTCCGCGCGGGTGGCCTGATGTTCCCTCTGGCCGCTTCTGCCAGCCGCATGGCGACCATTTACGCCTGGTACAACGCCTTCGGGAAGTCCGCTGGCTCCATATGCTCTCGCCAGTCATCGAAAACGTCGACCTCATGACCGCAGCCTCGTCGTCCACCGTCACCTCGATCGAGCCGGATCTGTCTGCGCTCTGGTAGCGGGCCGCAGGCGTCGCACCCTGATGTGTGTCCCGCGAGGCGGTTTCACTTCCGCTCGCTGGCGTGTATTCCATGAAGCGAAAGTCTCGCAGTACCCATCTACGTTCTTGTTGCAAGGCTTCTCCTCACCCGCTGTTCGACCCCCCCGCGCCTGCCACGTGTCGTAGCCGGCGCGTCGCCACGACCCTCATCAGTCCTCATGTGGCAAATGTGGCTGGTCGCTCCGCCATCCCTGTCATTGACCGTGCGCATTCCTGGAGGCCCGTCGGCGCCGTGCGACGAAGTAGACTCCGCCGGCAACAAGCAGCACTGTTGCGGCGCCCAACCCAACCAGAACGGGCATCAGGATGCTGCCGCTCTGGTCGCCTGCTGCGGTCCCAGACGTGCTGGCCGACGCGGTCGGAGAGGAAGGTGTGGCACTGCTCTGGCCAATCAGGGGGTTGTAGCCAATGTCGGGGATGTCGGCGGTGAGGGCCTTGAGGGGATTGACGATGCCGAACCCGTACTGGGGGTCGCGCCCGGGTGGGCCTTTGTCGTCGGCGGTCTTGATCAGGCGGTTGATCACGCCGTTGGCTGACAAGTCCGGGTACTTCGCCCGGATCAACGCCGCCGTTGCAGACACCAGCGCCGTCGCGGCGCTCGTACCTGTCCGGGTGTTGTACTGCCCGCGACTTCCGGCGTCAGCCGCCGCAATAGCAACGGCCGGCGCGGCAAGTACCACCTCCGGGCCCTCAATAGATGCCTCCGTGAAGTTGCCGTTGCGGTCCACACCGGAGACAGCCACAACTCCCGGATAGTTCGCCGGCTGTGGCACCTCTACATCCTGAGCGCGGTTGCCGGCGGCCGCTACGAAGACGATGTCGCGGGCGAGCGCAGTCTCGACCTCAATGATCGTCCCCCCCGCCTTGGCCGAAAAGCTGATCACCTTGGCATCACTGCGGACCGCCCGGTCGAGCGCCTTGATCGTGTTCTCTACTGGGTTCTCCTTCGCCGGGGTGCCGATGTTGCCGCGTATGGGCAGAATCTTGGCCTGGGGGGCGAGGCCGAGGATCCCGTCACGATTTCGTGGGCCATGGCCGTGACCGGCGATAAGTGACGCCATCGCGGTGCCGTGCCCGTCGGCATCACGCCACCCGCTGTCACCACCAACGATATCGGCGCCCTTGAGGAGATTGCCCTTCAGATCAGGGTGGTTCGCGTCCACACCGGAGTCGACGACCGCGACGGTGACATCTTTGCCCATGGTGATCTTGTGGACCTGGTCCGCCTCGAGGAAGTCGAGGTACCACTGCTTGTCACGCCACGCGTCCGCGCGCGCCGACGGAGCGGCAACGAGCGCGACAATCAGCGGCACCAGCAGGAACGTCATGCGCCCGGCGAGGGTCGGCCACGACCGAGATTCACGCGCCACCGCTGCGCCTCCTTACCTGAAAGCGGGTGCCGTCACGTTGGCTGAACGAACCGTTATCCAGCTTGTCCGGGAAACCCTGGGGCGCCTCGACGGCCGTATCTGGGACCGCCCACGCCTCATCCGTCTCCTCGACGGGGCTCGCCTTGTGCTTCTGGTTGCCGATCACCGCTGGCCCCGCATCAACGGTCGTGGACCGAGTCCGGTCGGCACCGATCGTGCCACCTGGGGGAATCGCGCCACGCTTGTCGACGAACTCATCCTCAATCCGTTCGTACCAAGTCAATCGCCGACCACGCCGATCCTGCGGTCCCCCGGCGCCGTGCCCCGGAACGCCGCCCAGCGGCATGCCTGGCCGTGCTGGATGTCCCGACCCCGCCGGCCCGGCACCGCCCGGCGTCGGCGCACTCGCTGGCACACCACTCGTGCCCGGTCCGCCGAGGATGCCACCCCGAGACACTGGGATCCGGGCTCCACCGATCGGCACCCCACTGCGGCCGCCCGGCACCCCGACCCGTCGCCCTGGAGCAGTGGTACCAGGACTACTCGCATTACCGGTCTCGCGACCCGGGCGAGCGGAAACCGGAGCAGTAGGATTCGGACCCGGACCAGCAGGCAACCTTCCGGCAGGGTGGCTCGCGTCCGGTCTATTGCCCGTTGTAATACCAGGACGATGTCCGGGTGCTACTGGCCGGCCACGGCCAGGCACCGTGCCGATCACAGGAGACCCGCCACCCGCGGCGTCAGGACTCGGATCGCCACTCGGGTCCACCGGAGCCCTGGCGCGATCCTCGCTGGGTACGACGATCATGTTGATGACGTCGCCGTAGGCGTTGTTGAGGGCTTGGGCGATGCGGGCGGCTTCGGGGGCGCGTTGGTCCTTGCCGGTACGCAGATCGACCATCTTGCGGGTGCCGTCGCCGTCGAGGCGGGCGATCTCAGCCTGTGCGTCGCGAAGCGCGAGGTCGGCCTGGTTGTTCGCCAGCGCATTCGCATGGGTGTTGGTGGCCAGGGAATGGATGCGGGCGGCCAGACCGACCAGCGCCTCGACGAACGCCGGCCCGGCCCGCGGCGTGTCCACGGCGTCACCGGCTGCGGAAGCGATCGCACCGAGATCCGTGTTGACGTTGTGGAGCACGCCGGCGATGCGTTCCCAGGTCAGCACGAGTTGGTTGAGCGCGTCAGGTGAATCGGCCATGATGGCCGCGCGCAGCGACTCGTAGTCGTACGCCCCCAGGTATCCGGCGTCGCCGCTGGCGCCGGCGCCCGCACCGACCTCGTTATCCATGTCGGGAGCCTGGGTCAGTCGCCGGTAGCGCGGCCGATGCCGCCGCGAGCGTTGTGATCGGTGTCCTCGAACACCGCGCCGGCCCGGCGGCCAGCCCGGTCGAGATCACGGCACAACTTCTGGAGGTCGCCGATCACGGCGTCGACGGCGTACAGGGCGCGGCGGTTGCGGTTACGCAGCAGCCTCGCGTTGTAGACGAGCGGATTGCCGCCGCCGCCGAACGCCAACGAACTCTCCGGATCGAGCTTCATATCGTCGCGCAAGCTGTCGGCCAGCCGCTGCAGGCTTCCCAGCTCCGTACGCAGTTGACCGACTTGAATGCGCAGCGCCCCGTCGCGTCCCATTCCCCGTCCCCAGGCCCGTAGTCGTCAAATAGCCCGCCGTAGCGGCTCTTCGAGGGTAAGGGGGCAGGCACGACATCTCAATAACTGCTTCGCATCTGTGGATAACTCACCCAGTGAGAGCGATTTCCCCGGGCCAGGCCAGACCATGCCGCAGCGCGAGAGCCACGCCAGGCCAGACCCAGACCATGCCGCGCCCCCAGACCCACGCCAAGCCAGACCACGCGGCGGCGTGACCGCCATGTCAGGCCGGGCGGCACGTGGCACGACCCGCCAGCCACAACGCCACCAACAGCGAAAGGAGCCAACGGACAAGGAGCCAACGGATACGGAGCCAACAGACACGGCCCATGGCGAAGGCGATAATCCGGGGCGTTTTGCTTGCTGCGGGAAGCGCTGGGTTTGCAGGACGTTGACGAGTCAGTAACTTGACCAGGGGTACGTCGTGACGAGAGCCGTCAACGGTCCACCTGGGGAGGCCGAAGTGTCGGGTCGACATCGCTCGTTCGCGCTGCCCAGATTCCTCGAGCTGCCGAAGGGCTCGGCCGGGCCGGTGGCGCTGGTGGCCGCGATCGTGGTGCTCGCGGTGGTGGCGTGGTCGGCGTACAGCTTCTTCGTACAGCAGTTGCAGGGCGACGCGTGTGACTCGCCGGCCACGATCGACATTGCCGCCGCCCCGGAGATAGCGCCGGCGCTCACCGACATCGCCAGCGCCGGCATCACCAGCGGCGAGGACGAGACCGGCTGCTGGGTGGTACGGGTGACCTCCGCCGAGTCCGAGCAGACCGCCGTGAGTCTGGCCCGGCCGTCGAAGGGGAACGTCGCGACCGACGCCCGGCCCGACGTGTGGGTCGCCGACTCCACCTTCTGGCTGCGGCACACCCGCGCGAACGGCGCCTTCGACGTACCAGAGAAGGGCGTCTCGATCGCCAGCTCGCCGGTGGTGCTCGCGATGGTCGAGCCGTCGGCGCGCCAGCTGGGCTGGCCGCAACCACTGGACTGGCCGACCGTACTGGGGACCGAGGACGTCACCAGCCCGATCCGTTCCGGGATCGCCGACCCCGGGCACAGCCCGGTCGGGCTGTCCGGCCTGATCGCGATCGACAAGGCCATGGCCGGTACGTCCAAACCGGGCCCTAACCGGGTCGCCGCGCTGCGTCAGATGTCCAAGAACGTCAGCGTCGTGGCGCCGGACCTGTTCGGCAAGCTGCCGCAGAACGACGACCCCACCTCGCTGGCCACCGCGCTCGGCGCCTTCCCCGCCACGGAGCAGTCGCTGCTGGCGTACAACAGCCGGCAGCCGATCGTGCCGCTGGTCCCGCTGTACGCCGACGACCCCGGCCCGTCCATGGACTACCCGTACGTGGTGATGCCGAAGACCGCGAAACCGGTACGCGAGGCGGCGGAACGCTTCCTCGAAACGGTGCTGTCCAAGCAGTCCCGCAAACCGCTGCTCAGCCGCGGATTCCGTACCCCCGGAGGTGAAGTTGGGCCTGGGTTCCCGAACACTCGGGGGGCCCGGCAGAGCACCGTCGAGCCGGTGGTGCTTCCCGACTCCGACTCGGTCGAGGAGTTGCTCACCGTCTGGACCGGGATCAACCGCAGCGGCCGGATCCTGACCGTGATCGACGTGTCCGGCTCGATGAACAACGTCGTCCCCGGCACCAACCAGAAGCTGATCGAGATGACCCGGGTGGCGATCATCCAGGGGATCGGTCTGTTCCGGGAGACCACCGAGGTCGGGGCGTGGATCTTCGCCAGCGATCTCGCCGGCGGCAGGCCGTACCAGGAGCTGGTGCCGATCGGGCCGCTCTACGCCAACAAGGCCCGGCTGATCAACGCGGCGAGTACGGTGCAGGCGGTCGAGGGCGGCAGCACCGCGCTGTACGACACCACGCTGGCGGCGTACAAGGCGGCGAAGCAGGGGTGGGACCCGGCGCGGATCAACGTGGTGCTGGTGATCGCCGACGGGGAGAACAACGCCGGCAACCTCAGCCGCGCGCAGCTGCTCGCCGAGCTGAAGAAGCTGCAGGATCCGAGGAAGCCGCTGCCGATCATCAACGTCGGGCTCGGGCCGGCGGTCAACAAGGGCGAGCTGGACGCGATCTCACACGCCACCGGCGGCAAGGCGTACGTGGCCCGCGATCCCACGAAGATGCAGGAAGTGTTCCTCGCGGCGCTGGCCGACCTGACCTGCGTACCCCCCCACTGCGACAAAGCCTGAGCCGGCAACCAGCGCGAGGCCCGGCACACGCGCGCGCCCACCCCTATACAAGATCATGGGGCCTTTCATGCAGTCATGACT
>JBOGDF010000175.1:0-11644 GCA_050701635.1 Micromonosporaceae bacterium | reverse complement strand
GGCTCACCATGACCGCGGTGTGCGCGAGCGCGGGGCTCACCGAGCGCTACTTCTACGAGAGCTTCCGCAACCGCGACGCGCTGCTCACCTCGATCTTCGACGAGGTCTCCGACGAGTGGTTCACGGTGCTGCGCGCCACGCTCGCCCCGCCGGACCGGGAGCCGGGCGTCATCCCGACCAGCCAGGAGCTGCGGGAACGCGCCAGCGCCGGGCTCGGCGTGATCGTGGACGCGCTGACCGCCGACCCCCGCAAGGCCCGGCTGTTCACCGAGGCGATGGGGCACGACGCGCTGCGGCGACGGCGTACGGAGCGGCTCGGCGAGCTCGCGGCGCTGCTCAGCGAGCTGCTCCAGGACACCTTCGAGCTGCGCGACCCGCGCCAGCTGGAGCGGCTCAAGCTGGCGATGCTGGTGATCGTCGGCGGCATGGCCGATGCCGGCGCCAGCTGGCTCAGCGGCGAGATCGCGCTCTCCCGGGAAGACTTCATCGACGAGTCCGCCCGGCTCTGCGTCGCTGCCGCGGAAACCATCCGCGCCACGCCGTGAGTCCTGGCGCGTGGCGGCCCGGCGTGGGGGGCGGGCCGACGTGGGGCGGGCCGGTGTGTGGCGGGCCGGCTCCGGCCGGGCAGACTGGTTGAATGGACAACCTTGAGAAGCTGCTCGGCGCGGCCGGGCGCGGCGTACTGGTGACCCTGAAGCGGGACGGGCGGCCGCAGCTGTCCAACGTGGCGTACCACTACGACGAGCCGTCGAGCACGCTCCGGATCTCCACCACGGACGGCCGCGCCAAGACGAAGAACCTGCGACGCGACCCGCGCGCCAGCTTCTACGTCACCACCGGCGACCTCTCCGCGTACGCCGTCGCGGAAGGCACCGTGACGCTCTCCGAGATCGCGCGGGAGCCGTACGACGCGATCACCGACGAGCTGGTCGAGCACTACCGCACGGTCCGCGGCGAGCACCCCGACTGGGACGAGTTCCGCGCCGCCATGGTCGCCGAGCAGCGGCTGCTGATCCGGTTCCCGGTCGACCGCGGCTACGGCTGGTCCCCGTAGGCGGAGCTTGATCCGCTTCTCCTATGGTGTCGTGGGTCACACCGGCCTAGCATCCAGTCCATTGACGCGAACACGTTGGCAGGGAGTCGAGATATGGCCGCCGCAAGCCCCACCACACTCTGCGAGGCATTCCAGACCACCGCCGCTCGGGACCCCGGCGCCGTCGCGTTGCGTACGGTCGGCGGCAAGCAGGAGATCACCTGGCAGCAGTACGCCGACCGGGTCCGCAAGCTGGCAGCGGGGCTCGCCGCGCTCGGTGTCGGGCGGGGCGACACCGTCGGGCTGATGGTCACCAACCGGCCCGAGGCGTCGCTAGTGGACACCGCCGCGCTGCACCTCGGCGCGGTGCCGTTCTCCATCTACAACACCAGCTCGCCCGAGCAGATCAGCTACCTGTTCTCCAACGCGTTGAACCGGGTGGTGATCACCCAGAGCGACTTCCTCCCCCGGATCCAGGCCGCCAGCGGCACCGGCGTCGAGCACATCGTGGTGGTGGACGGCTCCGCCGAGGGCGCGCTCAGCCTGGAGGAGCTGGAGTCCCGCGGCGAGGACGGATTCGACCTGGAGGCGGCGACCGGCGCGGTGCAGCCCGACGACATCGCCACGCTGATCTACACGTCGGGGACCACCGGCCCGCCGAAGGGCGTGGAGATCACACACGGCAACATCCTGGCGGAGATCGAAGGGATCCTGGAGCACGTACCGATGGGTCCGGAGGACCGGATCATCTCGTACCTGCCGACCGCGCACATCGCCGACCGGGTCACCTCGCAGTACCTCAACATGGTCACCGGTATGCAGGTGACCTGCCTGGACGACCCACGGGCGATCGCCACCGCGCTGCCGGACGCCCGCCCGACGGTGTTCTTCGGCGTACCGCGGGTGTGGCAGAAGATCAAGGCCGGCATCGAGGCGAAGCTGCACGCCGAGCCGGACGAGCGGAAGCGCAAGATCGCGCTGTGGGGGATCGCGACCGGGCGCGAGGCGGCGCTGCGTACGCTCTCCGGCCGGTCGCTCGGGCTCGGCCTCGGGATCAAGCACCGGGTCGCGGACCGGCTGGTGCTCGGCAAGCTGCGGCACGCGCTCGGCCTGGACCAGCTCCGCTGGCCCGCCTCCGGCGCCGCCGCGATCCCGGTCGACACCCTGGAGTTCTTCTTCGGCATCGGCATCCCGGTGTACGAGGTGTGGGGGATGTCCGAGACCACCGGCGCCGCCACCGCCAACACCGAGGGCGCGGTGAAGCTGGGCACGGTGGGCAAGACGTACCACGGGGTCGAGTGCAAGCTGGGCGACGACGGCGAGCTGCTGTGCCGGGGCCCGATCGTGATGCGCGGCTACCGCAACAACCCGGAGAAGACCGCCGAGACGATCGACGCCGACGGCTGGGTGCACACCGGCGACATCGCCGAGATCGACGCCGACGGGTACGTCAAGATCGTCGACCGCAAGAAAGAGCTGATCATCAGCGAGGCCGGCAAGAACATGTCGCCGAGCAACATCGAGAACGCGATGAAGGCGCAGTCCCCGCTGATCGGGCAGGTGGTGGCGATCGGTGACGCGCGGCCGTACAACACCGCGCTGATCGTGCTCGACCCGGACGTCGGCGCCGTGTACGCCGAGAAGCTCGGGATCGCGGACGGCTCGCTGGCCGTACTGGCCGAGCACCCGGCGATCGTGAAGACCATCACGGAGGCGGTGACCGCCGGCAACGCCACGCTGTCGCGGGTGGAGCAGGTGAAACGCTTCCGGATCCTGCAGAACGCCTGGGACCCGGGCGGCGACGAGCTGACCCCGACGCTGAAGCTGAAGCGCCGCCCGATCTCCGACAAGTACGCCCCCGAGATCGAAGGGCTCTACGAAGCCACGCCCGGCCCGTCGGTGGTCAACCTGGGCTGAGGCCGTACGCCCGGCGGCCCCCGTGGCGGCCGGGCGAGGCGGGGCTCAGACGCCGGCGGTGCCGTCGATGCGCTCCCGGATCAGGTCGGCGTGGCCGTTGTGCCGGGCGTACTCCTCGATCATGTGTACGTACACCCATCGAAGGTTCAGCTGGGTGCCACGCCGGCTGGTGAACGTGTCGTCCAGGGAGTGCTGCTCGGCGGCCTTGCGGGCCAGCTCCAGCTCGGTCTGGAACGTGGCGAAGTCGGCCTCGGCGTCGGCGGTGTCCACGTCGTCGAAGTCGCCGTCGCGGTTGTCGTCGGTGCAGTAGATCTCCGGCAGCTTCTCCTCGAGCCACGCGGAGCGGAACCACCAGCGCTCCACCTCGGCCATGTGGCGTACCAGCCCGAGCAGCGACAACGTCGACGGCTCGGTGCTGCGCAGCCGCAGCTGCTCCGCCGTCAGCCCGGTGCACTTGAGCAGCAGCGTCTGGCGGTGAAACTCCAGCCAGCCCTCCAACATCTCGCGCTCACCGGCGGCCCGCGGCGATTCTGCTCGCTCCACCTCAGGGGCGGTCCACTCTGCGTCAGTCATGGCCACATCCTGCCCGCCGGGTCCGACACCACGCACACCATTAGACGGGGGTACGAAAGGATAGGCGGATGATCGAGTCCGAGACCCGAGACCGGGTGACCGTGATCCGGATCGACCGCCAGGAGCAGCGCAACGCGCTCGACACCGTGCACTGCGAGGATCTGCGTACCGCGATCAACACCGCGGAGGCGGCCGGCGCGCGCTGCCTGGTGATCACCGGCGCGGGCAGCGCGTTCTGCGCCGGCGCCGATCTCAACCAGGTGTACGGCGAGCAGTTCATCTCCGCCCTGTACGCCCTGCTCCGCCGGATCACCGAGGTCGAGGTGCCGGTGATCGCGGCGGTCAACGGCCCCGCGATCGGCGCCGGCACCCAGCTCGCCATCGCCTGCGACCTGCGGGTCGCCGCGCCGGGCGCGGTCTTCGGGGTGCCCACCGCCAAGCTCGGGCTGGCGGTGGACCCGTGGACCGTACGCCGGCTCGCGCTGGTCGCCGGCCCGGGCGCCGCCCGCCGGATGCTGCTGGCCTGCGAGACCCTGGACGCCGCCGCGGTGCCCGGGCTGGTCGACCGGCACGGCGAGCTGGACACCGCGCTCGGGTGGGCGGAGGAGATCGCCGGGCTGGCGCCGCTCACGCTGACGTACAACAAGCTGGCTCTTCATTCGATGCTGGAGCCGGAGCTCACGGCAGAGACCGAACACCGGCTGGGCGAGGCGTTCCAGGCGTGCTGGGCGAGCGCCGATTTCACCGAGGCGATGCTGGCCCGTACCGAGAAGCGCGCACCCGAGTTCCACGGCCGGTAGTGCCGGTCGGGCACGCTACCAGCGGAAACGGCCCGTCACCGGCGGCACATACATTCGCGGATGTATGTAAGCTCGTGGAATGACCAAGGCCGTGCAGAGGACCACGCGCACCCAGGAGGAGCGCAGTACGGCGATGCGCCAGCGGCTGCTCGACGCCACCGTGGAGTGCCTCGTCGAGTACGGCTACGCCGGCACCACCGTCACCAAGATCGCCGAGCGGGCCGGCGTGACCCGCGGCGCCCAGGTGCACCACTACCGTACGAAGGCCGACCTGGTGACCGCCGCGATCGCGTACCTCGCCGACCGGCTCGCCGAGCAGACCGCCGCCGACCTCAACCGGCTGGGCCACTCCGACGACCTGATCGGGGACGCGCTCGAGATGATCTGGCAGGTCCACCAGGGGCCCGTCTTCGCCGCCAGCGTCGAATTCTGGGTCGCGGCGCGTACCGACCCGAGCCTGCGCGACCACGTGGCCCAGCTGGAGCGGACCACCATCGCCAGCCTGGTCGACGCCGGCAGGGAACAGGTCGGCAGCATCGCCGACCGGCCGGAGTACCGGCACGTGCTCTACACCGCGATGGACGTGGTGCGCGGCATCCTGATCAGCAGCTGGGCCAACCCGGATCCCCGGCAGGGCGAGGCGCGGTGGAAGCGCGCCAAGGAGCGGCTGCGGGTGATGATCGCAGCCACCCTCGACGCTCCGCGCTAGTCCGCTCAGGCTTCCAGGAGCCCGCGCGCCACCTGGGTGATCTGGACTTCGTTGCTGCCGGCGTAGATCATCAGCGACTTGGCGTCCCGGGCGAGCTGCTCCACCCGGTACTCCGACATGTAGCCGTTGCCGCCGAAGAGCTGCACCGCCTCCATCGCCACCTCGGTGGCCGCCTCCGACGAATACCACTTGATCGCGGACGCCTCGGCCAGGCTGGGCCGCTTGCCCTCGCGCGCCTTCGCCACGGTCTGGAACAGCATGTTCTGTACGTTGATCCGCGCCAGCTCCATCTTCGCCAGCTTGAGCTGGATCAGCTGGAAGTCCGCGATCGGCTTGTCCCAGAGCTTCCGGGTCTTGGCGTACGCGGTGCACAGCCGCAGGCACTCGTTGATGATCCCGAGCGACAGCGCCGCGACCCCGACCCGCTCGACCACGAACCCTTCCCGGGCGCTCTCCCGCCCGTCCCCGGCTGCGTGCTGCTCCGACTCGCCCAGCAGGCGATCGCGACCGAGCTTGACGTTGTCGAAGAACAGCTCGCCGGTCGGTGAGGAGTGCATGCCCATCTTGCGCATCGGCTTGGACTGGGTGAACCCCTCCATACCTTTGTCGAGTACGAACAGCAGCACCGCGCGGTCCCGGATCGGCGTGCCGTCGCCCTCGTCCAGCTTGGCGTACACCACTGTGGTGTCGGCGTACGGGCCGTTGGTGATGAAGGTCTTCTGTCCATTGAGGACATAGCCGTCCCCGTCCCGCCGGACCGTGGTACGCATCCCGCCGAACGCGTCCGACCCGGAGTCCGGCTCGGTGAGCGCCCAGGCGGCGACCTTCTCGAAGGTGACCAGCTCGGGCAGCCAGCGTTCCTTCTGGGCCAGCGTGCCGCGCGCCATGATGGTCGACGCGCCGAGCCCGAGGCTGACCCCGATCGCGGCGATCATCCCCAGGCTGACGCCGGCCAACTCGCTGGCCAGGATCAGCCCCATCGTCTCCTGCCCGCCACCGCCCCCGAACCCGAACCCGCCACCGGCGCTCTTGGAATCCTTGGCCGGGGGCTCCTCGCCCGCCGCCGTTGCCGCCTCGCGGGCGCGCTGCTTGTCGAGCAGCTTCTTCAGCGACTCGCTCGCCATCGCGTCGATGCCGAACGACGCGAACAGCTTGCGGATCAGGTCGTACGGCGGCAGGTCACCGTGCTCCAGCTCGTCGACGTGCGGGCGTACCTCCTTGTCGACGAACTCCCGGATCGCGCCGCGTACCAGCTCGTCGGTCTCGGACCACTCGATCATCACCAGGCTCCCAACTGCTGCTCCACCTCGGCGATCGTCCACGGCTTCTCGGTCTCGGCGGTCTTCGCGACGCTCCATCCGGACAGTTCCTGGATCGAGCCGCCCTGGACGGCGTACACCTTGCCGGTGATCGGGCAGGACTCGGTCGCGAGGTACGCCACCAGCGGCGAGATCTGAGCCGGGCTGAAGTAGTCGACCTCGCCCTCGCCCACCTCCTGCGCGAAGAACGCACCCATCCCCGGGGTCGCCAGCGTGAGCCGGGTACGGGCCACCGGCGTGATCGCGTTGGCGCGTACGCCGTACCGCTCCAGCTCGTCGGCGGCGACCAGGGTGAGCGCCGCGATACCGGCCTTGGCGGCGCCGTAGTTGGCCTGGCCGGCGTTCGGCAGCGTGGTGCCGGAGGCCGACGCGGTGTTGATCACCGACGCCTTCGCCGGCCGCCCCGCCTTCGACTCCGCCTTCCAGTACGCCGCCGCGTGCCGCAGCACCGCCGCGTGCCCCTTCAGGTGTACGGCGATCACCGCGTCCCACTGCGCTTCGTCCATGCCGGCGATGAACGCGTCCCGCAGGATGCCGGCGTTGTTGACCACGACATCGAGCCTGCCGTACCCACTGACAGCCTGGTCGACCAGCCGGGAAGCGCCTGACCAGTCCGCCACGTTGTCGGTGTTGGCGACCGCCTTGCCGCCGGCGGCAGCGATCTCGTCGGCCACCTGCTGCGCCGGCCCGGCATCGGCGCCTTCGCCGTCGTTGGCGCCGCCCAGGTCGTTGACCACGACGCTGGCGCCCTCGGCGGCGAACAGCAGCGCGTGCTCGCGCCCGATGCCGCGTCCGGCCCCGGTGATGACCGCGACCCGTCCGTCCAAAGCTCCCATTGGTCAGTCCTCGATCTCCGCCAGGCCGTCCTTGATCACGACAGCATCCCCGACAGTGGTTTCGTAGTGGTACGCCGTCCGCCCGTCCCCGCGCGTACCCCGCCAGATCCCGGTATCCAGGTCCTGACCAGGCAGTACGGGCTTCGCAAACCTCACCGCGAGGCGCTTGAGACGGGCCGTGTCGGAGCCGGCGACCTCGGTGAGCAGCGCCCACGAGGTGAACGCCATGGTGCACAGCCCGTGCGCGATGATCCCGGGAAGCCCCATCGCCTTGGCGAATTCGTGGTCCAGATGGATCGGCATCGGATCACCCGCCGCCGGGCCGTACCGGAAGGTCTGGTCGTCGTCCACGTGCTGCGCGACCTTGGCGACCGGAGCCGTCGCGTGCAGCCCCTCGGGGAACCGGTGATCCGGCGCCTGCTCGCCCACGGTGTCGCCGGTGTCGAAGCCGCGTACGAAGAAGGTCACGTACTGCTCGTTGACCAGCTCCCCACCGCCGGTACGGGTCTCGAGGTAGACACACGCCGCGGTGCCGTTGGGCTGCCCCACCCAACCCGTCATGGTTCCCTTCGCGACCAGCGTGTCGCCGGGGCGGATGGCACGGTGGAAGCGGAAGTCCTGTTCGCCGTGCACCACCTTGCCGATCAGCGACATCGGCACCACTTCGAGTGCCGGCTCCATCAGGGACTGGAACACCGGCACGATCGCGAACACCGGCGGCGCCACGTCGCCCGCGAGGTGCGCCGGGATCGGATCGTTGGTCGCCTCGGCGTACTCGATGATCCGTTCCCGGGTGGCCTCGAACCGCGACTCGTCGGTCCACTTGCCGAGGCCACTGGGGTCGAAGGTCTCCTCCGGCATGTCAGACCACCAGCGCCTTGAACTTCTCCAGCGAGGTTTCCAGCTCCTTCTGACCCTGCTTCTCGATCGCCTTGCCCAGCGCGCCGACGATCATCTGGCCGACGAACTCGGTGCGCAGGTTGAACGTCGAGCCCTCGCCCGCGGGGACCACCCCGATCTCGATCGAGACCTTGACGCCGGCCATGCCGGTGCCGGAGATGACCACCTTCGACGGCGGCTGGTACTCGTCCACGGTCCAGGTGATGGTGTTCGGCATGCCCATCATCGAGATCACCTCGGTGACCTGCGCGCCCTTGCTGAACTCCGCCGGTACGTCGCCCTTCCACTTCACGTGCAGCGTCAGCCACTTCTCGAAGTTGTTCGGGTTGGACGAGACCTCCCACACCTTCTCGGGCCTGGCGGGAAGCTCGACGGAAGCACTGATCTGACCCATGGTGGTCTCCTCGCGGTTGTCGGTCGGTTAGCGATCGGCTCTTTGGTACGCGGTGACCACGGCGCTGCCGCCGAGGCCGATGTTGTGCTGGAGCGCGGCGGTGACGCCCTCGACCTGGCGCTTGTCGGCGGTGCCGCGCAGCTGCCAGGTGAGCTCGGCACACTGCGCGAGCCCGGTGGCGCCGAGCGGATGGCCCTTGGAGATCAGCCCGCCGGACGGGTTGACCACCCACTTGCCGCCGTACGTGGTCTGGTTGTTGTCGATCAGCTTGCCGGCTTCGCCCTCGCCGCAGAGGCCGAGCGCCTCGTAGAGCAGCAGCTCGTTGGCGGAGAAGCAGTCGTGCAGCTCGATCACTCCGAAGTCCTCGGGGCCGAGCCCGGACTGCTCGTACACCTGGCGGGCGGCCTGGACGTTCATGTCGTACCCGATGATGTTCTTGGCGCTGCCGTCGAAGGTGCTCGTGAAGTCCGTGGTCAGCGCCTGACCGACGATCTCCACCGCCTGGCCGGCGAGGCCGTACTTGTCCACATAGGACTCCGATGCCAGGATCGCGGCTCCGGAGCCGTCCGAGGTGGGCGAGCACTGCAGCTTGGTCAGCGGGGCGTAGATCTCCCGCGACGCCTTGATCTCGTCCAGCGTGTAGACGTCCTGGAATTGCGCGTACGGGTTGTTCGCGCTGTGGCGGTGGTTCTTCTCGCCGATCTTCGCGAAGTGGTCGGCGGTGGTGCCGTACGTCTCCATGTGCTCGCGGCCGGCGGCGCCGAACATCCACGGCGCCGGCGGGAACGCCACCTCGGAGATCTCGGCGAGCGCCTGGATGTGGTTCATCATCGGCTGCTCGCGGTCCTCGTACGTGGTGCCGAGCGAGCCGGGCTGCATCTTCTCGAAGCCGAGTGCGAGCGTGACGTCGGCGCGGCCGCCCCGGATCGCCTCCGCCGCCAGATAGAGCGCCGACGAGCCGGTCGAGCAGTTGCTGTTCACGTTGAAGATCGGGATCCCGGTCAGCCCGAGCTCGTACGCGGCGCGGTGGCCGGAGGTGGACTCGCCGTAGACGTACCCCACGTACGCCTGCTGGACCGCGTCGTAGTCGATGCCGGCATCGGCCAGCGCGGCGGTACCGGACTCGCGGGCCATCTGCGGGTAGTCCCAGCCCTCGCGCCGGCCGGGCTTTTCGAACTTCGTCATCCCGACGCCGATCACGTACACCTTGCCGGCCACGGCTCCTCCTCGTTCAGCGGTTGCGGCGCCAGCCCCGAGCTGCGCTGCGTCAGTCCGAGCTGCGCTAGCCCGAAGCTAACATACATACAAGCGTGCATGTAAATCTGTGACAACGGTGAGGCACACCACTCCCGCAAGGACACCGGTACGCGAGAAGCTCTGGTATTTCCGCCGCCACCGCCATACCTTCCTGGTACAGCGCATTACCGGTAGGTAACACGACCGCGGAGGCCCCGATGTCCGACTTGCTGTCCCGGGTACGCGGCGGAGTGGCACGGCTCCCGGTGGTGCTGCAGAGCGCACGCGTACTGCAGCAACGCGGACTGCTCCGGGTCACCCGGCCGGACGAGATGCTCACCTCGCTGGTGTGGGTACGCCAGTTCGGCCCGTTCGCGGGCGCCGTCAAGATCGCCTCGCGGCGCGACCCGGACGCGCTCGGGCTGGTCGACGACATCGGCGAGCTGACGTTCACCCAGCTCGACAAGCGGTCCAACGCGCTCGCCCGCGCCTGGATCGCCGACGGCATGAAGCCCGGCGACGTGATCGGGCTGCTCTGCCGCGACCACCGCGGGCTGCTCGACGGCATGTTCGCCGCGGCCAAGGTGGGCGCCCGGGCGGTGCTGCTCAACACCGGCTTCGCGGGCCGGCAGCTCGCCGACGTCGCCGTACGGGAGGGGATCTCCACGATCGCGTACGACCAGGAGTTCGCGCCGGTGGTGGCGGCGGTCGGCGACGACGTGAAGCGCTACCTCGCCTGGGTGGACGACGTCGCCGAGCACCCGACGCTGGAAGAGCTGATCGAGAAGACCTCCGACTCCGACGTACCGGCGCCGCAGCAGTCGGGCGGGATCGTGCTGCTCACCAGCGGCACCACCGGCACCCCGAAAGGCGCCCCTCGGCAGGTACGCTCCCCGCTCGCTGCCGCCGAATTCCTGGACCGGATCCCGTACCGCCGGAATGAAGCCACCGTGATCGCCGCGCCGCTGTTCCACGGCACCGGGCTGTCGCAGTTCGTGATGACGCTGGCGCTCGCGTCGACCACCGTGATGTCCCGCCGGTTCGACCCCGAGCAGACCCTGGCCCGGATCGAGAAGTACCGCTGCACCGCGATGGTGCTGGTGCCGACCATGCTGCAGCGCATCCTCGACCTCGGCCCCGAGGTGCTCGGCACGTACGACACCAGCTCGCTGCGGATCCTGTTCACCGCCGGCTCCGCGCTCTCCCCCGAGGTCGGCAACCGCGCCACCGAAGCGTTCGGCGACGTGATCTACAACCTGTACGGCTCCACCGAGGTCGCCGTCGCCACCGTCGCCACCCCCGAGGACTGGCGGGCCGCCCCGGGCACCGTCGGCAAAACCCCGGTCGGCTGTCGCGTGGTGCTCTTCGACGCGGACAACCGGCCGGTCACCGAACCTGAAACCCAGGGCCGGGTGTACGTGTCCAGCGGCCTGAAGTTCGGCGGCTACACCGGCGGCGGCAGCAAGGACGAGCTGCAGGGGCTGATGTCGTCCGGGGACGTGGGACACTTCGACGCCCACGGCCGGCTGTTCATCGACGGCCGCGCCGACGACATGATCGTCTCCGGCGGCGAGAACGTGTACCCGGGCGAGGTCGAGAACCTGCTGGTCGAGCACGAGAAGATCAACGACGCCGCGGTGATCGGCGTACCGGACCCGGAGTTCGGGCAGCGGTTGAAGGCGTTCGTGGTGCTCGAGCCCGGCGCCGAGCTGGCCGCCGAGGAGGTCAAGGCGTACGTCAAGCACAACCTGGCCCGGCACAAGGTGCCGCGCGAGGTGGCGTACCTGGATGAACTGCCCCGAAACCCGACTGGCAAGCTGCTGCGTAACAAACTCAGCTAGTGCCCTGCGCCAGAGATTGGTTGATGAAGTCCGGTGTCCAGGTGGTGCGTCGCAAGGCGGAGGAGGAGCCAATACCGGTGTTGTAT
>JBOGDF010000174.1:0-11696 GCA_050701635.1 Micromonosporaceae bacterium | reverse complement strand
GGCCGGTACGGTCGCCCGCGACGGCCTGCTCGGCCTGCGGCCACCGCGCTCACACCGGCGGCGTACCCGATGGCGGATGGCGATCCCCGTGGTCGCGCTGCTGCTGGTGGCCACCGCCACCTTGACCGGCGGCGCCGCCTCGCCGCCGAGTCCGGCGTACCCGTCGGGACCGCTGCCGATCGCCACCGGCGAGCGGGACACCGTCTACTACCAGTACGGCCTCGCGCTGCGCGACGCGATCCGGCTCAGCATGCCCGAGATGGACCCGTACCTGCCGGTCAGCCCGTCCGGCCGCTACAACCTGGAGCAGACCGCCGACGGGAAGGCGCAGCTGGCGTTCGCCAGCGCCGACACGGTCTCCAGCCTGTCCACCAGCCGTACCGACCGGCTCGCCACGCTGGCCCGGCTCTACGACGACTACCTGCACCTGGTGGTACGCCGCGGCGAAAGCGACCCGATCAAGACGCTGCCCGACCTGCGCGGCAAGCGGGTGTCGATCGGCCTGCCCGACTCCGGTACGGAGCGCACCGCGCTGCAGCTGATGCGGGTCGCGAAGCTCGACGCCGGTACGGTGGCGGTCCGCCGGATGGACTTCGACCGCTCGTCCACCGCGCTGCGGGAACGCAAGATCGACGCCTTCTTCTTCTTCGGCGGACTCCCCACTGAGCCGCTCGGGACGCTCAACAAGATCGTGCCGATCCAGCTGATCGACCTGGGCGGCTGGATGCACGGGCTGAGCGGCCACGGCGACTACTACACCCGGCTCACCATCCCGTCGTCGACGTACGGGCTCGGGGTGAACGCGGTGACCACCGTCGGGGTGCCGAACTTCCTGGTGGTGCCGATCGACATGGACCCGGATCTGGCGTACGCCCTGACGGAGCTGCTGTTCACGTACCGGGAGGAGATGGCGCGTACCCACGCGGTGGTGGGGAGGCTGGACCGGCGGGCCGCGATCACCACGCCCAAGCCGCTGCGACTGCATCCCGGGGCGATGGCGTACTACCGGGACACCCAGATCTGACCCTCGCCCGCGCCGGGCCCGCGGCCGGCGAACGCACGGCCCGCCTCCGCGCCGCCGCGCCTGCCGGCGGTCACCGTTGCCAGCGCGGGCCGGACCCGGTCGCCGGGAGCCAGATCCGCGCGTCCAGACCGCGGGGAGTGGCCGGCAGCAGGTCGAACCGGCCGCCAGAGGCCTCGATCAGCACCGCGACGATCGGCAGCCCCAGCCCGCTGCCGTCCACATTCTGGGCCGCCGGCGCGCGCCAGAACCGCTCGGTGGCGTGGGCCCGCTGCTCCGCGGTCATCCCCGGACCGGTGTCCACTACGTGGACCACGACACCGTCCTTGGCGACGTGCACCGACACGTCGACCCGGTCCCCGGGCCCGGCGAACTTCAACGCGTTGTCGATCAGCGCGTCCAGTGCCTGGTCCAGCGCGGTGGACAGCGCCCGTACCCATACGCCCACGTCAGAGGCGGCGTACCGGAGGGCGATCTGGCGCTGGTCGGCGAGCGGCCGCCACGCGGTCACCCGGGCCATCGCGACCCGGGCGGCGTCCACGTCCTCCATCTGGAAGCGGCCCCGCTCGGCGCGCGCCAGCGCCAGCAGGCTGTCCAGAATCCGGGACAGCCGCTCGGTCTCGGCCATCGCGATCCGGTGTTCCTCGCGACCCAGCGGCGAGGAGATCTCCTCACCGAGCCCCTCCACCCGCAGCTGCAGCGCGGTGAGCGGGTTGCGCATCTGATGGCTGGCCTGGGACACGAACATCCGCTGCCGGTCCAGCGCGTCGCCGACGGTGTCGGCCATCTCGTTGAACGCGGTCGCCAGCCGTCGTAGCTCCGGGGGTCCGAGGTACGAGGGCACCCGCGCCTCGTAGTCCCCCTCGGTGATCAGGTGCGCGGCGAGGTCGAGCTCAGCGACCGGTTTCAGGGTCCAGCGGGCCAGCGCCTCAGCGGCCACCACGCTGATCGCGACCGCGATCAGCCCCAGCGCCGCGAGCATCAGCCAGCCGTTGCGGATCGCGGTACGCACCTTGTCGGTGGGCGAGAACGTCACCACCGCACCCAGCACCTCGCCACCGGTGCCCACCGGTACGGCCACCAGCAGTGGACCGTCCAGCCACGGCCAGACCACCTTCCCGGCCCCGACGTGGCGCCCGTTGAGCGCGTCCTGGATCGCGGTCTGCACCTCCGGATCGGCCATCTCCGGCAGCCCCGCCGACTCCAGCTTCGGCGTACCGTCCCGGTCCACCACCGCGGCGGCGATCCCGTACGTCGCGTAGTACGCCGCCAGCTCCGACCGCATCGCGTTGCCGGACTCGCCGCGCAGCACCGGCTCGGCGATGGTGGCGTACCGGACGGCGTCGGAGAGCCGGCTCAGCGCCATCTGCTGGCTGTCCCGGGAAGCCAGAGTGATCGCCAGCGGCACCTCGAGCCCGGCGAGCACCATGGCGAGCAGCAGCACGTAGATCGCGGCCAACCGTTGACGCATCGCCTACCCCTCGCGCTGCCCGCGCTGCGGCTCGGCCTCGGTACGCAGCCGGTAGCCGACGCCGCGTACGGTCTGCACCAGATCGGGGCTGCCGAGCTTGTTCCGCAACGATCCGATGTGGACCTCCAGGGTGTGGCCGCCGGCGAAGGTGGTCCGCCACACCTCCATCAGCAGCCGGTCCCGCGACACCACGCTGCCGGCCTCCCGGGCCAGTACGGTCAGCAGCTCGAACTCCTTGCGGGTCAACGCCACCGGCCGGCCGTCGACGGTGACTTCCCGGGCCGCGTGGTCCAGCCTTACCGGGCCGGCCTGGAGCACTTCGGCGGGCGGTGTGGCGCGTACCACCCGGCGCAGTACGGCGTCGATGCGCGCCTGCAGCTCGGCCATCGAGAACGGCTTCACCACGTAGTCGTCGGCACCGGTACGCAGTCCGGCGATCCGGTCCCGCTCCTCGCCGCGCGCGGTGACCGCGATGATCGCCACGTGGTCGTTGCGCTGGCGCAGCTCGCGGCAGACGTCGATGCCGTCCCCGTCGGGCAGCCCGAAATCGAGAAGTACCAGGTCAACGGTGGGGGCGGCGAGCGCTTCGGCCGCGGTGCTGGCCCGTACCACCTGATATCCGCGTCGCCGTAACGCCGACTCCATCGCGGCGGCAACCGACACGTCATCCTCCACCAGCAGCACCCGCATCCCGCCGAGCGTAGAGCGTACGAGCCCGATGTGGTACGGGTCACCCTAAGTAATTCGGCCCTGACGTATCGATGGGGCTCACTAGGTCGGAAAACCCGAGACATCTGCACGGTCGAGCGACACCGCCGATCACTGGGTGTAATCTCAAGTGAAGAAAGTTGACGCCACTTCGAAGCGAAAGTAACTTTCACTCAGTGACTGCTCAAGCGAAATTTTCTGCGTCGGCGGAGCCCAGCGGCTTGATCGTACAGATCAGCGGCCTGCTTCCGTCACTGTCCCCTGCCGAACAGCGAGTCGCCCGACAGGTGATGGCGGATCCGGCGGCAGCCGCACGCCGTACGATCACCGAGCTGGCGACCCTGGCCGGCACGTCCGAGGCGACCGTCATCCGGTTCTGCCGCTCGGTCGGCATGGAGGGCTATCCGCAGCTGCGGATCCGGCTCGCCGCCGAAGCCGCCCGGCGCGCGGAGCCCCCGGACTCCCGGGTGATCGGCGGTGACATCCCGCCGGGCGCCGACATCGCGCAGATCATCGCCACGATCGCGTTCAACGATTCGCGCGCCGTCGAGGAGACCGCCGAGCAGCTCGACGCCGCCACCTGCGAGATCGTGGTGGACCTGCTCGCCCGCGCCGGGCGTACCGAGATCTTCGGGGTCGGGGCCAGCGGGTTCGTCGGCTCCGACTTCCAGCAGAAGCTGCACCGCATCGGGCGTACGGCGTTCTACTGGCCCGACATCCACACCGCCCTCGCCAGCGCCTCGCTGCTCGGCAAGGGAGACGTCGCGTTCGGCATCTCCCACACCGGCAACACCTCCGACACCATCGAGGTGCTCAAGCAGGCACGCGGCCGGGGCGCCACTACGATCGCGCTGACCAACTTCCCGCGCTCCGCGATCACCGAGGTCGCCGACCACGTACTCACCACCGCGGCTCGCGAAACCACGTACCGGGCGGGCGCCACGGCCAGCCGGCTCGCCCAGCTGACCGTGATCGACTGCCTGTTCGTGGGAGTGGCGGGTCGCCACCGGGCACGTACCAACAAGGCGCTCGAGGCCACCGCCGAAGCGGTACGGGATCGGCGGGCTTCGGCCGGGAGGAGGCGGTCGTGAGCCACGCCACGTACACCGGGATCGAGGGGACGACGGTATGAACTCGCCGACTGAGGCGCGCAACCCGCGTACTCAGGGCATCGACGAGCTCAACACCACCGACATCCTCCGGCTGATCAACGCCGAGGACCAGCGGGTACCAGCCGCGGTCGAGGCCACCCTGGATCAGCTCGCCGCCGCGGTGGATCTGGCGGTCGCGGCGATCAGCCGGGGAGGCACGGTGCATTACTTCGGTGCCGGCTCCTCCGGCCGGATCGGGTTCCTCGACGCCGCCGAGCTGCGCCCCACGTTCAGCGTGCCCGACGGCTGGTTCTGCGCCCACCAGGCCGGTGGTACGCAAGCCCTGCTGCGCGCCGTCGAAGCCGCCGAGGACGACGCCGTAGCCGGAGAAACCGAAGCCCTTGAGTGTGTACGCGACGGCGACGTCGCCGTGGGCCTGTCCGCCAGCGGCCGCACCCCGTACGTACGCGGAGCGCTGCGCGGCGCCCGGCAGCGCGGTGGCCACGCCGTACTGGTGACCGCCAACCCGCGCGCCGAGGACGCCGAGGTCGACGTCTTCATCGGCGTCGACACCGGTCCCGAGGTGATCGCCGGCTCCACCCGGATGAAGGCGGCCACCGCGCAGAAGCTGGTGCTCAACGCGTTCTCCACCGCGGTGATGATCCGGCTGGGCCGGGTCTACTCCAACCTGATGGTCAGCATGGTGGCGAGCAACGCGAAACTGCGGGGCCGGATGGTGTCGATCCTGGTAGAGGCCACCGGCCTGCCCGAATCGGACTGCCGGGCCGCGCTGCACGCCAGCAGTGGCGAGCTGAAGACGGCGCTGGTGGCGCTGCTCGGCGGCACCACCGTCACCGAGTCCCGCCGCACCCTGCAGGCCAGCCACGGCCGGGTGCGCGACGCGCTCCGCCTGGTCGCCACCCCCGAGGCGCACGCCAGCTAGCCCTCCCCCGTACGGGCCCGGGCCGTCGCCGGTCCCAGGCCCTGCCCCGGCTCAGCCGCGCCCCGCGGGCTGCAACTCCCGCTGCCGCGTACGGGGCTGGACCGCCGCGGACTCCCGGCGCCCCCACCGGGTACGCCCCCACGGCTTGAACACCGACAGCACAGTGGCGATCAGCAGCAGCGCCATCGCCACGCTCGGCGCCACCAGCACGTCGATGCCGGGGCTACCTACCCCGAGCTCCGGCAACCGCGCCAGCGGGACGTCCAGCGCCCGCGCCGCCGCCGCGTTCAGCGCGGGTCGCAGCGCGAACACCATGGCGGTCGCCATCACCATCGTGATCACGAACTTCACCAGCACCCAGCGGTACTTCACCAGGCCCCACGGCGTACCGAGGGAAAGCACCACCCCGGTCACCAGGGTCGCCATCGCCACCGGCACCACCACGGTGTCGGCGAGCAGCCCCATCGCGACGTAGCCGGCGCGGAGCAGGTCGGCGTCCTGGCTGACCAGTCCGGCGGTGGCCAGCGCGAGCAGCACCAGATCGACCCCGATCCAGGCCACCGACACCGTCACGTGCACTGTGAGCAGCGCCTTGCGCCACCCCCGCGAAAGCCCACTCATCACGTTGCCTCCTCGTCCGGGTACGAGGAACAGGCTGCTGCCGCGGCTACCGCGCCGTCGTCACTCAGCGGAGGACACCGGCAGTACGCCAGTCGGCGTACTGCCGGGGCGGCGGCCTACCGGCACCGGCGTAGTGCGCGCGCAACAGAACCACATGCCAGACTCGGTGACAGCCGCGGCCGGTTCAGTCGTCGTGCGGCTTGGTACGGCTCGGCGACGGCTCTGACGGCGACGGCGCAGGCGAGCTGGTGGTCGGCGGCGCCGTGGTGCCCGGCCCCGACGGGCGCGGGGTCGGGTCGGGCGGCTGCGACGATGACGGCGGCGC
The DNA here is from genome assembly GCA_050701635.1 of Micromonosporaceae bacterium. GTDB lineage: Bacteria > Actinomycetota > Actinomycetes > Mycobacteriales > Micromonosporaceae > WHSM01. The sequence goes on along the minus strand of JBOGDF010000174.1, from coordinate 5,516 downwards.
GATCGGAGTCAGGGTCACCGACGGTGCGGCCGACGGCGACGGCGACCCGCTGGCACCCGGGGACGCGCTGGCGTCACCCTGACCCAGCTCCCCGCCGGGCTCGTTGCCCGTACCGGTGCCGCCGTCGGTGTCGCCGGTGCCGCCGTCGGAGCCGACCCAGACGGCGTCCCAGCCACCCATCGCCTGTACGACGGCGTACCCGGTGCCCAGCCCCGCCAGCGCGGCGACCAGCACCAGCGACAACACCACCGCCGTACGCCGTGATCCGGCCCGCTCCTCCGGGGTGGGTCCGTCGGTCGCGTCCTCGGTGCCGAGCATCGCGTCCAACCCGTGCGTCGCGTCCCCGTCGGTGTGCCGATCCGGGGCACCGGAGTCGTCCGCGAGCGCCGCCCGGGTGGCGGTGTCGACCCTGCTGAAGTCGGCGGTGTTGTCGCCCCACGGATCGGCGGGCGGCCGTTGCGTAGGAGGCGCCACCGGCAGCGGGCGCGTCTCGGTCGGATCCCCCTCGTCGGCGATCGGCTCGTACCCGTCCAGGGCTCGCAGCCGCTCGCCGAGGCTCAGCCCAACGTGCTCGGTGGGGGCGTCGGACGGCTGGTTGGAGACCACGCGATTCCCTCCTGAGCCGCACGGGCGACCACCAAACGGACTCTTCATCCTTTCGTCAGGGCAGTCCGCGATGTTTCAGGATAGGACGAAATTGGCGCAGTTATGCCACCCTGCGAAGGTCGCCACAGACTACGCCATACATATCGACCGGTATCGACTCGGTCCGGCACGCTACCAGTGAGCTCCGGCCGACACTGGAGCCCGCCGCGTGCCCCGCCCAGTGCCGCTACCAGCTGGGACGCAGCGGGTACGGCACCACGCCGTTCTCGTCCGGCCGGCCGCCGAGAATCTGGTGCAGCTGGATCCAGTTGCGCTCGAAGCCGAGCCGTGAGGCCGCCATGTACAGTCGCCACACGCGCGCGGTCTGTTCACCGACCTCGGCCACCGCCTCGTCCCAGTGCTGCTCCAGGTTGGCGCACCAGCCGGCGAGCGTCTTCGCGTAGTGCTCGCGGAGATTCTCCTCGTGCTTGACGTCGAACCCGGTGTCGCTCATCAGGGTCATCAGGTGCCCGGGCTCGACCAGCTCGCCGTCCGGGAACACGTACCGGTTGATGAAGCCCTTCGAGTAGTACGCCTTGTCGAAGCTGTTCGACCGCGTGATGCAGTGGTTGAGCAGCCGCGCGCCGGGCTTGAGCTTGTCGTACAGGAAGCTGAAGTAGCTGGGCAGGTTGGCCTTGCCGATGTGCTCAGTGAGCCCGATCGAGCTGACCGCGTCGAAGTCGCCCTCGGCGACGTCGCGGTAGTCGCAGTGCCGGATCTCGGCGAGGTCGGACAGCCCCGCCTCGGAGATCGCCTTCTGCCCCCACTCCGCCTGCTTGGCCGACAGCGTCACACCGAGCGCCTTGACGCCGTACTCCTGAGCGGCGTGGCGCACCATGCCGCCCCAGCCGCAGCCGACGTCGAGCAACCGCATCCCGGGCTTGAGCCCGAGCTTGCGGGCCACCAGGTCGTACTTGGTCCACTGCGCCCGCTCCAGGGTGGCGTCGGCCTCCGGGAACACCGCGCAGGTGTACGTCATCGACGGCCCCAGCACCCACTCGTAGAACTGGTTCGACACGTCGTAGTGGTGCGAGATCGCCGCCTGGTCGCGGGCCTTCGAGTGGCGCCGCCCGTGCAGCCTGACCTCGGGGTCCGGCGGCGGTACGCGGCGCAGCAGCTTGACCCCGCCCACCTCCCGGAACAGCTTCAGCAGCTGCCGGCCGGTCATGTTCTGGAACTGTCCGGAGGCGCTCATCAGCCGGGACAGGGCGGTGTACATGTCGCCCTCGATCTCCAGGTCCCCCGCCACGTACGCCCGCGCCAGCCCCAGCTCCCCGGGTGCGTGCACCAGGTACTGCAGGGCGCGCTGGGAGCGCACCTCGACTCTCAGTCCGGCATCGGGGTCCCCCGCACGACTGTCGTCGTACGCCACGAACTCCACCGGAAAGTTGGTCCCCACCAACTGCTCGAACGCCTCGGCCAGCCGCATCACAGTCCCCCTAGCGGTTACGTACACACTTGTCATAGAGGTTGAGGAGTCGCCCTCGCGGGTCGTATGCGCGCTTCACCTCCCGGTACGCCACGCCGTTGTACAGCCGCCAGAACTCCTCCGGGGTGTAGTACGCGTCGGAGTACAGCGACTTGTGCCCGTCCAGCCGGGTCACCTCGTCCTCGATCAGCCGGTTGTAGTAGCCGTCCTCGCGCCCCTTCGGCAGCGGTACGCCGGACCAGAACCCGAGGTTCACGTACCGTACGTCCGGCTCGAGCGGGTAGAGCGGCCAGCTGCGTACCGGCCGGTCTCCCGCCGGGGGGCGCAGCCGCAACGGGCACAGCCACACCGGTGAAATCTTGATCTCGCGGTGGAAGAAGTCGAGGAAGTCGGCGACCCGGCCGACCGGCACCTCGATGTCCTGGATCACCGCTTCGGTCGCTGGACGGCCGCGCCACCGGTCGATCCGGGCGCTGACCTGGTGCCGCCGGTCCCACGCCACCAGCCGCCGGTAGACATCCGAGCGGCGGTACCGCCGCGGCCACAGCCGCCGGATTCCGGGCCGCTGCAGCCCGAACGCACCGGAGCACCAGAACCAGTCGGTGTCCCATCGCCACAGGTAGTCGTAGATCGTGAGGTGGTCGGTGTCGCGTTGCTGGATCGACCGGAAGTAGATGTCCATCCCGGTGTAGTCGCTGGTGTAGGGCGCCTCGTCGGCGAAACTCCCCAGCGTCAGGTAGACCTCGTCCCGGCTGAAAGCCACCCCGTCGACAAAATCAAACCCTTCGCCTTGGTACGCCGAGCGCTCCCAGATCTCGCCCAGGGTCGCCATCGCGCTGGCCGCGTCGTCGAAGCGCAGATGCCGCAGCGTCACGTACGGCTTCACCGGCTCCAGCTCGATGGTCAGCCGCAACGCGTACCCGAGCGTCCCGTACGAGTTGGGGAAGGCCATGAACAGGTCCGCGTGCTCGTTGTCCGGGGTGGCGACCACCACCTCGCCGGCGCCGGTAAGGATCTCCATCTCGAGCACGGATTCGTGCGGCAGCCCGGTGCGGTAGGAGGTCGACTCGATCCCCAGTCCGGTGACCGCGCCGCCGAGGGTGATGGTGCGCAGCTGCGGCACCACCAGCGGCATCAACCCGTACGGCAGGGTGGCGTCCACCAGCCGCTCGTACGTGACCATCCCGCCGACGTCGGCGGTACGCCGCTCGGGGTCCACCGACAGCACCTGGTCGAAGCCGCTGACGTCGAGCCCGACGTCGCCGTCGGAACGGAACCGGAACAGGTTCGACGTACGCTTCGCGATCCGCGGCGCCGCCCCCTCCGGTATCCGCCGGTACGCCGTCCGGATCCCGTCCACCGCCCGCCGGTGCACGGCGTACCGCGCTTCAGTCGTGCGCTCGAGATCTCCCCGTGCCGGTACGGACGCCGGCCCGGCGTCATCCGCATTCGCTCGCGAAGAGCGTGAAGGGGCGCCCACACTCGGCACGTTAGCGTGCTGAGGAGCGCGGCGCGATAGTTAATCCGATGGCTGAAACGTAGCCGGCATCACATGGCATGCGGCGGTAACAGTGCTGGCCAGGCCGCCGTCAGCCGCCGACGGTGACCTCGACCTGGTGCCAGCCGGTGGCGCCGTCGGGGTAGGAGTCCTGCTTCTCGTCGGTCTGTGTGATGCCGTCCCCGTCGGTCGCGCGCACCCCCAACCGGTGCGGCCCCGGCGTCGCCTGCCACCGGTAAGTCCACTGCCGCCAGGTGTCCACCGAGGGAGTGCTGGCGAGCTCCGCCGGCTGCCAGCGACCGTCGTCGACTCGCACCTCGACCCGGTCGATACCGCGGTGCTGCGCCCACGCCACACCGCCCACGACCACCTCGCCGGCGGCCGGCTCGGCCCCGGGGCGTGGCGTGTCGATCCGCGACGCAGTCTTGATCTCGGCCTGCTCGGCCCACCCCTGCTTGATCCAGTAAGCGTCGTACGCCTCGAACGTGGTCAGCTCCATGTCGACGATCCACTTGCACGCGGACACGTACCCGTACAGCCCGGGGACCACCATCCGTACCGGGAATCCGTGCTCCAGCGGCAGCAGCTCCCCGTTCATCGCCACCGCCAGCATCGCGTCCCGGCCGTCCGTGAGCGCCGCGGTCGGCGTGCCGATCGTCATGCCGTCGTGGGACCTGCTCACCACCTGGTCGGCACCGCCCCGCACCCCCACCTCGTCCAACAGTTCTTTCAGCGCTACGCCGATCCACCGCGCATTCCCGACGTACGGCCCGCCTACCGGGTTCGACACGCAGGCAAGGGTGATGTCCCGCTCGATCAACGTACGGCTGAGCAGTTGTTCGTACGTGATCCGCATCGGACGGTCCACCATTCCGTGGATCTCCAGCGCCCATTCATCGGCCCGGACCTGCGGCACCGTCAATGCGGTGTCCACCCGGTAGAAGTCTCGATTCGGGGTGTGGAAGCGGCTCAGCTGAGGAACGTCGGCGGCGGCATCTCGCGCCACCCCGCTCGCGGGGCTGTCGGGACGGGGCACCCGCAACGCGGCCCGCGACCGCGCGGCGCCGTACCTGCCGTACGAGACCCACTGCCCCGCCGCAGCCGCGACCACCGCGCCGGCGGCGACCACGCCCCCGGCGATCAGGAACCTCCGCCGGTCGTACCCTCCCTCAGCCTCTTCCGGTACGCCGTCATCGCGGACCAGCCAGCTCAGCCAGACCAGCACAGCACCCGCGACGAACCCGCCCACCACGGACGGCACGGCATCGGCCACGCCGGCGCCCGGCCGGGTCACCGCCGCCGCCAGCCCGATCCCGCTGAGTACGCCAACCCCCACAAGCCCCGTACGCAACGACCGCTCCGCGAGCCGCCCGATCGCGATCGCACACGCGACGAGCACTGCGGCCACGCCCGCCAGGAGGACCAACTTCCCCCACGGGCCGAACACCGCGATCGAGGTCTCCCGCACCGAGGTCGGCGTCAGGTCCACCACGGCGTCGGCAACCGCGAAGTACGGAGACGCGCCCGGGCTGACCCACGCCGCGACGAGCTCGCTCGTACCCAACCCGGCCGCGGCGGACAGCAGCCCCACGACACGCCACGACTTCATACCTAGAAGCCTGCCCCAGCGGACCGACTTCTGCCTCACCCGACCCCGTTACGTCTTCCTTACCGCCGTACGCCCCACACGGCGGACGCAAAGAGACGCAGCATGTGCAAGAAGGCGGCAGCGGGAATGCGAGACATGGAGATGCAGCGGGAATGCGAGACGTCTGGAGACGCAAAGAGACCGCAGGGTGGGGTTTGTGGGCCCCGTTCCTGCGGTTTCTTTGTGTGGTTTTGTCCGGCGGCGTCCTACTCTCCCACACCCTGTCGGGTGCAGTACCATCGGCGCTGGAGGGCTTAGCTTCCGGGTTCGGGATGGGTCCGGGCGTTTCCCCTTCG
>JBOGDF010000173.1:0-11699 GCA_050701635.1 Micromonosporaceae bacterium | reverse complement strand
CCAGTGGAGTACGGCGCGCCGGGCCGCGCGCCGGCTGCGCCGGCTGTCCCGGCTGGCGATCCCGGTGGTCGGCAAGCCGGCTCGGCGGCTGGTGGACGCGCTGGACCCGCTGGTCGGGCTGCTGGACGTGGAGCGGGAAGCCCAGCGTTCGGCGCGCACCTGGCTGGCGGCCAGCGACGCGGCGCCCACCGACCGGCACCTGGCGATCCTGGTGGGCCGCCTGGTAGAACGCGAGCACGTACTGTCCGCCTCGGCCCGGGAGTCCTTCGGGTACGCCTGGCGGGAACAGAAATGGCGTACGGCAACGGAATGGCTGGTCTGAAGCTGACCGCCCCGCCGGCGCGGGGCGTCCCCTGGAAGCGGAGCACTTGATGCGGAGCACGGTACGAGCGGCCGGCGGGCTGCTGTGGCGGGAGCGGGACGGCGTGACCGAGGTGGCGCTGGTGCACCGCCCGAAATACCAGGACTGGTCGCTGCCGAAGGGCAAGCTGACTGACGGCGAGCACCCGCTGGCGGCCGCCTGCCGGGAGGTCGCCGAGGAGACCGGCGTTACCCCGGTGCTGGGGGTACGCCTGCCGACGGTGAACTATCCGGTGCTCACCAGCCAGGGCGCCGCGGACAAGACCGTCGACTACTGGTCGATGCGGGCCGGCGCCGAGGGCGAGCTGACCGCCACCAAGGAGGTCGACCAGCTGAAGTGGGTGCCGCTGGACGACGCGGGCGAGGCGCTGTCGTACCGGCGGGACGCTGACGTGGTGGCGGCGTTCGCGAAGCTGCCGCGCGACGTACGGACCGTGGTGCTGGTGCAGCACGCCACGCCGGTCGCCGAGGGCTGGGACGGCCCCGAGGTGACCCGCCCGCTGGGCGAACCCGGGGAGCAGGCCGCGCTCCGGCTCGCCGAGCTGCTGGCGTGGTACGTGCCGGGCCGGGTGCTGTCGGCGACGGCGCGGCGCTGCGTACAGACCGTGGAGCCGCTCGCCAGCCGGCTGGAGCTGGAGATCGGCTCGGACAGCGTCTTCGACGCCGAATCCCATGCCCGTTCCCCCGAGGTGACCGCCGAACGGCTGGCGACGCTCACCAGCGGCGACGAGGATCCGGTAGTGGTCTGCTGTGAACGCGGCGTCATCCCGGACACCGTGGCGCTGCTCGCCGACAGCGACGACCTCGCGCTGCCCAACGTACGGACCTCCGACGGCACCGCGTGGGCGCTGTCCTTCACGGGTGACACGCTCGTGGCGGCCGACCATCTGGACCCCGGCGCCGTCGGATAGCGGTTGATCAATTCTTCGGAATACGTACTCCCGCCGGGAATCGTACGCCGCTGACGAAATATCGGACTTGGTCGATGAATCGCGACCGTCCACATCGGAAGGCAAAACGAAAGACGCCCGCACGATGCGGGCGTCTTTCGTGGATGTCGCGCTGACTACTTCTTGCGGGTCGCCGACTTGGTGGCGCGCTTGGTCGCGCTCTTGGCGGCGGTGGTACGCGACGCGGCGCTCTTGGTCGCCGTCTTCTTCGCCGCGGCCTTCTTCACGACGGCTTTCTTCGCCGGCGCCTTCTTCGCCGAAGCGCGCTTCGCCGTGGTCTTGGCAGCCGCCTTGGTCCCGGCCTTCTTGGCGGTACGGGTGGCCGCCTTCGCGGTGGTGGCGCGCTTGGCCGGAGCCTTAGCCGTCGTGGCTTTCTTCGTGGTGCGCTTGGCGGCGGTCTTCGCCGGCGCCGCTTTCTTGGTGGTGCGCGCGGCGGTCTTCGTCGCCTTTGTCGCCGGCTTCGCAGCGGCCGTCGTGGCCTTGGTGGTGCGCGCCTTCGTGGCCTTCGCAGTGCCGGCCTTGGTGGCCTTGGCCGCGCTCCGCGCCGGTGCCGCCTTGGCGGTACGGCTGGTGGCGGTCTTGCGGGCGGTCGTACTGCGGGCCGCCGTGGCCCGCGCCGGCGCTGACCTGGTGGTACGGCTGGCCGGTGCCGCGGCACGGGCCTTGGCGACCGCCGGGGTCGCCGCCTTCGGCTCCGCCTTGGGTGCGGCCTTCGGCACCGCGGGCAGCTTCTTCTTCCCGGTCACCACGTCCTTGAACGCCTGCCCGGCACGGAATGCCGGCACCGAGGTCTTGCGTACCTTCACGGTTTCCCCGGTACGTGGATTGCGCGCCGTACGAGCCCCCCGCTCGCGCTTTTCGAACACTCCGAAACCGGCGATCGAGACCTTGGCGCCCTTCGAGACAGCGCGCTGAATCTCGGTCAGCACGGCGTCGAGCGCGTCGTTCGCGACTCTCTTATCCCCCAGTCGATTGACCAGGGCATCTAGCAGCTCGCCCTTGTTCACGACTTCCCCTCCCAAAGTTTGCGGTTGGCCACCAACGCTTATACGCAAGGCCATCTGCGCGCACGCTATGCCGCAACACGGCTCGATACAAACACATCGGCAATAAAAGGCCTTGTGTCGTAACGGATTCCGCCCGCTTGGCCGATTCGTACGCGCTTCGGGAGCCGAAAGCGGTGCTCCGCTAAGTCACCTGGGTACGCGGCAGGAACGCCAACCTACGGTGTTCGTACTCCCCGATCGCCGCGTCATGCCGCAGCGTCAGGTCGATATCGTCGAGTCCTTCCAACAACCGCCAACGACTGAACTCGTCCATCGGAAACGGCCAGGCGTGGTCGCCGGCGCGCACTTCCCGCGCCACCAGGTCCACCGTGACGTCCTGGGTCGGGTCGGATTCCACGGCGGCCCACAGGGTCTCCACCGCGTCGGCCGGCAGCTGCACCGGCAGCAGCCCGCCCTTGAGCGCGTTGTTGCGGAAGATGTCGCCGAACCGGGGCGAGATCACGGCGGCGAATCCGTGGTCCTGCAACGCCCACACCGCGTGCTCCCGCGAGGATCCGGTGCCGAACTCGGGCCCGGCCACCAGCACCGTGGCGCCGTCGTACGCCGGCTGGTTCAACACGAAGCCCGGCTCGTCCCGCCACGCCGAGAACAGCCCGTCGGCGAACCCGGTACGCGACACCCGCTTCAGGTACTCCGCCGGGATGATCTGGTCGGTGTCTACATTGGAACGCCGCAGCGGCACGGCGCGGCCGGTGTGCACGGTGAACTTCTGCATGCTCGTACTCCCGAAAAGGTCTACAGGTCGGCGGGGGCGGCGAGGTGGCCGGCGACCGCGGTGGCGGCGGCGACCGGCGGCGAGACCAGGTGGGTACGCCCACCCTTGCCCTGCCGGCCCTCGAAGTTGCGGTTGGAGGTGGACGCGCTGCGGGCGCCGACGGCGAGCTTGTCGGGGTTCATGCCCAGGCACATCGAGCAGCCGGCGAACCGCCACTCCGCGCCCGCGGCGGTGAACACCGCGTCCAGCCCCTCGTCCTCGGCCTGGGCGCGCACCCGCGCCGAGCCCGGCACCACCATCATCCGTACGCCGTCGGCGACCTTGTGGCCGCGCAGCACCTCGGCGGCGGCCCGCAGGTCCTCGATCCGCCCGTTGGTGCAGGAGCCGACGAACACCACGTCGATGCCGACGTCGCGCAGCGGCGTACCGGGGGTGAGCGCCATGTACTCCAGGGCGCGCTCGGCGGCGTTGCGCTCGCCCGGGTCGCTGAACGACGCCGGGTCCGGCACGGTGGCCGACAGCGGCGCGCCCTGGCCCGGGTTGGTGCCCCAGGTGACGTACGGCGTGATCCCAGCCGCGTCGATCGTCACCTCGGTGTCGAATGCCGCGTCGGGCTCGCTGCGCAGCCCGCGCCAGTGCTCCAGCGCCTGCTCCCACAGCTTCCCGCTCGGCGCGTGCACCCGCCCCTCGAGGTATTCGAAGGTGGTGTCGTCCGGAGCGAACATGCCGGCCTTGGCGCCCCACTCGATGGACATGTTCGCCACCGTCATCCGGCCTTCCATGGACAGCGCCTCGAACGCCGGTCCTCGGTACTCCACCACGTGACCCTGGCCGCCGCCGGTGCCGACCTGGCTGATCAGCGCCAGGATCAGGTCCTTCGCGGTCACCCCGTCGGTGAGGTCCCCGGTGGCGTTGACCGCCATGGTGCGCGGGCGTACCTGAGGCAGCGTCTGGGTGGCCAGTACGTGCTCGACCTCGCTGGTCCCGATCCCGAACGCGAGCGCCCCGAACGCGCCGTGGGTGGAGGTGTGGGAGTCGCCGCACACCACGGTCATCCCCGGCTGGGTCAGCCCGAGCTGGGGCCCGATCACGTGCACCACGCCCTGCTCGATGTCGCCCAGCGGATGCAGCCGTACCCCGAACTCGGCGCAGTTGGCGCGCAGCGTCTCGATCTGGGTACGCGAGATCGGGTCGGAGATCTGCAGCAGGTTGTCGGTGGGCGTGTTGTGGTCCTCGGTGGCGATCGTGAGGTCGGTACGCCGCACCTTCCGCCCCGCCGCGCGCAGCCCGTCGAAGGCCTGCGGGCTGGTCACCTCGTGGAGCAGGTGCAGATCGATGTAGAGCAGGTCCGGCTCACCGTCGGCCCGGCGTACCACATGGGCGTCCCAGATCTTCTCGGCCAGCGTGCGCGCCATCGTCTCCACTCCTGCCGTACGTCCCGCACCGGGTTTCATCCCACACCCGGGTTTCGTCCCACTCAGTGGACATCCCGAATGATGGGAGGTATGTTTCGTTCTGTGGGACACAGTATCAGTGGCGTAGGCGTACTCGACAAGGCGGTTCTCATTCTGGAGGCCTGTGTGGAGGGCGCCAGCCTGGCCGACCTCGTCGATCGCACCAAGCTACCCAGGGCGACCGCGCACCGCCTGGCGCAGGCGTTGGAGCTGCACCGGATCCTGGTACGCGATCCGCACGGCCGGTGGCGCCCCGGCCCGAGGCTCGGCGAGTTCGCCAACGCCGCCCCCGACGTGCTGCTGGCCGCCGCCGAGCCGGTGCTGGCCCAGCTGCGGGATCAGACCGGCGAAAGCGCGCAGTTGTATCTCAGGCGCGCCGACGAGCGCCTCTGTGTCGCCGCCGCCGAGCGCGCCAGCGGCCTGCGCGACACCGTGCCCGTGGGAGCGGTGCTCCCCATCGTGGCCGGCTCGGCGGCTCAGGTGCTGCTGGCATGGGAGCCCCCCGAGGCGGTGCTGCCCCTGCTGCCCCGTGCCAAGTTCACCGCCAGAACTTTGGCGGAGGTACGCCGCCGCGGCTGGGCCCAGAGCGTCGCCGAACGCGAAGCCGGCGTGGCGTCCGTATCTGCCCCGATCCGCGACCGCACCGGCCGCGTGATCGCCGCGATCAGCGTCTCCGGCCCGATCGAACGCCTCGGCCGCCGCCCCGGCGACCGCCACGCGATAGCGGTGGTACGCGCCGGCCAGCGCCTCTCCGGCCTCTAGCCGACCGGCACGGCCCTCTAGCCGACCGGCACGGCCGGGTCCCGCAGCTGAACCCGACGCTGGCCACCGTCCGGGGACGGTGGCCAGCGTCGCTGGAGCTACTCAGTGGTCGACATGCCAGTAGACACACCGCCAGGCGACGTAGCCTCGCGCACCGTTCCAGTTGACCGGCACCCACCAGCTGCTGGTGCCGCCGCAAGCGGTGTAGGAGCCGCCGCTGACCGCGTCGCACAGGGCATCGGCCTGATTGCCGCTGTAGAGAATGCCGATCCGCTCGGCGCTGGTACGCGGGTAACGCCGGATGTTCACCAGGTCGCCCTTGGGGTGTACGTGGCAGCCGGCCTGGATGCCGACCTCGTTGCCGGTCGGCGTCGGCGCGGCGACCTTGGCCTGCGCGGCCGCGGGTATCGCGAGCAGGCCGATGGCCAGACCCAGCATCAGGAAGATTCGTCCGATCAGCTTCATCACTGCCTCCTGGGCATCGCATGTGAGCGGGCCACCGCATCGTGGAGGAGTTCGCTGAGCGTCGGCTGTACGTCCGCTTAACGTCCGCTTAGCGCCCTGCGGGCACGCCCACCGGGTCGTTGCGCAGGATCGCCAGGTGCAGCTCGTCCAGCGCAGGGCCCGGGTCGATGCCGAGTTGGCTGCTGAACGCCTCGGACACCCGCCGGTACGCGGCGAGCGCTTCCGCACGCTGCCCCATGTCGTACAGCGCGGCCATCAGCTGGGCGGCCAGCCGTTCGCGGGTGGGGTAACGAGCGGCGAACTCACGCAGCCGCGGCAACACCTGGTGGTGGTTGCCCCGGCGCAGCTCCATCGTGAACAGCTGCTCGTGCGCGTCGGCCCAGGACTCCTCCCACGGCAGGCAGACGTGCCGGCGCAGCCACGGACTGTCGAGATCGGCGAGCGGTGGACCCGACCACAGCTCGAGCGCGCGGCGCAGCAGGCTGACCGCCCGCTCCTCTCCCCGAGCCCGCCGGGCGGCTTCCAGGAGTGCGTGGAACCGGTGTACGTCCACCGCCTCGGGATCAACCACGATCCGGTAGCCGGCTCCCACGGTCTGGATCTCCACCCGGCTGCTGTCAGTCTGCGCGCCGCAGCGCGGCCGCAACACGCGGCGCAGCCGGCTCACGTACACCTGGAGGGCGTTGCGGGCCGACGCCGGCGCGCCCTCCGGCCACATCATGTCGACGAGACGGTCGACCGCCACCACACGGTTAGGTTCCAGGAGAAGCGCCACCAGGACGAACCGCTGCTGCGGTGATCCCAACGGCACCAGATCAGCGCCGTCGCAGGCCTCGACCGGCCCCATAAGACGAAATTCCACCCGCACTCCCCCACCCCACCGCGCCTTCCCCCGAAGGTTTCTTGTCGTCCCTACAAGCCTCTAAGAAGAATAGTGCCGAGCACACCTCAGAGTGACACGTCAATCACGAATTGCATAGATCTCCATCAATGTTTCCGCCTGCCGAGCCTCCCCGCGGCTCGGCAACCCGGCTGGCCGGTGCGACCGAAGTTGGGGTGTCCCACGCCGAGCGGGCGGGTGTCCTACGGGGCTTTCCGAGGGGCGGAATGTCGGTACGGGGTGAGGGCTCCAAGCGGGCGGGCTGTCCGTACGGGACGGGGTGTCCGTGCGGGACGGGGTGTCCGTGCAGGACGGGGTGTCCGTGCAGGACGGGGTGTCCGTGCGGGACGGGGTGTCCGTGCGGGACGGGGTGTCCGTGCGGGACGGGGTGTCCGTGCGGGACGGGGTGTCCGTGCGGGACGGGGCGTCCGTACGGAGTGAGGGGTTTCGAGGTGCGGGGTGTCCGTGCGGGGTGGGGGGTTCCGGGGGGCTCGGGGGGTCGCCCCCCCGATGAAATGCGAAAGAGCCCTGGCTTGCGGTGTTCGCAAGCAGGACTCTCCCAGCTATGTAGCCCCGACCGGATTCGAACCGGCGCTACCGCCTTGAGAGGGCGGCGTCCTAGGCCACTAGACGACGGGGCCGTACACAAAACCAGTGCCACTGCACTGATGGCTGGGGTACCAGGACTCGAACCTAGACTAACTGGGCCAGAACCAGTCGGGCTGCCAATTACCCCATACCCCATCGGCGCGTGTGCACCGGGGAATGACTGTACCCGACGGCGTTGACAGACCCAAACCGGATCGGGTGTGTTTGGTTACGCTTGCGCATCCTGTGCCCGGCGGAGTCGGCTGAGCGTACGGTCGCGGCCGAGCAGCTCGATGGATTCGTACAACGGGGGCGATACCGTACGGCCGCTGACGGCGACGCGTACCGGCGCAAAGGCTTTGCGGGGTTTCATTCCCAGGCCGTCCACCAGCGTCGTCTTGAGCGCCTCCTCGACGGCCGCCGCGTCCCAGCTGCGCAGCGCTTCCAACGCCTCGGCGGCGGCCGCAAGCACCGGCGCCGCGTCGGGGCCGAGCGCCTTGGCGGCGTGGTCCGGGTCGGGGGCGAACTTCTCCTCGTCGGTGAACAGGAACGCGAGCATCTCGGCGGCCTGGGACAGTACGACGATCCGCTCCTGCACCAGCGGCGCGGCGGCGGTCAGCAGCGCCGACTCGGCGTCGGACAGCGGCGAGCCGACTAGCCCGGCCGAGGACAGGTACGGGGTGACCGCGGCGGCGAACTCCGGCGGCGGCAGCAGCCGGATGTGGGCGGCGTTGATCGCCTCGCACTTCTTCTCGTCGAACCGGGCCGGGTTCTGGCTGACCTTGGCGATGTCGAACGCTTCGACCAGCTCCTGCTGACTGAAGATGTCGCGGTCGGGGCCGATCGCCCAGCCGAGCAGCGACAGGTAGTTGAGCAGCCCGTCCGGCAGATAGCCCTTCGTCCGGTACGCCAGCAGGTCCGACCGCGGGTCCCGCTTGGACAGCTTCTTGTTGCGTTCGTCGACCACCATCGGCAGGTGCCCGAAACGGGGCGGCCCGTCGGCGAGCCCGACCGCGGTGAGCGCCTGGTAGAGCGCGATCTGGCGGGGTGTGGAGGAGAGCAGGTCTTCGCCGCGCAGCACGTGGGTGATCTTCATCAGCGCGTCGTCGACCGGGTTGACCAGGGTGTAGAGCGGGTCGCCGTTGCCGCGCACGATCACGAAGTCGGGGACGCTGCCGGCCTTGAAGGTGACGTCGCCGCGTACCAGATCGGGGAAGCTGATGTCCTCGTCGGGCATCCGCAGCCGCAGCACGGGGGTACGGCCTTCGTCGCGGAACCGCTGCCTCTGCTCGTCGGTGAGGGTGCGGTCGTAGTTGTCGTAGCCGAGCTTCGGGTCGCGGCCGGCGGCGTGGTGCCGGGCCTCGATCTCCTCGGCGGTGGAGAACGCCTCGTACGCGTGCCCGCCCTCGACCAGCTTGCGCACCACGTCGGCGTACACCTCGCGGCGTTCGCTCTGCCGGTACGGGCCGTACGGGCCGCCCACCTCGGGGCCCTCGTCCCAGTCCAGCCCGAGCCAGCGCAGCGAGTCGACCAGCATGCCGTAGGACTCTTCGGAGTCGCGGGCGGCGTCGGTGTCCTCGATCCGGAACACGAACTGTCCACTGTGGTGCCTGGCGTACGCCCAGTTGAACAGCGCGGTACGGATCAGCCCGACGTGCGGTACGCCGGTCGGGGACGGGCAGAAGCGGACGCGTACTACCTCAGTCAAGGTTCACCACCGGGTTGGCCAGGGCACCGATGCCCTGGATGCGGACTTCCACGTTGTCCCCCGCCGCAAGCGGCTCCACACCGGCGGGGGTGCCGGTGAGGATCACGTCGCCGGGCAGCAGCGTCATCACGTGTGAGACGTACGAGATCAGGGTCGGGATGTCGAAGACCATGTCCTTGGTACGGCCGAGCTGGCGTACCTCCTCGTTGACCTCGCAGCGCACCTCGAGATCGCCGGCGTCGAGCTGCGTCTCGATCCACGGGCCGAGCGGGCAGAACGAGTCGAAGCCCTTGGCGCGGGTCCACTGCCCGTCGCTGCGCTGCAGGTCGCGGGCGGTGACGTCGTTGCCGCAGGTGTAGCCGAAGATCGTGGCGGGCGCCGCGTCGCGGGAGACCCGGCGGGCCCCGGTCGCGCCGATCACCACCGCCAGCTCCGCCTCGTGCTCGACCTGTTTGGACTGCACCGGCAGCTTGATGGTGTCGCCGGGGCCGATCACCGAGGTGGACGGCTTGAGGAACAGCAGCGGCTCTTTCGGCACCTCGGAGCCGTGTTCGGCGGCGTGGTCTGCGTAGTTGCGCCCGACGCAGACCACCTTGCTCGGCAGGATCGGCGAGAGCAGCCGTACGTCGGGCACCGCCCAGCGCTCGCCGGTGAACCGGAGCTCCCCGAACGGGTGCCCCTCGATCTGCGCCACCGTGCCGGGATCGCCCTCGACCACTCCGAATGACATCCCGCCCGGATGGGCGAACCGTACGATCCGCACTGCTTTACCCCCTCGTTGCCGTACCCCCAGAATCTAGTCGCCTCGGGCGCCCGGATCGCGCGCAGGTGTGACCGGCGGCGACGCGGGTGCCGGGGCCGACCAGCCAGAACCGCAAGCGCGATCAAGCAGCGAACACCTGCGGTCTGGTCGAATGACCGCATGACGCCACCACGGCCGGACCGGCTCCGCGAGCTGCTCGACACGGTGCTGGGCACCCTGGACGACGGGCTGAACGGCGATCAGGTGGCGGGCCGGGCGTTCCTGAGCCGGTTCCACTTCGACCGGCTGGTCAGCGCCGGGCTGGGCGAGGCGCCGACGGCGTTCCGGCGCCGGTTGCTGCTGGAACGCGCCGCCTGGCGGCTGACCCGCGACGGCAGCGTCACCGACGCCGGTTTCCAGGCCGGGTACGGCTCGACCGAGGCGTTCTCCCGGGCCTTCTCCCGGGCGTACGGGGTCTCGCCGAGCCGGTTCCAGGGCGACTTCCGGCTTCGGGCCCCCAACGGCATCCACTTCCACGCACCGGCCGGCCTGCGGCTGTCCGGCGAACCGAAGGAGCGCACCATGGATCTGACCGACCGGCTGCTCGAACACGACCACTGGCTCACCGGCAAGCTGCTGGAACGCGCCGCCGGGCTCACCGACGAACAGCTCGACCGCGCGATCCGGCCGGGGCACACCGTGCTGAGCTTCGACGGGCCGGAGCCGAACGTACGGGCCATGCTGGAACGGCTGGTGTTCACCAAGGAGGTGTGGTCGGCGGCGATCGCCGGTCGCGACTTCCCGGAGACCACGGACAAGAGCCTGGACGGGCTGCGTACCCGCTGGGCGTCGGCGGGGGAAGAATTCCTTTCCCTGGTACGCGGCATCCGCGACCGCGACGAGTGGGGCGACGTGTTCGTCGACGCGCTCTGCGAGCCACCGCAGAGCTTCACCTTCGGCGGCGTGGTGGCGCACGTGATCACGTTCTCGGCGTACCGCCGGCAGGTGTTGATCGGCGCCCTTGCCGAGCTGGGCGTGACCGTGTCCGATCCGGCCGACCCGATCGAGTGGGAGCGGCAGCGGCAGAGCGAGCGGCCGCACCCGGGCGGCGCGCTGCGAGGCACCCGGTGACCCCCGGAGCGACACCGGAGAGCGCGGTCCGGGTCTGGTGGCAGGCGATGCGGGACAAGGACCTGGCGTGCCTGGCGGAGGTCACGATGTCCGACCACCTCGGCTCCGGCGGTCCGGGCGGGCTCACCACCGGGAGGGACCAGCTGCTCGCGGAGGCCGCCGAGTTCTTCGCCGCCGCCGAGATCGAGGACTGGTCGATCAGTGGCCTTCAGGCACGCCGCGACGGCGGTACGGCGGTGTGCGCGTACCGCTGGAGCGAGCGCGGCACCCACCAGGGAGCGCCGTTCGGGCTGTCCGGTGTGGCGACCGACGTCCTGCTATGGCGTGCCGGCCGGTGGCGGCACCTCGCGCGCCACACCGGCCGCACCGCGGGAGACGGCGATGGCTGAGATCGCTCTGGGGGTACGCGACCGCGGCGGGCGCCAGGGCACCGGCACCGCCGCACTGGTCGCGCTGGACGCCGCCACCAGCGTGGTACGCCGGATCGACGTCGACCTGGCGGCGGACGTACCCGAGCGGCGGCTGTTCCACGCCATGGTGGACCCGGGAGCGGAGGCCCCGATCCCCGACACCACCGCGGTACGCCACGCGGCCGCCGCCGCCGAGGCGGCCGCCCGGGACGCGCTCGACGACCTGATCGCGGCGTTGCCCGGGCACCGGCTGGTGGGCATCGCAGTGCCGGTGGGCGTACCGGGGCCGGAGGTGCTGGACCTGCCGGTGGCCGAGATCCTGGCCTCGCACTCGCTGGCCCACGCGGCGGAGGCGGAGCTCTACCGGGACGCGCTCGCCACCGCCGCGACCGCCGTGGGGCTGCCGGTCACCCGCTACCCGGTACGCGGCCTGCGCGCCGCCGCGGCGAACGCGCTCGGGGTCACCG
>JBOGDF010000172.1:0-11761 GCA_050701635.1 Micromonosporaceae bacterium | reverse complement strand
GGATACAACACCGGTATCCGGGCAACCCTCCGCCTTGCCGGACCGGCGAACGGGCCTCGGCTCGCTCCGGCGCTATCGTGCACCAAGTCGTAACCGCCCGCCCGTACGCGTCCCGCAACAGTCGGGGCGTCAAACGGGCGGGCGCGGGACCGGGAACTGCCAGCGGATCACCGCGTCCAGGGCGGCGTCGGGGAGGAACCGGCTGAGCGCGATCACGCCGCGCGACATCGCCCCGACCGGGTAGCGGGCCCTGGGGCGCCGGCTGAGCGCGGCGCGTTCGATGGTCCGGGCGACCGCTTCGGCGCTCAGCACCAGGTCGACCGGCTTCGGCTGGTACGCCGCCTCCAGCCGCGCCGCCAGCTCTTCGTGGAACCGGTGGTACGGGCCGGCGCCGGCCTCGGTGGGCAGCGTCGCGTTGGCTTTGCCGGCGAATCGGGTACGGATCGGCCCCGGCTCGACCACGCTGACCGCGACGCCGTACGGACGTACCTCCAGCCGGAGCGCGTTGCTGGCCGCCCGCAGCGCGTGTTTGGTGGCGTGCAGCATCCCGGTGCCGGGGAACGTGATGTGGCCGCCCATCGCGGAGACGTTGACGATCCGTCCGGCGCCCCTGGCGCGCATCCCCGGTAGCGCGAGCTGGCAGAGCCGTACCGCCCCGAACAGGTTGGTCTCGAAGAGCGTACGTACGGCGTCCAGCGAGATCACCTCGACCGCCCCCTGTAGCCCGTAGCCGGCGTTGTTGACCAGTACGCCGACCGCGCCGTGGTCGGACTCCACGCGCTTCACCGCCGCCGTCATCGACGCGTCGTCGGTCAGGTCCAGCGGCAGCGCGACCGCGCCGGCCTGCACCAGGCCGCGCAGCGTCTCGACCTGCCGGGCGGTGGCGTACACCGGGTGGCCGGCGCGCAGGAAACGCAGCGCGGCGGCGTGGCCGACGCCGGACGAGCAGCCGGTGATCAGGACGGCATGGGATGTCGTCACGTCAGCTCCCGTTCCGTGGCCACTGCGCGAGTACGGTCAGCGCGCCGTCCCGCAACCGCTGGGCGCACTCGCGGCGGCGCGCCTTCCCGCTGGTGGTACGCGGCACCTGACCCCGCGGCACCACCACCACGTCGGTGGTGACCGGCAGCTCCGCGGTCACCGCCCGGACCGCGGCGGCCGCCGCCTGGGCGGCACCGTCCCGGTCGTTCCGGTCGGCCGACTCCACCAGTACGGTCACCCGGTCCCCGGCGGCGTACGCGGCGGCGAACTCCCCGTCGAACAGCGGGTGCGCCCGCTGCGCCAGCCGTTCGAAGTCCTGCGGGTAATAGTTCGCGCCGTGGATCACGATCAGGTCCTTGCGGCGGCCGGTGACGAACAGCTCGCGCTCGTCCAGGAACCCGAGATCGCCGGTACGCAACCAGCCGGCCGCGCCGTCGTCGGCGGTCTCGCCGCCGGCGAGCCGGGCGGCGAACACCTCGCGGCTCTGCTCCGGCATGCCCCAGTAGCCGGCGCCGTTGCCGGGGGAGCGTACCCAGATCTCGCCGGTCGTACGGTCGGCGAGCCGGTGCCGGGTGACCGGGTCGACCACCGCGACCTCGATGCCGGGCCCCGGTACGCCACAGCCGACCAACTCCACGTACCCGCCGCCGCCACCGAGCGCCTCGCGACCGAACCAGCGCACGATCGGGGCGGCGGCACCGGTCCCGCCGGTGACGAACAAGGTCGCCTCGGCCAACCCGTACGCCGGAGTCAGGGTCTGTTCCCTGAGTCCGCAGCGGGCGAAGGCGGCGTGGAACGCGCGCAGGGTGTCCGGTTGCACCGGCTCGGCGCCGTTCACCGCGACCCGCCATCCGCGCAGGTCCAGCCCCGCTGTGGCGTCCTCGCGGACCCGCCGGGTGCACCAGGCGTACCCGAAGTCCGGGGACGCCGACATCGCGTCGGGAAGCCCGGATATGGCGCGCAGCCAGCGTTCCGGCCGCATCACGAACGTCTCGGGCTGCATCACCACGGCCTGCGCACCCGCGTACACCGGCTGCAGGAGCGCCAGGCACAAACCCATGTCGTGGTACGTCGGCAGCCAGCTCACGATCGTGGTGCCGGGCCCGATCTCCATGTGCTCGCGCAGCGTCTGCTGGTTGGCGAGCATCGCCCGGTGGGTGATCATCACGCCCCGGGGCGCGGAGGTGGAGCCCGGGTCCGCCTTGAACAGCGCTTCCTTGACCGTCCACAGCCGCAACAGCTCGGCCGGCTGCTCGGTCGCGGGCAGCGACGCGGTCCACTCCCGCTCCGCGTCGGTCAGGAAGAAGGGGATGGTACGCGGCCCCGGAGCCCGGTCCAGCTCCAGATCGACACCGACGCCGAGCACCGGCGGACCGGCGCCGATCAGCACCGCGGCGACGGCGTACTCGGCGGAGTGCGACAGGGACACCACCCGGCTCGGCATCCGGTGCCGTGAGGTGTCGCCGGGCAGCCGGCACGCCGCCAACGCCGACCGCAGCGCACGCCGCGCCGTCAGCCACGACCGGCGTCGCGGCCCGGGCGGCAGGGTGCGGTACGCGCGTGCCTCCCCGGCTGTCAGCTCGTCGGTCGCCAGCGGCCAGGTCGCGGTGACGACCAGTACGCCCGCCACCGGGTGCCGGCCGCTCACCGGTCCGGCTCCTGCAGGAAGGCGATCCGCTCGCCGTACTCGGCGAGGGTCTTCGCGTAGATCTCCTCGTCGGCCTCGGTGAACCGGGCGATCGTGGCGTCGATGTGCTCGGCGCCGTACCGGCTCTCCATGTCGCGCAGCGCGTCCCGTACGTACTCGATGTGCCAGCGCTCGTCGAGCATGATCCGCTCGATGGTCTGGCGTACCCGGGGGTGCAGGTCAGGCGCCCGCAGGTGCTGCCGGTACTGACCGATCACCCGCTTCTCGAAGACCTGGGTGATCGCCATGACCTCCATCAGGTTGGCCGGCATCCCGATCGCCTGCAGGTACTGGTCCTGGTACGACGCCCGCAGCTTGATCGGCGTCGCGTCGAGGTCGTTGACGCACTCCGTCCAGTAGCGGGCGTGGTTCGCCTCGTCGGCGAAGTGGTGCGTCACCTCGGCCTGCAGCTTGCCCGCCTTGATGGTGCGGGCGACCCGGCCGAAGAACAGCGCGCCGTTGATCTCGGAGCTGCGGTAGTAGCTCAGCAACCACAGGTCGTTCTCGGACAGCGTCATGCGGTCTCCTCGATCGGACGCGACGGCGTACGGTCCCACCGGGTACGCACCAGGTGGCCGCACACCGCCGCGGCGAGGTCGCGCGGATCGGGCTGCGGGTCGCTGGTCCACACCTCGGCCAGCCGGCGGTTGTCGAAGTCCTTGGGCAGGAACATCTGCTCCGCGAACGGCGCCACCGAGCCGAGCGCCTGCGCCATCGGGCTGGCCGACAGGCTCCGGCTCGCCGCGACCAGGTCGCGGAAGCTGGCGAGGTCGCAGAACTCGGGGCGCAGCAGCCGCCGCCGGCGGAATCCGGGGTCGGCCCCGAACGCGTCGAACACCACGCCGATCAGCTCGCCGAGCGTGATCGTCTGAGACGGTGCCGGCGCCAGATGGTAGATCCCGCCCGGCAGCTCCGGTCGCGCCAGTTGGGCGACGCCACGGCTGGTGAAGTCGGCGGTCGCCAGGTAGAGCGGGGTAGCGGGGTCGCCCGGCATCAGCGACAGCAACCCGTAGAAGAACAGCTTCACGGTGTTGTGGAACGCGTTGTACTGGCTCACCACCCCGGTGCGGTCGTCGGCCACCACCGTGGCCAGCCGGGCGATCGCCAGCGGCAGCTCCGGGTGGCCGGGGAGCAGCCGCTCGGCTTCGTACTTGGACCACTCGTAGTGGTTGGCGAAGCCGGCGTCGCCGTCGTGCGCCACCTCCGCTACCAGACCGGTACGCCGGCCCGCGCTGAACAGCGTCGAGAGCACCACCAGCCGCTCCAGCTTCGGGCAGCGGGCGGCGAATTCCGCTACCAGCCGGGTGCCGTCCACGTTGACCTGGCGCGCCACGTCCCGCCGTACCGTGAACTCGGTACGCGCCGCCGCGTGCACCACCCGGGTGACGCCCGCGGGATCCACCGCCTGGAACGGATTCGGCCGGCACAGCTCCACCGGCACCACCGCGATCCGCCGGCCGGTACCGGGGCCCAGCTCGCGGCGCAGCGTCACCGCCACCGCGGCCAGCTCGGTACGGCGGGTGGCGCGTACCGCCAGTAGCAGCCGGTCGTCGGTCTCCGCCAGCAGCCGCGCCGCGATCCGGCGACCCAGGTAGCCGGCGGCGCCCGTGATCAGCGTCTGCCCGGTCATCGTGGCTCCGCCGGCAGGTCGGCGGCGGTACGGCCGGACACCACCCGGCGGGCGGCCGCGGCGACGTCGGGCCAGCCGCCGGGGTCGGGGCCGTACCGGCGGGTGAGGGCGTACAGCCAGCGTTCGATGCCGAACGCGACGCAGCCGGTGGTGGCTGGCCGGCCGTCCCGGAGCAGCTCGTACGCGTCGCCGAAGCTGTCCTCGTGCAGGTTCACCGACGCGATCGCGAGCCCGCCGTCGAACTGGGCTTCGTGCTTCGTCGGCTGCAGCCGCTGTGCCAGGTATTTCGGGCTGCGGGTCGGCTGGAAGAACGGGTCGGTGGCGGTCTCCCAGGCGACCGGCAGCTCCAGCTCGTCCAGCAGCGCGCTCACCAGCTCGCGGGTACGCCGCAGAAAGTTCCGCACCTCGGTCCGGGTACCGAGGCAGACCAGTTCGCGCATCTGGAATGTCCACTGCCGGCGTAGCGGCTGGTAGTGGGTTTCCCGGCGGAAGCAGGTGTTGCGGGTGGTCAGGTACCGCGGGGTGTCCAGGGAGCTGCCCTGGTGGTGGACGTACACGTGGTAGCAGGCCGCCGGAGTGAGCACCTGGCGTACCGGAGCGGTACGGGTCAGCCGTACGCCGGCCTCGCCGACCGGGTCCCGGCCGGTGAACCGCTCCAGGTTTGCCTCTGCCGGGTCCAGGCAGGTGGCGAAGGTGGCGAGGTGCGGGAACGACGTCAGGAAGTCCATCGACTGCAGCGCCCCGGCGTCGATCATCGCCGGGTGGGCTTCCGGCTCTGCATGCCACACGCCGGCGAGCTCGGTGAACGCCTCGTCGCAGGCGGCGGCGAGCCGCAGCAGGGGACCGGACAGCACCACCTGGCCGCTGTCCCGCCACCCCAACCCGACCGGGGCGAGCGCCGCCACCGTGTCGTCGGTGGCGATCGCCGGCGCGCGGCCGGTCACGGCGTACCGGCCGGCGGGGCGAGGAACCGGTCGGCGATCACCCGTACGCTCTGGAAGTCGCCGGCCCGCAGCCGCTCCACGTCGATCGCGGCGCCGCGCAGCCGCTCCAGCAGCAGCACCAGCTCCGGGATGTGCAGCGACGTGAGGTGGCGCCCTTCCAGCAGCGGAAGGTCGTCGGTGAGGCCGTCCGGCGGCAGGTCCTTCGCCCTGCGGGTCACCCACTCCCGCAGCGTGGCGATCTCAGAAGACATCGGCGGGCTCCTCCAGCAGCAGACCGGTGGACAGCAGGAACTTCAGGCACTTGGCCGACATCTGGCGCCGGTGTGCGCGCTGTACGGGCGCCGCCCACGCCGCCTCCGCCAGCTCCCAGGGCTCGGCGAAGCCGCAGTCGGCGTACACGTCGGGGTTGTAGTACTCGCGCCAGGTGGTGACGAAGAACTGCCCCAGGTACGCGCGCAGCTCAGCCAGCCGCGCCTCGTCCCAGCCGGGTGAGTAGAGCTCCCAGAAGGCCTTCACGATCGCGCGGTTGAACACCAGGTGCCGCGCCTCGTCGGCGTGGTGCGCGTCGTTGATGAACCGCGCCAGCGGGTGCAGTCGCCGGTCCTTGGCCTGCAGCACGTTGTACCGGTCGGCGTGCTCCTCGAAGATCAGCACTTTTGCGAAGAACAGCAGGTCGGAGCTCTCCCGGTCGGCGGTCTCCGCGAACGGTACGTGCCGGCTGCGGTAGACCTTCGCGTACCGCTGGCAGAAGCCGCCGAAGTAGACGCTGTGCTTGTTCTCTTCGTCGAGGAAGTGGTGCAGGTAGTCGACGATCTCCGCCAGGTCGGGGCGGTAGAGCCGCCGCGCCAGCCCCTCCATCAGCGCCTTCTCGCCGTGGATGTTGAGGCTGAAGAAGTTGGCGGCCTCGTGGAAGGTGAGGTCCCGGGCCGCCGGTTCGGCTCCGGGCCAGGCGTCGGTGCCGTACAGCGAGGACAGCTCCGGTGTGAAGAACCAGTCTGTCGCCGGATCGACCGCCTCGGGCCACTCCACGGCCGCGTACGGGTTCTGGTATTTCGCCCGGGACAGCTCGGTGAGGCGATCCACCGTCGGCGACATCGTGCCGATCGCCTCGCGTACCGTCCGCGGCGCAGGGGTTGACCTGGTCACTGGAACGCCTCCGTGGCCTCGAGGATTGTGGCCTGCCAGTTCAGCCCGTAGCCGGCCACGAGTAGCAGCACCCGGTCGCCGGGGCGCAGCTGGCCGGAGCCGGCGAGCGCCGACAGGTTGATGATGTTGTCCGCCGAGATGGCGTGGCCGGTGTCGGGCAGCGAAGGCTGCCACACCCGGTCGGGGTCGATGCCGGTCAGCCGCGGCATGATCTGCCACGCCGCCTGGTTGGTGTTCTGCGGCACCACCCACGCGATGTCGGACGCGGCCAGCCCGGCCCGTTCCAGGGACTGCCGGATCAGCAGCGTGACGTACGAGAAGTAGGAGCCGAGCGTCTCGTCGTCACTGGCTCCGTGCAGCCCGCCGTTGGTGATCTGATGCGCGGTGACGAACCGGAACCCGGCCGGCTCGCGACTCACGACGCACGCCGCCGCGCTGTCCGAAATCAGGTTGTACGAGTGCTCGTACCGCGCGCCGTCCGGGAACCGGTCCGCGGTGACGCAGAGGACGCGACACCACCCCGGCTCGGTGGCGAGCAGCGCACGGGCCACCCGCAGCGCGCCCAGCATGCCCGTGCAGCCCTGCTGGTTGAGCCCCAGCACTACGGCCCGGTCGAGTGAGAAGTCCGCCTGCAGCCGGCTTGCCGGGAAGTCCATCAGGTGCATCACGTCCCGCGACGTGCGCCACTTCTCCAGGTCGCCCACGTTGCCGTTGCGCGGCAGACAGGTGGCGTACACGATCGCGTCGACGCCTTCGGCCAGCAACGGCTCCGGCAGCTGCCCCACCGCCGTACGGGCCAGGTCGTACGCGGTGGTGTGCGGCTCGCATCGGTGGTGCCAGGCGAAGCCGGCGGACTCCAGATCCGCCGCGGATGACAGCAGCCGGCCGGCCGCTTCCGACTCTCTGAGGTGTGTCTTGACATCGCCCAGGGCGTGGGCGAACTCGTCGACGTAGACCTCAGCCATGGTGGAGTGGGCGCCCTTCCTGGACGGCTTCGGCGAAGCGCCGGTGCGTGACCGGCCCGAGGTTAGGGAGCGCCACTCTCATTTCACTCTCACCGCGTTCACAGACGAATGCCGCGAGGTCGGCGAGACCCGCGTACTTCCCCGGCTGAATTTATTCTACAGATCTCCGGTGACACGTGCGGTCTGTGTAGACTGTGCGCGTCGACCGGGAGGTGCTGGATGGGTGCGGTGTACGCGGTGGACGCGTGTCGTACGCCGGTGGGACGGGTCAAGGGACGGCTGGCGGGGGAGCGTCCCGACCACCTGACGGCGTACGTGATCGCGGCGCTGCTGGAGCGGAATCCCGGGTTCGATCCGGCCACCGTCGACGACGTCTACTGGGGCGCG
The DNA here is from genome assembly GCA_050701635.1 of Micromonosporaceae bacterium. Lineage (GTDB taxonomy): Bacteria > Actinomycetota > Actinomycetes > Mycobacteriales > Micromonosporaceae > WHSM01. The sequence continues at coordinate 4,021 of JBOGDF010000172.1, read as the reverse complement.
GCGAACCAGGCGGGGGAGGACAACCGCAATGTGGCGCGGATGGGCGTGCTGCTCGCCGGGCTTCCGGTGGAGGTTCCCGGCGCCACGGTGAACCGGCTGTGCGGGTCGGGGCTGGAGGCGATCTCGGCGGCGGCGCGGGCGATCGCGGCGGGCGAGGCGGATGTCTGTCTCGCCGGCGGGGTGGAGTCGATGACCCGGGCACCGTTCGTGATGCCGCGCGCCGACGAGGCGTTTCCGCGTACCGCGGAGGTCGCGGACACCCGGCTCGGGTGGCGGCTGGTCAGCCCCAGGATGCGCCAGCTGTATCCGCCGATCGCGCTGGGCGAGACCGCCGAGAACGTCGCCGTACGGTACGGAGTGAGCCGGGAACGGCAGGACGAGTTCGCGTACCGGAGTCACCAGCGCGCGGCGGCGGCGCGCGATGCCGGGCGGTTCGACGGAGAGCTGGTCGCGGTGCGTACCGCCGAGGGTGAGGTTTCCGAGGACGAGGGGATCCGGCCTGAGGTGACGATCGAGGAGTTGGCCGCCAAGCGCCCGGCGTTCCGGGAAGGCGGCACCGTGACCGGCGGAAACTCCTCGCCGCTGAACGACGGCGCCGCCGGGCTGTTGCTGATGTCGGAGCGCGCGGTGGCACGTACCGGGGCGACGCCGCTCGCGCGCTACGCCGGTACGGCCGCCGCCGGGGTGCATCCGGACTTCATGGGGATCGGGCCGGTGCCGGCGATGACCAAGGCGTTGGAGCGCGCCGGCTGGCGTCTGGACGAGCTGGAGCTGCTCGAGGTGAACGAGGCGTTCGCCGCCCAGGCCGTCGCCGTGGTGGACGAGCTGAAGCTGGACCCGCAACGGGTCAACGTGAACGGTGGCGCGATCGCGATCGGCCATCCGCTCGGCTGCTCCGGTGCCCGGATCACCACCACGCTGCTGCACGAGCTGCGCCGCCGCGGCGCCACGCGAGCCGCCGCGACCATGTGCATCGGGGTAGGGCAGGGCATCGCGACGCTCTGGGAGGCCGCGTGATGACCCGCCACTCCGCGGTGATCGGCGCCGGCACGATGGGGCTCGGCATCGCGTACGTGCTGGCCGCGTCCGGGGACGCGGTGACCGTTGTCGAACCCGACGCCGAGCGGGCCGCCGCCGCGGCCGGGCAGCTCTCCGGCGTGGCGCGGGCGGCCGTCGACCGCGGCAAGGCCTCCGCCGAGGAGGCCGATTCTCTGGTACGCCGGATCGACGTCGTCGCCGGCGTGGACGAGGTCAAGCCGGGCCCGGCGCTGATGGTGGAGGCGGTGCCGGAGCGGCTGGAGCTGAAGCGGTCGGTGCTGCGGGCGGCCGAGGTGCTCGGGCCGCAGCTGCTGGCCAGCAACACCAGCGGGCTGTCGATCGACGCGCTGGCCGGTGCGCTGGAGCGTCCCGACCGGTTCCTCGGGCTGCACTTCTTCAACCCGGTGTGGTCGATGCCGCTGGTCGAGATCGTCCGTGGCGCGGCGACCTCCGAGGCCACGGTGCGCGCCGCCCGCGACCTCACCGCCCAGATCGGAAAACAGTCCATTGTGGTACGCGACGCGCCCGGATTCGCCACCAGCCGGCTCGGGGTGGCGATCGGTCTGGAGGCGATGCGGATGCTGCAGGACGGGGTCGCCGGCGCCGCCGACATCGATCGGGCGATGGAGCTCGGCTACCGGCACCCGATGGGGCCGCTGCGGCTGACCGACCTGGTGGGGCTCGACGTACGGCTCGACATCGCCCGGCACCTCGCCGCCACGTACGGCCCGCGATTCGACCCGCCGCGGATCCTGCTCGACAAGGTGGCCGCCGGAGAGCTGGGCAAGAAGACCGGTCGCGGCTTCTACGAATGGCCCGCCGCGTGAGCTGTCTCGACCGCCGCGGCCGCGTGAGTTGGCTCGAAGGCCGCTGCTAGTCCGCGGCTAGTTCCGCCCAGCGGCGGCGCGCCGCGTCCTGCCACGCGGCGTGCTGCTTGTCGAACAGCTTCCGGGCGCGGTGGCCGGTCCAGCGGGGCGGGAGCAGCTCCTCGGGCAGCTGCGGATCCAGGAACGGGAACCGGCGCCACTCGTGCACCAGCCACACCTGGGCGAACAGCGTGGCGTCGCCGGGCTCGGGCCGGATGCCGGAGAACGCGTCGAGGAACGCCTCGTAGTGGGCCGCGATGTCGTCCAGGTCCCACGCCCGCTCCACCAACCCGCGTTCCGAGCCGATCCCCGCGAACGGGCCGGTGAAGGAGAGCGCGGTGGAGTCGAGCCCGAGGTCCTGGATGATCTGCTTCACCTCGGCCTCCCGCTCGGGGTGCGGGGTCACCCACATCCCTGCGCTCGGGTTGCCGAAGCCGGCCCAGGCGAGCCGGGTGTGCAGCTGGTGGCGGAGCTTGCGCTGCGTCTCCGGCACGCTGGTCATCACGATCAGCCACCGGCCGTCCCACGGCGGCTGCTGCGCGCCGTGCGAGTAGATCCGTTCGGTGCCCTCGGTGAGCAGCCGCCGACCCGGCGGGGTGAGCGCCCACCGTACCCGCCGGCCGTCGCGCTCCGAGCGGATCCAACCATCCGCGCCGGTACGCGCGATCGCCTGCCGCGCCGACTTCTCCTCGACCCCGAGACCACCCAGTACGTGCAGCAGCGTCGACGTCCAGACCGCGCGCCCCGAGGGCAGCACGAACTCGCCGAGCACCGTGAGCAGCAGCGAACGGGCGCTGGCAGCGCTGACGCTGTGCCGCCGGGAGAGCACCGGGCGGGCGTCCGTGGTTGCCGTACGTGTGGCCATCTCGTCAAGGTATCCGACGTGACGACATCGCGATGTCGTACATCGCCCGCTACCGCTGGATCGACTTGACCTCGAGGAACTCCTCCAGGCCGTGTTCTCCGAGCTCCCTTCCGAGCCCGGACTTCTTGTAGCCGCCGAACGGTGCGAGTGGATTCCACGCGGCGCCGTTGATGTCCACCTGGCCGGTACGCAGCTGCCGCGCCACCGCGAGCGCCCGCTCGGGATCGGCTGACCAGACCGCGCCGTGCAGCCCGTACTCGCTGTCGTTGGCGATCCGCACCGCTTCGTCTTCGTCGTCGTACGGGAGGATCGCGAGCACGGGGCCGAAGATCTCCTCCTGTGCGATCCGCATGTCGCTGCGTACATCCGCGAAGACCGTCGGCTTGACGTAGTAACCGGCGTCCAGCCCGTCCGGCGTCTCCGATCCGCCGCAGACCAGCCGCGCGCCCTCCGCGATCCCGGCGTCGATATAGGCCCGTACGGTCTCCCGCTGCTGCGCCGAGGCGAGCGGCCCCAGCCGGGTGCCTTCGGCGAGCGGGTGGCCGACGGTGAGCCGCCGCACCGCCCGGGTGGCGACGGCGACCGCCTCGTGCTGGCTGTCGCGCGGCACCAGCATCCGGGTCCACGCCGAGCAGGTCTGGCCGGAGTTGAGGAACGCGTTGCCGACCCCGACGGTCACCGCGCGTTCCAGCTCGGCGTCGAACAGGATCACGTTCGCGGACTTGCCGCCCAGCTCCAGCGCGACCTTCTTGACGGTGGCCGCGGCGACCTCGGCCACCCGCGCCCCGGCCGCGGTGGAGCCGGTGAACGACACCATGTCGACGCCGGGGTGCGCGGCGATCGCCTCGCCCACCACCCGGCCCGGCCCGGAGACGACGTTGAGTACGCCAGCCGGCAGGCCCGCCTCCTCGGCGGCCTCCGCGAGCTGGAAGGCGGTCAGCGGAGCCACGTCGGCCGGCTTGAGGACGACGGTGCAGCCGGCGGCGAGCGCGGCCGCGACCTTGGCGACCACCTGGTGCAGCGGGTAGTTCCACGGCGTGATCGCCCCGACCACGCCGATCGGCTCCCGGGTGACCAGCGAGTGGCCCACCTCGGTGTCGTACGGGTACGACGCGGCCAGCTCGGCGTAGCTGTCCAGCACCGCGAGCGGGGCGCCGACGTGCACCCGCTGCGCGATCTTCAGCGGCGCGCCGACCTCCAGCGCGATCGTCTCCGCCAGCGCGCCGGCCCGCGCGTGCAAGGCGGTACGCAG
>JBOGDF010000171.1:0-11835 GCA_050701635.1 Micromonosporaceae bacterium | reverse complement strand
CCCGAGCCGCTGCCACTGACCCCGCCGCGGCAGCTGCCGCCGGACGTCGCGGCGTTCACCGGCCGCGCCGACCAGCTCGCGGCGCTGGATGCGCTGCTCGACCAGCCGGGCCGGGCGGTGCCGGTGGTCGCGGTGTCCGGCACGGCCGGCGTCGGCAAGACCGCGCTCGCCGTGCACTGGGCGCACCGGGTGGCGCACCGGTTCGGCGACGGCCAGCTCTACCTCAACCTCCGGGGGTACGACCCGGACAGTCCCCTGTCGGCGGGTCAGGCGCTGGAGGCGCTGCTGCGGGAGCTGGGCGTGGACGGCGGCGCGATCCCGCGCGAGCTGCCGCAGCGGGCGGCCCGCTACCGTACGCTGCTCGCCGACCGGAAGATGCTGATCCTGCTGGACAACGCGCACTCGGTCGACCAGGTACGGGATCTGCTGCCCGGTACGGCGTCCTGCTTCGTGGTGGTCACCAGCCGGGCCAGCCTGCCGTCGCTGGTCGCCCGGTACGGCGCCGTACGGGTCAACCTCGACCTGTTGTCGTCCGGCGAGGCGCTGGCGCTGCTGCGTACGTTGATCGGCGCCCGGGTCGACGTCGAGCCCCGCGCCGCCGCCGACCTGGCCGACCGCTGTGCCCGGCTGCCGCTGGCGCTGCGGATCGCCGCCGAGCTGGCCGCGTCCCGACCCAACGCGAGCCTCACCGAGCTGGTCGACGAGCTCGGCGACGAGTCCAGCCGGCTCGACCTGCTCGACACCGGCGACGACGACTACACGGCGGTGCGTACGGTTTTCTCCTGGTCGCTGCGGCAGCTGGGCGAGGCCGCCGCGCGTACCTTCCGGCTGGTCGGGTTGCACCCCGGCCAGGACATCGACCGGTACGCCGTCGCCGCGCTGACCGGCGAGCCGGCGCGGGCCGCGGAGCGGCTGCTGGGCGAGCTGGAGCGGGCCCACCTGGTCTCCGAGCCCACGCCCGGCCGGTACGCGATGCACGACCTGCTCCGGGGGTACGCCGCCGAACAGGCCGCCCACCTGGCGGCGCCCGAGCGGGACGCCGCCGCGGACCGGCTCTACGACCACTACCTGCTCACCGCGGCGGCCGCGATGGACGCCGCGTTCAGCCACAACCGCCACCACCGTCCCAGGCTGGCGCGAGCGCAGGGCCCGGCGCCGGTGATGGACAGTCCGGTCGCGGCCCGCGCATGGTTGGGCAGGGAGTGGCGCAACCTGGTGGCGTGGGCCCACGCGGCACCCGTAGGGCGTCCCGGCCACCCCGGGGAGCTGGCCGCCACGATCGGCGGTTTCCTCGACGAACGCGCCCAGTACGACGAGGCGATGCGGCTGCACGAGCACGCCCGTACCACCGCGGTCGAAACAGGTGACCTGGGTGCCGAGGCGGTCGCGCTGCACGACCTGGCGGTGATCCGGCGGCGGCTGGGCCGCTACCGGGAGGCAGAGCAGGCGCACCAGGCGGCGCTGGCGGCGTACCGGGAGATCGGCAGTGGCGCCGGCGAGGCCCGCTCGCTGCACGGGCTCGGCGTGCTGCAGTGGCGGCAGGGTCGCTACCAGGAGGCGCACTCCCAGTTGACCGAGGCGGTCGCCGGCTACCGGGAGGCGGGAGACGCGGTGGGCGAGGGTATGGCGCTGTACGCGCTCGGCATCGCCGCCCGCCGGCTGGGCCGGTACGCCGAAGCCGAGCGGCATCACCGCCGCTCGATCGCCGTGCTGCACGAGGCCGGGGACCGGGCCGGGGAGGCGGGCGCCCGCAACAACCTGGGCGTGGTGTGCCAGTTCCTGGGCCGGTACGCCGAGGCGGTCGACCACCACGCGGCCGCCCTGACGATCCACCGCGAGATGGAGGACCGGCTGGGACAGGGCGTCGCGCTGGACAACCTGGGGTCCGCGTACCGCCGTACTGGCCGGTGCGACGAGGCGCTGGCCCACCACCGGGAGGCGTTGGAGCTGTTCTGCGAGATCGGCTCCCGGGTCGGCGAGGCAGATTCCCGGCGCGGGCTCGGCGCCGCGTTGCGGTGTCTCGGCCGGCACGCCGAGGCCACCGTGGAGCTGGACCACGCGATCCGGATCGGCCGTACGATCGGCGAAGCCGACATGCTGACCGGCGCGCTGATCGAGCTGGCGGAGGTACGGTCGACGACCGGGCGTACCGCCGAGGCGGCCGAGGCGTACGGGTCCGCGCTGGAGCTGGCGGAAACCAACGGCGACCGGTACGAGCAGGCCCGCGCCCTGGAAGGGCTGGCCGGACTGCGATCCGACGCCATGGACGCTCGCGACCAGTTGCAGCGGGCGCTGGCGCACTACTCCGACCTCGGCCTCCCCGACGCCGATCGGGTACGCGCCCGGCTCACCGCCGCGGAGTAGCCCGAGCCGTCCAGTTTCGTTCGGCGTCGTCAACCACTCCGCTGGTGGCTCCAGACTTCCGATGGCCAGCACCGCACGGGGCTGTGCCATCAGGAGGCGGACATGATCACACTCTGGCGACGGGCGGGACGGCCGGCGGGGCACGTACTGCTGAGCGCCCTGATCGCGGTGGGTGTACTCGGCTCGATGGTGGTCGCCGACGCGGGTGCGACCACCGCGGCGACCACCGCGGACCCGGGGAAGAAGATCGACCCCGCGGTGAGCCGGGCCCTGGCCACCAAGGACGGCACGGACTTCTGGGTGTCGTTCAGCGGGAAGAGTGACCTGGCGAAGGCGTCCCGGCAACCCGGCTGGGCGGCGCGCGGTGCCTCGGTGGTGAAGGCGCTGAAGAGTACGGCGGACCGCTCGCAGGCCGCCACCCGCAGCAAGCTGCGCGCCGACAAGGTGGACTTCACCGCGTACCACATCGTCAACGCGATCCTGGTACGCGACGGTGACCGGAACCTGGCGCGGGAGCTGGCAGAGCGTCCGGAGGTGGCGCGGATCCTGCCGACCCGCACCTATCAGCTGCACCGGCCGACAGCCAGCGAGACCGACACCGATCCGGGGACCGACTCGGTGGCATGGGGAGTCGACGCGATCAACGCGGACGACGTCTGGTCCGGGTACGGGGTGCGCGGCGAAGGCATCGTGGTGGCGAACATCGACACCGGCGTCGACTACCGGCACCCCGCGCTCGCCGGACGGTACCGCGGCAACGCCGGCGGTGGCGCGTACGACCACAACTACAACTGGTACGACCCGTCGCAGGTGTGCCCGTCGCCCGCGCCGTGCGACAACAACGCCCACGGCACCCACACGATGGGGACGATGGTCGGCGACGACGACACCGGCAACCAGATCGGGGTGGCGCCGGGGGCGCGCTGGATCGCCGCGAAGGGCTGCGAGTCGAACGGCTGCTCGGACTACGCGCTGCTGGCCGCCGGTGAATGGGTGCTGGCCCCCACCGACCTCAACGGCCAGAACCCCCGTCCCGACCTGCGGCCGAACATCGTGAACAACTCCTGGGGCAGCCGCGGCGGCGACCCCTGGTACGCCGACATCGTCGCCGCGTGGCGGGCCTCGGGGATCTTCCCGGCGTTCTCCAACGGCAACTCCGGACCGGGCTGCGACAGTTCCGGCTCCCCCGCCGACTACGTGGGCTCGTACGCCTCCGGGGCGTTCGACGTCAACGGCGCGATCGCGCGCTTCTCGAGCCGGGGGCCGGGTCGCTTCGGCGACGTGAAACCCGACCTCGCCGCGCCCGGGGTGGACGTACGCTCGGCGGTGCCGGGTGGCTCGTACGCCATGTTCTCCGGCACCTCGATGGCCTCGCCGCACACCGCCGGCACGGTCGCGCTGATGTGGTCGGCGGCACCGATCCTGGTCGGCGACCTGGACGAGACCGCGCGGCTGCTCGACACCAGCGCCGTCGACAACGGCAACACCAACTGCGGCGGCACCGCCGAGAACAACAACATCTGGGGCGAGGGCCGGCTCGACGCGTACGCCGCGGTGAGCAGCGCGCCGCGCGGCTCCACCGGCCAGCTCACCGGCACCATCACCGACGCCACGACCGGCGCGGCGGTGCCGGGCGCGACGATCGAGGTGGTGGGCGCCCGGCGTACCACCAGTGACGCCGGCGGCGGCTACCGGCTGACCCTGGTCGCCGGTGACTACGACCTCACCGTCTCCGCTTATGGCTACCGGCAGGCGAGCGGGCAGGTCACGGTCGCCGCGGGGGAGACCACCAGCCAGGACTTCGCGCTCGCGCTCACCGGCCGCTTCCAGATCTCCGGGGTGGTACGCGACGCCGCCGGCGACCCGCTGCCGTACGCCACGGTGACCGTTCTCGACACCGCGGTCCCGCCGGCGATGGCGGACGCGGACGGGGCGTACCGGCTCACCGACGTACCCGAGGGGAGTTACCGGGTACGCGGAGACGCGGGCAACTGCACCGAGCAGCGCATCCTGCCGGTGACGCTGACCGCGGACGCCACGCTGGACTTCGCACTGCCCCAGCGCGGCGACACCTTCGGCTACCGGTGCACCGTGGAGCGCCAGCCGTACGTCGAGGCGGACACCCCGACCGGATTGGTCGGCGACGACCGGACGACCGCCATCGACCTGCCGTTCGACTTCACCCTGTACGGCAACGTGTACCGCCGGGCGTACCTGTCCAGCAACGGCTTCCTCAACTTCCAGACCCCGGCGCCGGTGTTCGCCAACCAGCAGATTCCCATCACCCAGGCACCGAACGCCGCCATCTACCCGTTCTGGGACGACCTGGTGGTCGACTTCGCCAGCCGGGTCAACACCACGGTGATCGGTACGGCGCCGCACCGGCAGTTCGTGGTCGAGTACCGCGACATCACGTTCTACACCCTGGATTCCCGGATCGACTTCGAGATGCTGCTGGGAGAGGACGGCGACATCGAGTTCCGCTACCGAGGCCTCGACCCGGGGATCCCCGTCGAGACCGGTTCCCGTGCCACAGTCGGGATCGAGAACTCCAACGGCGCCGACGCGCTGCAGTACTCGTATGACGCCGGGGACCTGACCGACAGCCGGTCGATCCACTTCCACGCGCCGGCCAGCGCCCGGGTCACCGGGGTGGTCACCGACGCCAACGACGGCGAGCCGCTCGTGCCGGCGTGGGTCAGCACCTCGTACGGCGGCATCACGCTGCAGACCACGACCGCGGCGGACGGCAGCTACTCGCTCGGGCTGCCGCTGGGCACGTACCCCATCAAGATCTTCAGGGGGATGTACGAGACCGACATCCGCGAGATCACCCTCACCGAGAACGGCCAGGTGTTCAGGCACGACGCGGCGCTGCGTACGGCGCTGGTCAAGCACAGCCCGAGCTCGCTGGAGTTCCTGGCGCAGCCCGGGCAGCTGCGCAGCACCCAGGTGACGCTGAGCAATCCGGGCGCGCTGCCGCTGACGTACCAGATCCGCGACGACGTGTGGTGGAACGAAGGCGTGCCGTGGATGTGGACGACCCCCGCGCAGGGCACCGTGGCACCTGGCGAGAGCGCCACGCTCACGGTCCGGGTCGACGCCAGCGAGATGCAGCCGGGGGCGTACGAGGGGCTGGTCACGGTGCAGACCAACGCGGGGCGGGATCCGTTCATCAACATCCCGGTGACGCTGGCGGTGCCGGCGTACCGGACCGGGGTCGACGCTGGCGGCGGGGCGTACACCGACACCGCGGGCGACAGCTGGAGCGGTGACCAGCCGTGGACCGCGGGCGGGTTCGGGTACGTCGGCGACAGCTCCACCAACACCACCCGCAAGTCGATCGCGGGCACCGAGGACGACGTGCTGCTGCGTACCAGCCGGGAAGGGATGACCGGCTATCGCTTCGACGCCCTGCCGGCCGGCACGTACCAGGTGGAGCTCTCCTTCGCCGAGCTGCGGCAGGGGCTAGGTGCCGGGCGGTGCGTGTTCGACGTCGCGATCAACGGCGAGACGGTGCTGCGGGGCCACGACGTGGTGGCCGCCGTGGGGACGCTCACCGCCGACACCCGCACGTTCTGGGTCACGGTGGCCGATGGCGGCTCGATCACGATCGACTTCGGGTCGTACCGCGGGAAGCTGCCGCCGTACGTCAACGCGGTCCGGGTCACGCACCGACCGGACCGCTGACCCGGGCCTGTCCGGGGAACCGGGCGGGCCGGGGGGAACGGGCAGGGCGGCTGGCGGGCCGCCCTGCCCGGCACGGCGTGGTGCTGGCCCGGTACGCCCGCTGATTCCCGGCTCCCCCGGCACCATGGTGCTCGCCACCAGCCGCAACCAGCTGGCCGGCCACCAGGACCCAAACCCAGAAACAGAAGACCGGACCCAAATCCTGGGTCCGGTCTGTCCGGCATGTCTTGAGAGATCACATTGTGGACCTACTGACCTCTTATTCAAACTCATTTCCGCAGGTCAGGGCCTTGATCAGCGCCGTCGCGGGCCCTCTGACGCGGTGGTCTCGCAGTCCTGGCCACTTCCGAGGTGAGGCTCGACATCCCTGGGCAATTCGCAAGCGGCTGAGCCGAAACGACGTGGATGCGATCGTTTCCAGGCACATGGCCGGCGCCCGCCAACGGGACCTCGCCCTGGCGTACGGCATCAGCGTCCGAAGCGTCAAACGCCTCATCAGCGCTGCCCGCCGATCAGCATCATGATCACAGAGCCGGGACGCTATCCGGCCGCGCGTCTAGGGCGGCCACCGCGTGATCCTCTTGGACACTTTCCACAGTCTTGGGGACCTACGCGATGACCGCACCGTCCAGCATCGACCCTGTCCAGTATCTGTCTGAACCGCCCCGGGTTCACGTCGCCTGAACCCACAACCGTGTATCGGGCGAGGTGTCAGGCTCGCGACAGCGGTTGGTGAGTACAGGGACTACGGTCTGCCGATGCGCCCGGGGCGGGGCGTGAGCAGCGCGGAGGTCGCCATGCGGGTGATCGGGTCCAGGCTTGCCGGCTGGTGTATGGCCGGTGTCGGGATCGTCCTGCTGGCCTCCGTACCCGTGGCGTGCAGCGGTGAGGACGAGCGCCCGCAGACATCGAAGCCCGCCACGCCGACGGACCCGGCCGGGACCGCGTCACCGGACACCGTGCCGGGGACCGGCCCGGACCGGCCGTTGACGCCGCAACCGACCGCCGTCCCCGCCTCCCCACCCAGACCGGGGACGGTACGGCTAGGCGCGGTCGAGCTGCGGCCGGAGGATCCGTACGCCGGCGGGCAGCTGGTCGTACTGATCAATGGCAGCAACCAACGGGTGGACGTGACGTGCTGGGTTTTACGGTCCGCGGCCACCGGCACGTCCGCCCGGATCATCCCGAAGGGCCCCCTCGGTCCGGGGACCTACCTGCGTCTCTTCCCGGATGACGCGGTGTTCGAGTCCACGGACACCTTGTCGCTGCTCGATGGACGAGAGCGACTGATCGACTGGACACCGAAGCTCGATGACCACACGGGGGACGACCGGTTGTGGTTCCGGACCCAGAGCGGAACGTGGTCGTTCGGTCGGGATTTCCGCCTCCCCGACCAGGGAGCGGACGGGCGGCTGGTGACCGATCGAGACACCTGCTGACCCCGACCTCCGAGGAGGCACCATGAAATCCCGAATCCTCCCGGCATTCGTCGCCTGTGCGCTGGTTCCCGTGGCCAGCGTGGCGTTGAGTGCCGGGCCGGCCCAGGCCGGTCACTCCACCCCGATCGTGCGCGATGTGTCTATGGGGAACCTTGCGGCGAACGAGCGCGAACTTCACATCGCCGTCGACCCGAACAACCCGAACCACCTGGCCGGTGGCGCGAACGAGCGAGGCGGCGGCAACAGCCAGGAGTGGTACGCCTCCACCGACGGCGGCCGAAACTGGACCAGCGGCAACCTGCCGTTCGGCACGCTGACGGTCACCGACGTCGGCAACGACGGCGACACGCTGCTGATGAGCGACCCGGCCGTCGACTTCGGCGCCGGTGGCCGGATCTACTACTCGGCGCTGGCACACCGTGACAGCGAGGACCCGTGCACGCTGTTCGTCTCCAGCTCGAACGACGACGGCGCGAACTGGACCGACCCGGCGAACGGTATTGTCGCCGCCGGCGGCACCAGCCCCGTGGTCTGCAACGACAAGGAGTTCATCCTCGTCGACCGGGCCAACAACGACAACGTGTACGTGGCGTGGACGCCGTTCGGCGGTGGCAACAACCGTGAGGTCGTGTTCTCCCGTGATCTGAACGGGGTGGGCGACGGGTTCGCGTTCTCCGCGCCGCTCGTCCTGTCGACCGACACCGCGCAGGACGGCTGTCTCAACCACGGCGCCGAACTGGCCCAGGAGGCCGGCGGCGGCGACCTGTACGTCGCCTGGGTGACGCTCTGCTCCGGCTTCGGCGACGGCGACGACGGGTCGATCTGGGTGGCGCGGTCCACCGACCAGGGCCAGAACTTCGGTGCGCCGGTGCAGGTCGCCACGCTCGACAACGTCAACCCCGCCATCGCGACCGGCTTCCGGTCCCGGTCCTTCCCCAGTATCGACGCCGACCCGGCGACCGGGCGCCTGTTCGTCGTCTGGGCCGACTACACCGACAGCGACGGCGGTGACGCGGACATCCTGATCTCGTCGTCGATCGACAACGCCGGGTGGACCGCTCCATCCGGCGTCGACGTCGAGGCGGAGGCGGACGATCAGTTCATGCCGTGGGTCGATGTCGCCCAGAACCGGGTGCACGTGGCGTACTACGCGTTCGACGACGAGACGAACAACCACAACGTCTTCCTGTCGTACGGGGCGGTCGCCGCGACCCCCGCCTTCACGGCGATCCAGGTGAACTCGCAGCCGACGCCCGCGGCGACCGGCTTCATCGGTGACTACCTCGCGGTGGACGTGGGATCCGACGATGTCGCCCACCCGACCTGGGGGGACGGCCGCACCGGCGTGGGTGGCGCGACGGACGGGTTCTCCGCCCGGGTCGACTTCTCGCCGCCGTCGACGGTGACCGCCGCGGCGAGCCCGAACCCGTTGCCGTGGGGGCAGAACACCACGGTGACCGCAACGGTGACGGGCGCACACAGCGAGAACGAACAGTTCATCCCGGTGCAGTTCACGGTCACCAGCAGCGGTACGCCGTCGCCGACGAGCGGCAGCGGGACCACCAACGTGGCGGGTCAGACGACGTTCACGTACTCGAACGGGACCGCCGGCACCGACACCGTGACCGTGTGGGCCGACCTCGACGAGGACGGCACGCAGGACAGCGGTGAGACCACGCAGGTCTCGGTGGTGTGGTCGAAGCATCCGACCTCGCTCGAGTACACCGGGCCGACCTTCTTCGGCAACGGCGATCCGGCGACCCTGTCGGCCGTACTGACCGACACCCTGCTGTCCGCGCCGGTGGATGGCGAAACGGTGACCCTCACCCTGGGCGCCGGCACGACCGCGCAGTCCTGCTCCGGCGTGACGGACGCGACCGGCACCGCGACCTGCACCATCGCCGCGGTGAACCAGCCGCTCGGACCAGGGACGGTCATCGCCGACTACGCCGGCGGTACGAACTACCTGCCGTCGTCGGACTCGGCCTCGGTCGTGGTGTTCGCCTGGACCCCGGGAGGCAACTTCGTGATCGGTGACGGTAACGCCACCCCGGGGGCCACGGCGACGGTTTGGCACGACGAGTGGTACCTGCACAACACCGTCAGCGGCGGGCCCGCACCGGCGAAGTTCAAGGGCTTCGCCAACGACCCGCCGGGCCAGACCACCTGCGGTGGCACCTGGCGCAGCGGGCCCGGTAACAGCCCGCCGCCAGCCGACGTGCTGCCCGAGTACACCGCGGTGCTGGTGACCGATAGCGTGACCAAGGACGGGAAGGTGATCACGGGTACGAAGCCCGCGATCGCGATCATCCGGGTCAACCCCGGCTACTCGCCGAACCCCGGTCACCCCGGGACCGGTGAGGTGCTCGGGTTCCTCTGTTCCTGACCTGATCATGTAGTTGAAGTACGGAGACCCGGTGTCCCGATGGGACACCGGGTCCTCTTTGGTACGGCTTGGAATGACGTCTTCTACGCCTTCTTCGTCATCGGCGGCCGGCGTTTGGCAAGCCCAGTGTCGCCCGGTACGGGCGTCACGCCTTGTCGAGCAGCAGGTACTGGGCGCTGAGCAACTGCTGGGCCGCGTCAAGGGACTTCCCGCTCGCCTCGGCCAGGTAGCGGTCGCGTACCGCCTGGCAGAAGTACGGGACGGCGCGCCCCGGCTCGCCCTCCACCGCGAAACACCTCGCGTGCGGGAGACCCTTGGGCGGGCTTGCCTCCTCGTACCTGCGCGCCGCGGCGGCGGTCATCACCTTGGCCAGCGACTTCGCCTCGGCCAGCCCGCGGGTGCGGTACAGCGTGGCGGCGTTGAAGGAGACAAAGTCCACGCCGGCCGCCTGGAACGCCTTGCTCATACCCTTCGGTTCCCACTGCAGGTGCGCCGCGGCCAGTGGCCCGTACACGGCGGCGTCCGCGCTGGACCCGGAGTCGTCGGGCGCGAGTGTGAGCGCGAGCAGGTCGGCGGCCGGGTACGTCAGCCCGGTGAGTCTGTCAGCGGGCGTGGGCGTGAACTCGGCGAGCCGCTGCTTCTGCCGGGTGAGTACCGCCGCCGCCGTCCGGATCACCGTCTCCGGCTTCTTGTCCACGCTGGCCACGTACACGTTCACCAGATGCGGGCCCACCGCCTCGTACACGTCGAGGTTCGGCTCACCCGGAGAGAAGTACGCCACGGTCGCCAGGGCGCGCGGATGTCCGGGAATCCTGACACGCCGCGCCGAGTAGTCCTCGTACGCAATCCCAGAACCGCCCTTCAGCGAGTCGGCCTGCATCGCGCGCGCGACCCGCGCCGCCTCCGCGGGGGTGAGGAAGCGGAAGACCGCGTTCATCGTCGATTCCCACGGACGCTGCTTGCGGCTGACCGCGAACCCGGTCACCTTTCCGGCGAGCGGGCCGGGTCTCGGATAGAAGTTCACCAGCTCACGCGGATCGTCGAACAGACCCGTCGGGACGTCCGTCGCCGCGTAGCTGGGATCCACGTCGTACGGGTCGACCACGTACTCGGCGAGCCGCTGGCCCTCGAGGTCGCGGGCAAGTTCGACCTCAGCCGGGCCGCGCGGAACCTTGGTGCCCGTCACCGACACGTCGCCCAGATCGAGGTCCTCAGCCTTCACCGCCGGTGAGCCGGAGTGCCAGTCACCCGTGACCCGCCCGCTGTCGCAGCCCGCGGAGACCGAGGCCACCAGCAGCAGAGCCAGCGTTGCAACACACCACGGACGCGACATCACTCCCCCGATCGGAACCGTGGCCGACCCTCGCGGCCAACGGACATCCCACCGCACCCGGAGATCACGCCGCAGCGCTCCAGGGGCGTACGGAACCGTGGGGTAAAACCTACCGGGCCGATGTTCCCGCGAGCCGCACGACCGCTTTATCCACGGCGCCGGCCGCGTCCGAGCCCACGTCCTCCAGCTCAGCTACGGGCACGCCGCGATGAGATCAACAACGCCCTCGAAGCCGAACTCACCACACCCTCACCATCGGCGATCGACTACATCCGCGACCAACTCGCCCGCGTGGTCACCGAAGGCACGTCCGCCGAGAGGAAAGCGATCATCGAGACCCTGATCGCCGAGATTCGCATCCAAGGCGACGAGATCATCCCGATGTTCAAGATCCCCGCGCCAGCCGACGACCCAGCGGAACATGAGGAGGAGACCAGCGAGAACACCGCGAACCCCCGGTTCGCACAATGTCTCACCCGGTGGAGCTAACGCTTCACAACCCGAACTCCCCACAGCACGTCGTCGGCCCCGAAATACGGGTGAAACCGGTCAGCAGGCGAATCTGATCGCCTGTGGCGCGCCCTTCGCTGAGGGCGCCATTCAAGCCCGCCGCTGAGGCTTCA
>JBOGDF010000170.1:0-11944 GCA_050701635.1 Micromonosporaceae bacterium | reverse complement strand
GGAGCATCGCCGCCACCTCGAGCACCTCCCGGGCGATCCGCGCCGCGTCGGCGACCCCGGGCGGCGCGGCGACCTCGGCCCCCACGGTGATCTCGGCGCCGGCGGCACGGCCCGCGGAGGCGACGGCCTGGCGTACCCAGTCCCAGTCGACGGGCGGCGCGGCGGGCAGCAGCGCGGTGCCGTGGTCGGTGGCGAGCGAGGCCAGCACCGGCTCGCGTACCTGCCGCTGCAGCTCCGTACGCAGCCGGCGCAGCTTACGGCGGCCGGCGACCGTGGCGTCCACCCCCGGGGTGCTCTCGTCGGGGTGGGCGCCGACGTTCACGCTGAGCACCAGGTAGGCCGCCGGCAGCGGTACGCCGGCCCGCTCGGCGGCGTCGGCGAGGTCGCCGCCTTCGAGCAGCGCGGCGAACAGCGCGTGCCGGGTCAGCTGCTCGTCGCCGGAGATCACCTGCCGCTCCTCCAGGTAACCCGCCGCCACCTCCGGCGTGACCGACTGCAGATACCGCACCACCAGCCGCGCGGCGGCCGCCACGTTGGTCGCGTCCTCCGGGCGTACGTCCCGGGTGATGGCGTCCCAGACGGCCAGCGCCCCGACGTGGTAAGCGGTCTGCACCAGCTCGATCGGGATGCCCTCCTCGGCGCGCCGCGCCGCCGACTCCCGGATCGTCGCCAGCTCGTCGGCCGACGGCGGCTGCCCGGTGCGCATCATCCGCGCGATCAGCTCCATGTTGTGGGCCGTCACCTGGGCGATGTCGCCGGCCAGCTGCTCGGCGGGGAGCTTCTGGTACGCGGGGATCTGCGCCTGCAGCTCAGCCAGCACCCGGCTCACCAGAGTGGGCCGCGTGGCGTGCAGGATCCGGTCCAGCGGCTCGCCGCCGAGCTGGACCGGCTGCGGCGCTTCTTTGTGAGCCATCACAACTCCATGGGGCTGACTCTGGGTGTCTTCCCTAGACGATCGCGCCCCCGCGTGCCACATCATGTCACGTACACCTAAGAAATCTGCCTGGGGAGAACCCGATGAGGGTACGGAGAGCCGCCCTCGCGGCGGTAGCGCTGATCGCCGTCGCGGCGCCGTCGGCGGCGTACGCCGAGGAGCCACTCGACTACGTCGCGCTGGGTGACTCGTCCGCCTCCGGATCGGGGGTGCCGAATCAGATCGACCTGGTCTGCACCCGCTCGGACCGCAACTGGCCGCGCGTGGCGGCGGCGAAGCTGGGCGCCCGGCTCACCGACGTCACCTGCGGTGGCGCCAAGACCGGCGATCTGGCGGGCCGGCAGTTCGGTTTCGTGGCGCCGCAGTACGCCGCGCTGAAGCCGGACACCGATCTGGTGACCATCGCGATCGGGGCCAACGACATCAGCATGGGCACCGTGGTGCCGTCGTGCATCCGGCTCCACCCCGAGGGCGCCGGCGGGTCGTGCAAGGCCTACTACACCAGCGGCGGGCGCGACCAGCTCGCCGAGCGGATCGCCGCCACGGCGCCGAAGGTCGCAGCCGCGCTCGACGAGATCCACCGGCGCTCGCCGTCGGCGACCGTACTGGTGGTCGGGTACGGCACGTACTTCGCGCCGGGCGGGTGCTGGCCGACCGACCCGATCTGGGCCGGGGACGCCGACTACATCCAGGCCACCTTCGACCGGCTGCACGCGATGCTGGCCAACCAGGCGGCGAAGCTTGGCGCCCGGTACGTCGACATCCGTACGCCGAGCGCGTCCCACGGTGTCTGCGCACCGCCGGGCCGGCGCTGGATGGAGGGGCTGGCCCCGGCGTCGCCGGCGGCGCCGTACCACCCGAATGCGACCGGGCTGGCACACGCGGGAGCGACGGTCGCGGCAGCGGTCTGAGCTGCGCGTTTCGGTTTGCTGCGCCCCTGGCCGCGGCTACGGTGAGGCAGCAGATCGACGGTGAGGTGGCGATGGGCGAGGCGACACAGCAGCTCCGTATGGAGCTCGGCGGCCAAGTGCCGGACGGCCTGGACGCGCTGTCCGAGGCCGACGCCGGCCGGCTGGCGCGTGCCGTACGGGAGGCGCGGGCCCGGCAGGCGCGGCAGCTCGACGTCGCCGTGGACGAGTCGCTGCGGGTGGTGCCGTTCCTGCTGCGCGGCGCCGTGAAGAAGATCCTGTTCGGATGAGCCGCGAGGCGACGCGAGTGAGCATCGCAGCGAGCGCAGCGAGCGAGGAGCGGAGCGAGCGAGGAGCCGAGCCATGAGCGAGGCGCTCGCCGTACGCGCCGAGATCGAGAAGCTGGCGCGGCTGCTGGAGACCAGCCCGGAGGCGCTGGCGTACCTCCAGGCACTGCCACCCCAGACCATCCGGGGGGTACGCCGCCGCGTCAGCGACGTGCTGTTCGACGCCAGCCGGGACCTGCTGCAACGGCTCGCCGCCGCCACCAAGCTGGTGCCGTCGGCGACCGTCGCGATGGCGGGGCGCCGGTTCTTCGGCCCGCTGCTCTCGGCCCGGATCGCGGCGCTGCTGGAGCCGGCGCGCGCCGCCGAGGTGGCCGAGCGGCTCTCGCCGAAGTTCCTGGCGGAGGTCTGCCTGCACCTGGACCCGCGCCGCGCCGCCGGCATCATCGCCCGGATCCCGCTAGCCACCATCGTGGAGGTCGCCCGGGAGCTGATCGCCCGCCGGGAGTACGTGACCCTCGGCCAGTTCGTCGGCTACATCTCCACCGATGCGCTGACCAGCTGCGTCACCCTCGCCGGCCCCGATGACCTGCTGCGGATCGCGTTCTTCATCGAGGAGCCGGAGCACCTCGACGCGGTGGTGGACACCGTCTCCGACGAGCGGATCGCCGACGTGGTACGCGCCGCGGCCACCGGCGAGGACGGCTGGCCGTACGCGTTCAGCCTGCTGGACCGGGTGACCGGCGACCGGCACGGCCGGCTGGCCGACATCGCGGTCGCGCAGGACGACGGCGTACTGGTTTCGATGCTGGACGCGGTGCACGCCGACGGGCTGTATTCCAGCCTGCTGCCGCTGCTCGCCGCGATGAGCGAGGCCAGCCGGCGCCGGCTGGTGGGCGTACCGGCGATCCACAAGGCCGACCGGATCTCCGCGATCGTGGCCGCCACCGCCGAGTACGACCTGTGGCCGGCGCTGCTTACCGTCGCCGAGCAGATGCCGCCCGCCACCCGCGCGACACTGCTGGGGCTGCTGGCCGACGTGGACGAGACTGTGATCGAGTCCTTTGTGGACGTAGCGGTCTCCGAGGAGCTGATCGACCGGGCGCTCGCCGTACTGCAGAGCGTCCCGGAAGCCGACCTGCGCCCAGTGCTGCACCGGATCGCCGAGCTGGACCCGGACCTGCGACGGCGCCTCCTCGACCGCGCTCGCGATCTCGGCCACCTCGACCAACTCGGCCCCATCACGGCCGCCCTGGACGCGCCTGAGTCGGCGGGCCGCGAGGCCCGTGCGTTCGAGGGCTCACTCACCGACGGGCTCGACCCTCACGAGGACTGGAATGACGTCCTGTGAGCGGGTCACTCGGCAGTGTGCTTCCCGGCTGAGCCGTTGGTCGCGCGGTGGTAGCGGGCGGCCAGGGTACGGATCCGGTCGGCCAGCTCGGGCGGGTCGAGGATCTCGAAGTCGGTGTCGAGCAGGCTCACGTACACCGCCATGGTGTCGATCGAGTCGGCCCCGGTGTGCAGCAGGCAGCGCTCCTCGTCGATCGGCTCGACGGTGCCGACGGCGGGGCTGATCCGGTCGGCGACCTGGGCGGCGGGGGCGTGCACCACGATCCGGGCCTGGTAGCGCCAGGCGGCGGCGGAGACCCGGCTCGACACGTACGCGGCCAGATCCTCGGCGGGCAGCTCGCGCGGGGTGAATCGCGGGCCGCTCGGGGTACGCGGGTCGATCCGGTCCACCCGGAAGGTGCGCCAGTCCGCCCGGTCGAGATCGAAGCCGACCAGATACCACCGGCGGCCCCAGTTGACCAGCCGGTACGGCTCGATCTCGCGCCGGCTCGCGGTCCCGTCGTACGACCGGTAGTCGAAGCGGATCCGTTCGGAGTCCCGGCACGCCGCCGACAGCACGGTCAACACCGACGCGTCGACGGTCGGGCCGGACGTGTCCGGCGGCACCGCGACGGTGTACTGCTGCAGCGTGGTCACCCGGCGGCGCAGCCGCGACGGCAGCACCTGCTCCAGCTTGGCGAGCGCCCGCAGCGAGGTCTCCTCGACGCCGGAGACCGCACCGCGTACCCCCGTACGGAGTGACACCGCGACCGCCACCGCCTCCTCGTCGTCGAGCAGCAGCGGCGGCATTGCGGCGCCGGCGCCGAGCCGGTAGCCGCCGTCGGTGCCCCGGGTGGCGTGCACCGGGTAGCCGAGGTCGCGCAGCCGGTCCACGTCGCGGCGTACGGTGCGCTCGCTGACGCCGAGCCGGTCGGCCAGCGCCGCGCCCGGCCAGTCGCGTCTGGCCTGCAGCAGCGAGAGCAGTTTCAGCAGTCGTGCCGAGGTCTCCCACATGCCGCAGAGTTTGCCAGCCCTTCCGGACAGACACTGGCCGGAAGGGCTCCTAGCGTAGGGACATGACCAACTCAGAGATCAGGCCGTTCCGCATCGACATCCCGCAGTCCGAGCTCGACGACCTGGCGCAACGCCTCGACGCCACCCGCTGGCCCGCCACCGTGCCCGGCGCCGGCTGGGAGCGCGGCGTACCGCTGGAGTACCTCAAGGAGCTGGCCGAGCACTGGCGGCACTCGTACGACTGGCGCGAGTGGGAGACGAAGCTCAACGCGTACCCGCAGTTCACGACCACGATCGACGGCCAGAACGTGCACTTCCTGCACGTACGCTCGCCCGAGCCGGACGCGACGCCGCTGCTGCTGACCCACGGCTGGCCCGGCTCCGTGGTGGAGTTCCTGGAGGTGATCGGCCCGCTGTCGGATCCGCGGGGGTACGGCGGTGACCCGGCCGACGCGTTCCACCTCGTGATCCCGTCGATCCCCGGGTACGGCTTCTCCGGCCCCACCAACGAGCCCGGCTGGACCGCCGAGCGGGTGGCCCGGGCATGGCAGGAGCTGATGGCACGCCTCGCGTACGACCGGTACGGCGCGCAGGGCGGTGACTGGGGCGCCTTCGTCACCCCCGAGCTGGGCCGCATCGACGCCGACCATGTGATCGGCGTGCACGTGAACGCCGCCACGGTGGGGTTCATCCCGTTCGGCGACGTACCCCCGGAAGAGGTTTTCAGTGACGTGGAGCGGGAGCGGCTCGCCCGCCTCGGCCACTTCATGTCCGAGGGCAACGGCTACTTCCAGATCATGGCGACCCGGCCGCACACCGTGGGGTACGGCCTGACCGACTCGCCGGTCGGGTTGCTGGCGTGGATCGTGGACAAGTTCAAAGAGTGGAGCCACCCGTCGGACGCGCTGCCCGAGACCGCGATCGACCGCGATCACATGCTGACCAACGTGATGCTCTACTGGCTGACCAACACCGCGGTCTCCTCGTCGCAGACGTACTACGAGGGCATGCACTCCGGCGGATCGTGGCAGAAGGCGAAGGTCGAGGTCCCGGTCGGCGTCGCGGTCTTCGCCGAGGACATCGCGATCCGGCGGTACGCCGAGCCCGGCCACCACATTGTGCACTGGACCGACTTCGAACGGGGCGGCCACTTCGCCGCGATGGAGGCACCGGAGCTGCTGGTCGGCGACATCCGTACGTTCTTCGGCTCCCTGCGGTAGGGCCATCCACACTTGGGGCCCCTCGCGGTCGTCCGGACTCGGGCATAACGGGCATCGGAACGACCACCTGGGGCCCCAAGTGGGGAGCAGGGGTCAGCGCGGTGCTAGGGAGGTCCAGGTGGGGGTGGTTGGCAGCACTCGCAGCGGCATGCGGGCCTCGGTTGGATTCCGGTCGCCTTTGCGCTGGTTGCAGCCGCCGCAGGCGGCCACGGTGTTACGCCAGCTGTCCCTACCACCCCGGGACCGGGGCAGTACGTGGTCGATGGTGTCCGCGGGACCGCGGCAGTACGCGCAGCGCCGGTCGTCGCGGGCCATCACGCCGGCGCGCGTCCAGCCGGGGCCGCGGCCGTGCCGCCAGCGCACCACCACGTACCGGACCAGCCGGACCACGCGGGGCACCGGGTAGACACCGATCACGCGGTCGGGGTGCGCCTCGTGCACCTCGGCGACCTGGCGCCACAGCATCCGTACGGCGTGGCGGAGGCTGACCCGGTGCAGCGGGCCGAGGTCGGCGTTGAGTACCAGCACAGTGGTCACCGGTCACCTCCCTTCCGCGTCGCGTCCCGGTGTCTAGGCGCGCCACCGCCCCTGGTGGTCATTCTCCCTGTTTTCGCAGGTCAACAGGGTGTGTCGGGACGCGGGCACGGCGGCGTCACCGCGCGGCGCGAGCCGCTGCGGGGCATACCGCGGGTGCCACGTCATGCCGATCTCCCTGTTGTCAGAGCTCTGTGCGCCACACCACCGTACGGACCACCCCCCACCACAACAACCCAAATTTCCGCGTGTCGCGCTCGGGTCCGTGGGCGCGGTGGGGCGGCAGGGGCCGGTGGTCGACAGGGTGGTCAGGAGGGCGGGGTGGGGCGTTCGAAGAAGGTTTCCAGCACGACGATGGTCTGGGTGCCGGTGACACCGGTGATCGCGTGCAGCTCGCGCAGGGTGGCCTGCAGCTGCTCGGTGGTGGCGGCGCGCACCTTGACCAGTACGGAGGCCGCGCCGGCCACGATGTGCGCCTCGCACACCGCCGGCAGTGCCTCGAGCGCGTCCCGCGTCTTCGGATCGCCCATCCAGGCGTTGGCGTCCAGCATCACGTATGCCAGCACGCCGCGGCCCACGGCGGCGGGGTCGACCTCCACGGTGGTACGCCGGATCACGCCGCGCTCGCGCAGCTTGCGGACCCGCTCGTGGGCGGCGCCGGCGGAGAGCCCGACCGCTTCGCCGAGGGCGGCGTACGGCTGGGTGGCGTCGTGCTGCAGCTCGCTCAGCAGGGCGCGGTCTATGTCGTCCACCACGTCAGCCTAGCCATATGTGATTCGGCATTGCTAGCGTTGTGCCAGACAGCATCTGGCAAGGAGGCCATAGAGGTGGACGAAATCAAAGCTGGACCGAGGCGGGTCAGGGCGGAGTGGGAGCGATTCGACGACCGGTTCGCCTGGGTGGACGGCGACGAGAACCTCGAGGTGATCTTCGACGGCGGGCGCTGGGTGGAGGGGCCGGCCTACTTCCCGGCGGGGCGCCACCTGACCTTCAGCGACATCCCCAACGACCGGATGCTGCGCTGGGACGAGACCACCGGCGCGGTCGGCGTGTTCCGGCAGCCGGCCCGGTACGCCAACGGCCACACCGTCGACCGGGCAGGGCGGCTGGTCAGCTGCGAGCAGGGGTCGCGGCAGGTCACGCGTACCGAGCACGACGGGACGGTGACGGTGCTCGCGGCGGCGTACCAGGGGAAGCGGTTCAACAGCCCGAACGACGTGGTCGAGCACTCCGACGGCTCGATCTGGTTCACCGACCCCAGCTACGGCATCGACAACGACTACGAAGGCCACCGCGCCGAGAGCGAGATCGGCGCCTGCCACGTCTACCGCATCGACCCGAGCGGGGAGGTCGCGATCGTGGCCGACGACTTCGGACGGCCGAATGGTCTTGCCTTCTCCGCCGACGAGCGGCACCTGTACATAGTGGACACCCGCCGCAAGCACATCCGGCGGTTCGGGGTGAAGGACGGCCAGCTCGAGGGTGGCGAGGTGTTCGGCACCTGCGACGCGCGCAGCTTCGACGGGGTCCGGCTCGACCACACCGGACGGGTGTGGGCCGCCGCCGGGGACGGGCTGCACGTCTTCGACCCGGACGGCACGCTGCTGGGCAAGCTCCGCGTACCGCAGATCGTGTCGAACCTGACCTTCGGTGGCGCCAAGCGCAACCACCTGTTCGTCACCGCCACCACCGCGGTGTACGCGATCCTGCTCAACGTCAACGGCGCCACGTACCCGTGAACCGGCCCCGAATGCCCGAAGTGCCCGGCGGCGCGCGATAAGGTCCGCGGCATGGAGTTCAGTGAGGCGTCGGTCGCGAAGCTCAGCCCGAGCCAGCTGGTCGAGGCGTTGGGCGAGCTGGAGCCGGGTGACCCGGTGCTGAAAGAGCTGGACATCGACGTGGTGGCGCGGCGGATCGACCCGCGCAAGCTCAGCCGGGAGGAGTTCGTCGCGCTGCTGTCCGCCATCGGCAAGCTGGCCGACGCGGGCGCCGACGTCGACCTGTCGAAGCTGGACGCCGGCAACTTCGCCCGGATCATCGCGAAGGCCTCCAGCGACCAGATCGAGGCGGTCGCCGAGGAGCCGGCGATCCGGCGCCGGGTGTTCGACGAGCTGTTCCGCCGGATGGCCGACCACTTCATCCCGGAGCGGGCCCGCGAGGGCCGGCACGTGATGCACTTCCGGCTCACCGGCGGCTCCGGCGACGGCGGGTACGACCACTACGTCGCCACCATCGAAGACAAGCAGTGCACGGTGTCGCACGACGTACCGGACGACGTGAAGGCGCGGATCACCGTCGGCCCGGTCGACCTGCTGCGGCTGGCCACCGGCAACGCGTCGCCGACCTTCCTGTTCCTGCGCGGCAAGGTCAAGATCACCGGCTCGCTGGGGTTCGCGCAGGCGTTCATGGGGCTCTTCGAGCTGCCCAGCGCGTAAGCCGGCCTTCAGGCGACGGCGATCGCCTCGATCTCGAGCAGCCACTCGGCGGCGTAGATGTCGGTGATGATCACGGTCAGCGCGGGGGTGTGCCCGCCCAGCACCTCGGCGCGGATCCGGCCGTTCTCCTCGCGGTACTTGCGGTCGGACAGGTAGATCGTGACCTTGGCCAGATGCTCCACCCCCAACCCCGCCTCGGCGAGTACGGCGAGCACGTTGCGCCAGGTCAGCCGGCACTGTGAGGCGAAGTCGGCGGGCAGCTCGCCGTCGCGTTCCCACGGCACCTGGCCGCTGACGTACACCGTCCGGCTGGCGCCGGTGACCAGCGTGCCGTGGGTGTAGTTGCCGGTCGCCTCGGGCAGTACGTCGGGGTTGAGCGGTCGGATCACGTGTCCTCCCCGGACAGCGGATGGTGGGCACCGGCGACGTGCATCGCGGTGTAGTAGACGCACTCGGCGTCGCCCGGGTTGGCGAACTCGTGCGTACAGTCGCCGGCGTAGTAGAGGGCGTCGCCGGCGTACAGGTGGTGGGGGGTGCCGTCGAGGGTGACCGTGAGCTGGCCGGTCTCGACCGCGACGTACTCCCGGGAGCCGGGGGCGTGCGCCGCGAACGCCCCGATCTCGACCCCGGGCGGCACGGTGGTGCGGATGAACTCGAACTCCACGCCGGGCAGGGTCGGCGAGAGGATCCGGCGCTGCCAGCCGGCCGGCTCGGTGATCGCCGGCTGGTCGGCCCGGCGCAGCGGGATCACCCGCGCCGGCTGGTCCTCGCCGAGCAGCCGGGCGACGGTAACTCCGAGCGCGGTGGCGAGCCGGGCCAGCACCAGCACCGTCGGGGTCTTGGCGCCCCGCTCGATGTCGGAGATCATGCTGCGGCTAACCCCGCTGCTGCTGGCGAGCGCGTCGAGGCTCACCCCACGCTCCCGGCGGTGGTCGCGCAATCGTGCGCCGAGTTGCTGGACCAGCTCGTGCATCTGGCGACTATAGAAGACAAGATTCCGCTATAGCGAACCGAGTGTGGATTGTGCCACACGTACCACCGCATGGTTCTCATAGTTCTCTCATCGCCCAGGCGGGAGGGTGGAGTCGGTAGGTTAGGTTGCGGTCGCCGGCCTGCGTCGGCGATCTCCCTGTGGGTACGCGAAGAGAACGGTGTGAACAGGTGCCAGTCGACCCCGACCCCGGCTATGTCGGCCCGGCCGACTCCCCGGACCGCTACCAGCTGATCTCCCGACGCGCCGCCGGCGGCGAGGGCGAGGTGTGGCAGGCGCAGGAACGCCACGGCACCGAGACCTTCTCGTACGCGGTCAAGCTGATCCGGATCGACGACGCCACCCTGGCCGACCGCCAGCTCGAGGACCTGCGGCTGCAGGCGGCGCTCGCCACCCACCTCGAGCACGCCGCGCTGGTGAAGGTGAAGGAGGTCTTCGTCGGCGCACCGCCCCACGCCGCCGGCGAGGCTGGCACCGAGGGGCGCCGGCTCTACTTCGTGATGAAGTGGATCGAGGGTACGAGCCTGCAGGAAGCCATGGAGCAGGGCCAGATCCGGGGGCTCGGCGTACTGCAGACCCTATCCGGGATCGCCGACGCGATCGACTACCTGCACAGCGGCCGGGACACCAACGGCGCGCCGGTGATCCACCGCGACATCAAGCCGGCCAACATGCTGCTGTCCAGCGACGGCCGGGTCTACCTGGTCGACTTCGGGCTGGTACGCCTGCGCAGCACCAACCAGACCTCGCGGATCTTCGGCACCGCACCGTTCATGGCGCCCGAGTCGCTGGCGCGCGGCGAATACACGCCCGCCAGCGACCGGTACACCTTCGGTGCCAGCGTCTACTACGTACTGACCGGGGAGACGCCGATTCCCGGCGACATCGACGGCATGACGCAGCGGCTGGCGAACGCGCTCGGCCCCGGCCGGGAACGCGAGATCCGCGGCATCCTGACGATGCTCTCCGTACAGCCGGACGCCCGGCCGGCCAGCTGCGCCAGGTGGATCCAGGCGCTGGCCACCGCGCCGATGCAGACCTCGGTGGGGCAGGGCCCGGTGCTGCCGATGACGGAGGCGGCGTCCTCCGGCGGGATCGCCTCAGGGAGTACGCCACCCGCCAGCTACCCGATGCCGCCGGGCTCGTTCGCGTCTCCGGTGTCGACCGGTGCTCCTGCGCCCGCGTCGGTGGGCGCGACGCCGGGTCCGGCCAGCCACGGGCCGGCCTCGGGTCCGGCGACCGGTGGGCCGATCTCGGGCTCGCCGTACCCGGTGCCGCAGCTCAGCCCCGCCGCCGGTGGCTTCATCGGCGCACCGCCGCCGCGGAAGAAGGGCAAGGTGTGGCTCCCGCTGGCGATCGTCGGCGGCGTGGTGACGCTGCTGATGGCCGGCTGCTGCTACGCCCTGGCGATGGTGCCCAAGTCCGGCGGCGGCTACGGCGCCAGCGCGCAGCCGACCCGGTCGTTCGACCGGAGCCAGAAGCCGCCGCTGGTCACCGCGTTGCAGCCGGCGATGGTGACCGTCGGCGACATCGCCGCCGTACTGCAGATCGGACGCGACAACATCAGCGAGAGCAGCGACAGCGGCCTGCAGGGCGGGCTCACCGAGCTGGCGCTGTGTTCGAACGGCGAGCCGATCCCGGCGACCGCGATCGGCAGCGTCACCACCAACCGCTACTACGCGTCGACCGAGGCCGGGTACGAGAACGTCAGCTCGGCGGTCGCCGGACTCTACGCCGGCGAGGCGGCGCACTTCTTCAAGACCATCCGGGAGACCGCCGGTGGCTGCGGCTGGAGTGAGCTGCAGATCGGCAACCTGGGCGACGAGACGTACGGGATCTTCGCCGACGACGGCACCCACGGCAAGGTCGCGATCGTGTTCGTACGCAAAGGCAAGGTCATCCTGGAGTTGGCGGTGACCACCGACAGTCGCGGCAGCTACCAGGCGGATGCGATCAACATCGCCAAGCGGGCAGCGCAGCGGATCCCGAAGTCGTGACCGGTGCGCTGCTGATCGGCGCCCCCGACGGGGAGCGCTGGATCACTCCCGAGGAGGCCACGCTGCGGGTGGGTCGCGATCCGCTGTGCCGGATCGTGGTCGACGACGTA
This sequence comes from Micromonosporaceae bacterium, assembly GCA_050701635.1. Classification (GTDB taxonomy): domain Bacteria; phylum Actinomycetota; class Actinomycetes; order Mycobacteriales; family Micromonosporaceae; genus WHSM01. Next base: position 188 of record JBOGDF010000170.1, on the reverse strand, counting down.
CGGGTCTCCCGGGAGCACCTCGAGGTCAGCTACGTCGCCGGCCGGTGGCGGCTGCGCGACCTGGGCAGCCGCAACGGCACGTACCTCGCCGGCCGTACGGTTCAGGAGCTGGACCTGTCCGTGCCGTGCGAGGTACGCCTCGGCGCCGCCGACGGGCCGCCGCTGCAGTTCCGTCCCCAGATCTCGGA
>JBOGDF010000169.1:0-12003 GCA_050701635.1 Micromonosporaceae bacterium | reverse complement strand
GGCCGCGGCACCGCGCCGTGTGCGGCGAAGACGGGGACGGCGGCGGCCGCCAGTCCGGTCAGTCCTGCCAGCTGCAGCATGCGCCGCCGGCTGATCGCGGCCGGTTCCGCGGACGGGTTCGCCTGGTCCGGGACGTCGTTCATCGCTGCTCCTTCGGTGAGGGGGTGGGCACCGGGGTCAGTTGGGAGGACCTGCGGTCATTGGGCGGCTGCCGCATCGTCGGCGTGGATGAGCCGGATGACGCGGGAGCTCATCGCGTCGTAGTCGCGGTCGTTGGCGAGCTCGCCGACGCACTGGAAGTCGTTCATCACGATCACCCGGTCGGCGAGGGTGACCATCTCCGGGAGGTCGCTGGTGATCAGCAGGATCGCCAGGCCGTCCGCCGCGAGCTGCCAGATCAGCTCGTGGAACGCGCCCTTGGTACGGATGTCGATCCCGACCGTGGGTTCATCGATGATCAGGATCTCGGTACGCGCGGCGAGCCACTTCGCGAGCGAGACCTTCTGCTGGTTGCCGCCGGAGAGCTGGCCGGCGAGCTGCGTACCGGAGGCGACCTTGATCCCCAGCCGGGCGACGAACTCGTCCGCGACCGCCGCCTCGTCCCGTGCCGGCACCAGCCCGAACAGTGTGCGGAGTCGGGACCAGACGGTGACCGCGATGTTGCGGGTGACGCTCTGGGTTCCGAAGACGCCTTCCTCCTTGCGGTTCTCGGTGACGTACCCGATCCGGTGCCGGTGCAGCGCCTCACCGACGCCGGCGATGCGTACCGGTCTGCCGTGCACCCGGATCTGGCCGACGACTACGCGGTCGAGCCCGAGCACCGCCTTGGCCAGCTCGCTGCGCCCGGCGCCGACGAGGCCGTACAGACCGACGATCTCTCCGGGGCGTACGGCGAGGCTGACGTCGCGGTGCCCGGAGGCGGTACGCACCCCGTCGAGCTCCAGCGCGGGCGTCCCGCCGGTGATCGCCGGCCGCTCGGCGAGTACGGCCTGCTGGTACGCCCGCCCCACCATCAGGTCAACGATCTCGTCCCGGCTGAAGTCGGCGAGCGGCGCGGACTCCAGCACCGCCTTGCCGTCGCGCAGCACGGTCACGTCGTCGCAGATCTCGAAGACCTCTTCGAGCTTGTGGCTCACGAAGAGGATCCCCGTGCCCTGGTCGCGGAGCTTGCGGATGACCGCGAACAGCTTCTCGGACTCGCTCGGCGTACTGGAGGCGGTCGGTTCGTCCAGCAGCAGTACGTCGCTGCGCATCGACAGCGCCTTCGCGATCTCCACCAGCTGCATCTGGGCCACCGACAGCTCCGCCACCGGGGTGTCCGGGTCGAGGCCGAGGTCGAGTTCGGCGAGCCAGCGGGTCGCCTCGGCACGTACCTTCGCGCGGTCGAGGAAGCCGTACCGGGTCGGCGGCGCCTGCAGGGTGATGTTCTCGCCGACGGAGAACCCCGGGATCAGGTTGCGCTCCTGGTGCACCACGCCGATCCCGCTGGCCGACGCGTGGTGCGAGCTGGCGAACCGGCGTTCCTCGCCGCGCAGCAGGATCCGGCCGCCGTCGGAGTGGTACACCCCGGTCATGATCTTGATCAGGGTGGACTTCCCGGCGCCGTTCTCGCCCAGCAGCGCGTGGACCCTGCCGGCCTGCACCCGCAGCGACGCGTGGTCGAGCGCCAGTACGCCGGGGAACCGCTTGACCAGCCCCTCGGCCTCGAACAGCGGTGCGTTCATCGGGCGGCCACCTCTCGGGTACGACGCTCGGGATGTGCCTGCTCGGGATGTGCCTGCAACGCCCGCCGCTGCCGCCGTTCCCGGGTCTGGCCGAGCACCACCGTGCCCAGCACCACCGCGCCGATCAGGAACTGCACCCAGCTCGGCTCCAGCTGGAACTCCGCCCGCAGCGCGTCGACGAGGCGTACCACGAAGGCGGCGAGCAGCGTGCCGAGCACAACTGCGGAGCCGCCGGTGAGCAGCGCGCCGCCGATGATCGGGGCGGCGAAGCTGGGCAGCAGCCAGTCGGCGCCGATGCTCTTGTTGACGCCGGGCGAGGCGGCAAGAGTCAGGATCGCGGCGACTCCCACGATCGCGCCCGACAGGGTGTGGGCGACTACCAGCGAGCGGTCGTTGGAGATGCCCGACAGCTTGGCGGCGACCGCGTTGCCCCCGGTGGCGAGCAGCTCGCGGCCCTGCCGGGTCCGCCGGAAGAACACCGAGACCGCCACGGCCACCAGGCACGCCACGATGAAGATCAGCGGGATCGTGCCGAGCACCGTGGCCCGCCCGAAGTCGCGTACGCCAGCCGCGTAGTCGGAGACCGTACGGGTGCCGACCAGCCGGTACTGCACGCCGGTGAGGATGGTCAGCGTCGCCAACGTGACCACGAAGCCGCTGATCCGGGTGAGCACGATCAGCAGGCCGTTGACCAGACCGGCCAGAGTGGCGACTCCGACGCCCGCGGCGATCGCGAGCACCACCGGTACGCCGTGGTCGGCCATCAGGATGCCGCTGGTGACGGCGGCGACGCCGCCCATCGCGCCGACCGCCAGGTTCAGCTCACCGACGGCCAGCACCACCAACTGCGCCAGGCCGATCAGGATCGGGACCGCCAGGAACAGCAGGAAGACCCGGATCGAGTTGCTCGACAGCGAGTTGCCGGCCGACGCCAGCGCGAGCCCGGCGACGCCGATCACGCAGATGGCGAGCAGCGTCATCTCGCCGGACCGTACGAACCCGGGCGCCTTCATCGGTCCCTCCTGGTACGCAGCACGATCAGCGACCTGACCCGGTCGCTGGAGACCGCGAGCAGCAGGATCAGGCCGAGGTAGATGTTGAGGTTCTCCAGCCCGATCCCGAGCAGGTCCAGCCCGCGCCGGATCACCAGCACCAGGGTGGTGCCGAGCGCGGTGCCGAGCACCGAGACGACGCCGCCGGCGAGCAGCGTGCCGCCGAGGATCGCACCCAGGAACGACGGCAGCAGGAAGTCCGCGCCGATGGAGGCTTTGAACGACCCGGTGTCGACCGCGAGCATGAAGCCCGCCAGCGCGGCCAGCGCGCCCGACATCAGGTGCACGGTGACGATGCGGCGCGCGGTCGGGATCCCGGACAGCTCGGCCGCTCGTACGTTCGCCCCGGTCATCAGCAGCTCCCGACCCAGCCGGGTACGCCCGTAGATCCACCCGACCAGCGCCATCGCGACCACGGTGAGGACCAGCATCTGCGGTACGGCCGGCGAACCGCACACGTTGCCCAGGCAGATGTCGGCCAGCGAGTACTGCCGCAGCTCGGTCATGCCGGGCGGCTTGGTGGTGAACGCCGCGGCGTCGGTGTAGTTGGCGTACACCAGGGGGATCATGCCGAGCAGCGTGAAGTCCATCGCGAGCGTGACCACGAACGAGTTGACCCGCAGCTTCGCGATCGTCAGGCCGGTCAGGGCGCCGACCCCAGCCCCGGCCGCCAGCCCGACCAGCAGGCCGGCCCAGAGCGGGAACCCCCACAGGTCGTACGACATCCCGGTGAACATCGCCGCGAACGCCGCCATCCGGCCGACGGCGAGGTTCATGTGGCCGATCGACAGCGCCACCATCTGCGCCAGCGCCACCACCGTGAAGATCGCGACGTCGGTCAGCAGCGGGAACAGCACCAGCTGTTCGTTGAAGAAGACCGGCTTGACCAGCCCGAACACCGTCACCAGCACGCCGATGGCGACGAGCAGGCCGAGCCGCTGGTTGGCCCAGCGCGACTCGCGGCGCAGCACCGCCGTGTCGTCCGCGCTGTCGGCCGCCGGTCGTACCAGTGGAGTCTCGACGCTCATGCCACCCGCCTGTCGTCGAGCGCGTCCGGGTCCCAGTCGATCCCCAGGCCGGCGGCGTTCGGTGCCACGGCGTGGCCGTCGCTGATCTCCATCTCGGTACGGGTCACTGCCCGCAGCTGCGGGATGTGCTCCACGTACCGGCCGTTCGGTACGGCGGCGGCGAGGCTTACGTGCAGCTCCATCAGGAAGTGCGGGCAGACCGCGACGTTGAACGCCTCGGCCAGATGGGCGACCTTCAGCCACGGCGTGATGCCGCCGATCCGGGCCACGTCGACCTGCACGATGCCGGCCGCCCCGGCCGTCAGGTACTCCCGGAACTGCGCCACCGAGTACAGCGACTCGCCGACCGCCACGGGGGTCGCGGTGGCGCGGGCGAGCCGGGCGTGGCCGGACAGGTCGTCGGCGGGCAGCGGCTCCTCAATCCACTCCAGGTCTAGGTGTTCCAGCAGCTGGGCCCGGCGTACCGCCTCGGCCCCGGTCATCGACTGGTTGGCGTCGACCATCAGCGCGAAGTCGGGGCCGACCGCGTCGCGTACCGCCTGGATCCGGGCCAGGTCCTCGGTGCCGGACGGCTTGCCGATCTTCACCTTCACCCCGCGCAGGCCGCGCTTGCGGGACTCCAGCGCCCCCTCGACCAGCGTGTCGGTGTCCAGGTGCAGCCAGCCGCCTTCGGTGTCGTACAGCGGTACGGCCTGCCGGAACCCACCCGCGACCTGCCACAGCGGTACGCCCGCCCGCCGGCACCGCAGATCCCACAGCGCGGTGTCGACCGCCGCGAGCGCCAGCGACGTGATCGCCCCGACACTGGTGGCGCGGGTGGCGGCGAGCAGCCGCTGCCACACCGCCTCCACCGAACCGGCCGGCTGCCCGGGGAGCAGCTCGAGCAGGTGCTCCCGCAGCAGCGAGAGCACCGCCCGTCCACCGGTGCCGATCGTGTACGAGTAGCCGGTTCCCCGCAGCCCGTCGTCGGACTCGATGTCGACCAGGATCGTCTCCTGCTTGAGGAAGGACTGGACCGCGTCGGTCCGTACCGTCTCCACCTCGATATCGACCAGGTACGCGCTGGCCTTGGTGATCCGGGTCATCGCCCGCTCTCCTCCGTCGACCAGCGGTCTACTTGCAGGCCAGCAGCTTGTCCGCGAAGTCCTTCTTCAGCTGCTCGGTCTTGGCCTGCCGTTCGGTGTCGTAGCTGGCGACGTTGTCCCTGGTGACGACGAAGGAGCCGGAGTCGACGATCACGCCGGGGTCGGCCATCTGGCACTGCTTGCTCTGCAGCAGCGCCAGCGCCCAGGCACCGACCTCCGCCTGGCCGACCGGGTTCTGCGTCACCGTGGCAGCCACGTCACCGGCCTTGATGCCGTCGAGGATGGACTTGTCGTCGTCGATCGCCACCACCTTGATCGGCAGCCCGGCCTCCTTGACCCCGTCGGCCGCCGCCACGGCGGGGTTGTACGCGGTCGTCACGATGCCGTTGATCTTCTTGCCCTGCGCCGCGAGCAGGTCGGAGACCGCCTTCTGCGCCGTACCGAGGTCGACGTCGATGTCGGTGACCGCGGGCAGCAGCTTGACCGCTCCTCCGGCCTCCTGGACCGCCTTCTTGACGCCGGCGATCCGGCGCTGAGTGTTGGAGTCCACGTTGTTGCCGGTCAGGTGGGCGAGCGTGCCCTTGCCGCCCATCGCCTCGATCGCCGCCTTCGCCGCCTTGTACGCCGCCAGCTCCACGTCGGTGGACAGGCAGAAGTCCGCCTCGTTGGTGTCCCCGGCCGGGCACGAGGCCAGCGAGGCGACCGCGAAGCCCTTCGACTTCAGATCGCCGAACGTGGTGTTGATGTCGGTGGGCGAGACACCGAAGATGCCGAACGCGTTGTAGCCGTCGGCCGCCAGTGAGTTGAGCGCGTCGTTCTGCTTGCCCTGGTCCCACTCGCCGGTCTCGTTGAAGGTGAACCCGCCGAGCTTGAGCTGAGTCGACGCGGCCTCGCCCGCCGTCTTCCACGGCTGGAAGTACGGGTGCGCGCCACCGGGGACCAGCGCGAGCTTCACCGACGAGCCGTCCACCAGCTCGGCGCTGCCTGAACCGGCCTTCCCCGTACCACCGCCTGCGGCGTCGGAGGAATTGTCGCGGGTGCTGCATCCGGTCAGCGCCGCCGCGGCGACGAGCACGACGACGGCTGCGACGCCTTGCCTGTGGAACTTCATCGCGGGACCAGCTTTCATAGATCCTATAGGATATGGTGTGTCCGATGATGCACCGGATACTAGGTCGAGTCAAGAAGCTGGCAGGACTCGAAAACGGCGGGATGCCACCCACGGAGGTCGCATGAACACGACGGACCCGGTCGTCGGCAAGGGCGCCGCCGCAGGACTGGCAGGACTGCCGATGCCGGCCCGGCGCATCCTCGCCGACGAGGTCCACGAGTCGATCACCGCGCTGATCATGGATCACGCGATTCCCCCCGACACCAAGGTCAGCATCGAGGAGCTCGCCCGCCGGCTGGAGGTCTCCCCCACCCCCGTACGCGAGAGCCTCGCCCGGCTCGAGGCGGCCGGCCTGGTACGCAAGGAGGCGCTCCGCGGCTACTTCACCACCCGGCTTCTCAACCGGACCGAGCTCGACGAGCTGTTCGAATTCCGCCGCCTGCTCGAGCCGAGAGCGGCACGTACCGCCGCGGCGAAAGTGACCGCCGAGGGGGCCGGCCAGCTACGGGCCGAGCTGCGCACCGCCGGCAGCATCCCCACCGGCGCGGACTACGACTCGTACAAGTCTCTCGCCGCGCATGACACCCGGTTCCACCTGCTCGTCTTCGAGCTCGCCGGGAACCGCGTGATGCGCAACGCGTTCGAGGGCACCCGGTGCCACCTGCACCTGTTCCGGCTCTTCTACGGCTCGGCGCTCGCCACGCCCGCGGTCCAGGAGCACCGGCGCATCGTCGCCGCCATCACCGCACACGACCCGGACGCAGCCGAAGCTGCGATGCTCGCCCACATCGACGCCTCGTACGAGCGCCTCAAGCCTGCGGCCACCTGACCTGGCCGCCGCTGTCGTCCCCCTCGCCGCTGACATGAGCGGCGGCCCGCCGGTGTGATCCGGCGGGCCAGGATTGCTAGCGGTCAGCGGCCGCAGCAGCAGTCCTCTGGCGGGCACGCGCCTTCCTCGCAGCAGCAGGACAACAGCTCGATCATCGTTGGTCACCTCCTCCTTCGCCAGGTGGGCACCAGCTCGCTCCGGGTGCGGGCGGCGGGCAGTTCGGCGAAGGCAGCGAGTCGACCATCGTGGCCATCTGCACGCGCAGTGCGACCAGCCGCGCGATCTCCGCGTCGAGCTCGGTCAATCGGCGACTCAGGAGCTGTTCGGCGGGTTCACACGGACAGGCGCCGGTGTCGCGCACGGCTAACAGATCCGCGATGTCCCGCAGCCGCAGCCCCAGCCGCTGGCAGCCCTGGATGAACCGCACCCTGTCGACGATCTCGACCCCGAACATCCGGTAGCCGGCGGGGGTGCGGGCCGGTGGGGGCAACAGCCCGACCCGCTCGTAGTAGCGGACCGTGTCCGGCGTCAGGCCAGTTGCCTCAGCCAGCTCGGCGACCCGTAGTCCCCGCAACTCGGTTGTCCCAGCACCCATAAGAAGAACCTAAACCTTGGAGCGCACTCCAAAGTCAAGTCCGTTGTTCGGCCGGCCGGGCCCGCCCTTTCACAGTCACGAGCTAACCACAGTGGAACCCCGCAGCCGGGTCAGCTCGGCGCGGCAGGTGTACCCAACCGGCGCATTCTCCGACCCACCCGCGGAAGGTTAGGCTTCGGCGCATGGCGAGGTTGCGATGGCGTGGCCGGACGGCTGACACGGCCCTGGTGCTCGCTGTCGGGCTGGTCGCCCTCGTCGGCCTGGTGGTGCAGTCGGGCGGCATCGACACCGCCGCGGAATGGGCGGCGCTGCTGACCGTGCTGGTCTCCTCCGGCGCGCTGTGCGTCCGCCGCCGCCATCCGGTGCCGGTGGGCGTGGTGGCGCTGGTCGCCGTCGGCGCGTACGGGGCGTTGCTGCAGCGGCCCGGTCCGATCATGCTGGTGTTCATCGTGGCGCTCTACACCGTCGTCGACGAGGGGTACCTCGGTGTCGCGATCGGGCTCGGTCTCGCCTCGGTGATCGCCTTCGCCGTCGCGGACGGCTACAACCGGAACACCGCGAACGGGGCCACGCTGCTGCACGCCGGCTGGCTCGTCGCGGTCATCGTCGGTGTGACCCGCAACCGGCGGGCCTACCTCACCGAGGCGCGGGCCCGGGTGCTCGCCGCCGAGCAGCGGATAGCGGAGGAGGGCCGGCGCCAGGCCACCGAGGAGCGGCTGCGCATCGCCCGAGAGCTGCACGATGTGCTGGGCCACCACCTCTCGCTGATCAACGTGCAGGCCAGCGCCGCGCTGCACCGCCCCGACCCCAGCCGGTCCGAGCAGGCGCTCACCACGATCAAGCAGACGAGCAAGGAGATGCTGCGCGAGCTGCGTACGACGCTCGGCGTACTGCGGCAGGAGGGCGAGGCGCCGACCGCGCCCACGCCCGGCCTGAACCGCCTCGACGAGCTGGTCACGACGGCCGGGCAGTCGGGGTTGGAGATCCGTACCGAGCTGGCCGAGACCCGGCCGCTGCCGGCCGAGGTCGACCTGGCCGCGTACCGGATCGTCCAGGAGGCGCTCACCAACGTGACCCGGCACGCAGGCGCGACCACCGCGGTGATCCGGGTCCGGCCCGACCGCGACGACGTACTGGTGGAGATCGAGGATGACGGCACCGGCGCACCCGGCCCGCCCGGCAACGGCATCCTCGGCATGGGCGAGCGGGCCCGGGCGCTCGGCGGCTCGCTGACCACGGGCCCAGGGCCGGACGGCGGTTTCCGGGTACGCGCCCGCCTGCCGCTGCGGCCCGGCCACGTACCGGCGGGAGCGCCGGCGTGATCCGGGTGCTGCTCGCCGACGACCAGACCCTGGTACGCGCCGGGTTCCGGTCCATCCTGGACGGTGAGGACGGCATCGAGGTGGTCGGCGAGGCCGCCGACGGTGCCGAGGCGGTACGGCTCGCCCGGCAGCTGCGGCCGGACGTCGTACTCATGGACATCCGGATGCCCGGGCTGGACGGCCTGGCCGCCACCCGGGAGATCGCCGCGAGCTCCGATGTCCGCGTGATCATCCTGACCACGTTCGACCTGGACGACTACGTCTACGGCGCGCTGCGGGCCGGCGCGAGCGGCTTCCTGGTCAAGGACACCGAGCCGGCGGAGCTGATCCACGGGGTACGGGTGGTGGCCCGGGGCGACGCGCTGATCGCGCCGTCCATCACCCGCCGTCTGATCGCCGAGTTCACCGCCCGGGCCACCCATCCCGACCCGGGGCCGCGGCTGAGCGCGCTCACCGAGCGGGAACGCGAGGTGATGGCGCTGGTCGCCGCCGGCCTGTCCAACAACGAGATCGCGGCGCGGCTGGTGCTGAGCCCGGCCACCGCGAAGACGCACGTCAGCCGGATCATGACCAAGGCCCAGGTCCGGGACCGGGCCCAGCTGGTGATCCTCGCGTACGAGTCCGGCCTGACCGTCCCCGGCTGGCTCGCCCGCTCCTGACCAGGCAGGTCAGCCGGTACGGCGGGAACGGGCCATGGCCAGCCCACCGAGGGCCACGGCGATCAGCCCCACCACCAGGGCCACGTACGCCCCACCTCGCCCGTTGCCGGTGCCGATTCCAGCGTCGGAGGTGGCGGCGACCAGCCCACCGAGGGCCATGCCGATCAGCCCTGCCGCCAGGGCCACGACGGCGCCGAGCCGCCCGTTGGCGGTGCCGAAACGGCCGGCGGGACGGACCAGAGCCAGCACACCGATGACCACGCCGACCAGCCCCAGTACGGCGGCCGCGCTGGACCCGAGTCGGCCGGCGCTCATGGTGTACACACTGGCGGCGACCGGCTGGACCGCGACGTGCGCGGCCGCCGGTGCGGCAAGCCCGAACGCGCCGAGCAGGCCGGCTGCGGCGGCGGCACACAGGTGACGGATATACATCGAGGATCCCTTCGCTCGCATGACGGGTACCAGCCGCAGCGTATGTATCGGCGTGGTCACGGGTCGTCATGCCGGAGTTGCCGATCGGCCTACCACCCGGGTGGTACGCGCTCGGGGCGCCGTACCACCGCGGTTGTGTCCCTGCTGAGCACAGGTCAGATGTGGCCACCCCGGGTCAGCAGACCAGTTGGGCGCTGGCCCAGTCGGCGTGGTCGAAGTCGATGTTGTCGGCGCCGTTGCCGACCACGAGGCGCAGCTGCGACCGGCCGGTGACGTCCAGGTCGATCACGGCGGCGGTGCCGGGGACCAGGGTGCCGCTGCTGTAGATCGTCGTACCGTCGGCGACCACCTGGAACGAGACGCTGCCCCGGCCGCCGGTCTCGGCGTCGATGCCGGCCACCGCGACCAACCGCTCGCAGCCGGTCGCGGACACCGCGATGTCGCTGGCGGCGTGCGCGCCGACACCCTTCGGGTAGTTCACGCCGGCGACCGAGAGCGTGCCGCCGTCGCCGCCGGCCGCCTCGCCGTTGGACTGGTCCCGCTCGGCCGGGCCCCAGCCGTTGGTCGCGGAGGTCCAGGTGGTGTCGGAGACGTACCGGGCAGTGCCGGCGGTGCCGCATACCAGCTGCGCGTCGGCCCAGTCGGCGTGGTCGTAGTTGATGCCGTCCCGGGCCGCGGTGACCCGCAGTTCAAGAGCTTTGACCCCAGCCGTGGGTACGGCAAGTGCCGTCGCCGCCTGGCCCCCGGTCTTCACGTCGGAGTACGCCAGCAACCTCCCGTCCCCGTACACCTGGAACCGGACTGTGCCCCGACCCGAACCGGCCTCAGCGTCCACCCCGACCCGCGCGGTGAACCGCCGGCACGACCCGCCCAGCCACAGGTGCACCGCCGAGTCGGCGTGCACCCCGAGCCCCTTCGGGTACGTGGTGCTCCCGATCGTCAGGGTGCGGCCGTCCCCAGCGGCGGATTCGCCGTTGGAACGGTCCTTCTCCACCGGCCCCCAGCCGTTGGACGAGGCGAGCCAGCCCAGATCGCTGACCTGGTACGTCCCCGCCGCACGAGGCGCCGCCAGCGTGCCCGAGCGGCTGACCCGGTACATCACCGCGCCGTGCGACGGCACACTCGCCGAGATCGCGCCGGCGCTGGTCGACGTGGCACCGGACCAGAGGTCCTTCAAGCTGTAGGACGTGGACCCGCCAAGACCGAGCTCCGCCGCGCTGGTGGTGATGGTGGCGGTGGCCGACGACCGGTTGAACAGCACGGTCGCGACCGAGCCGTCCGACATCGGCTTCGCCCACACCTGCAGCCCGCCGCCGAGATCGCGTACCAGCCGTCCCTGCGAGCCGCCCCAGTCCTGGTTCACCGCGATCACGGCGGTGTTGGAGATGATCTGTTTGGTCGCCGTACTCATCGAACGAAGGTCATTGCCGAGGATCAGCGGCGAGTTGAGCAGGGACCAGAGGCTGAAGTGAGCCCGGTATTCGGTGTCGGTCATGCCGCCGTTGCCGACCTCCAGCATGTCCGGGTCGTTCCAGCCGTGCGGCCGGGCGAACGGTTCGAGGCCCTTCTGCTGGTCGAGCAGCGACAGCACGCTGCCCCAGCTGTCGAAGATGTCCCCGGTGGTACGCCACAGGCTTGCCCCGGTGGCCGGCCCGAACAGCCACGGGTCGTCCTCGCCCCAGTTGCACAGGCTGTAGACGATCTTGCGGCCGGTGGCGCGCAGCGCGTCTCCCATCGCCTTGTACCGCGCGAAGTCCGGGCGGCCCTGGTTGTGGCAGTTGTCGTACTTGAGGTAGTCCACCTCCCAGGCGGCGAACATCCTGGCGTCGGCCACCTCGTGGTCCAGGCTGCCCGGCAGCCCCTGGCAGGTCAGGGTGCCGGCGGACTCGTAGATCCCGAGCTTGAGCCCTCTGGCGTGTACGTAGTCCGCCAGCGCCTTGATGCCGCTGGGGAACCGGGTCGGGTCGGCCCGCAGATTGCCGTTGGCGTCGCGGGTGGACGCCATCCAGCAGTCGTCGATGTTGACGTACTCGTAGCCGACCTGGTCCAGGCCGTTCGCGACGATCGCGTCCGCGATCCCCTTGATCAGGTTCTCGTTGATATTGCAGGCGAACTTGTTCCAGCTGTTCCACCCCGACGGCGGCCTGCAGCTCGGTCATCCGGTAG
>JBOGDF010000168.1:0-12019 GCA_050701635.1 Micromonosporaceae bacterium | reverse complement strand
CTTGTGTGACCTCCGGCCACACGGCGCTCCCTGCGGCCTTGGCAGCGCACACCTGACAGCGCCTGGAGCTTACTTATCGATGTCGCCGACTACGAAGAACATCGAGCCGAGGATGGCGATCAGGTCGGGGACCAGGCAGCCGGGTAGCAGGCTCACCAGGGCCTGCACGTTGGAGTACGAGGCCGTACGCAGCTTCATCCGCCACGGTGTCTTCTCGCCGCGGGACACCAGGTAGTAGCCGTTGACCCCGAGCGGGTTCTCGGTCCACGCGTACGTGTGGCCTTCCGGCGCCTTCACCACCTTCGGCAGCCGTACGTTGACCGGGCCGGTGAGCGTGTCGAGCCGGTCGAGGCACGCGGACGCGAGGTCGAGGGACACGTACACCTGGTCGAGCAGCACTGAGAAGCGCGAGTGGCAGTCGCCGGCGGTGCCCGTGACCACCGGGACGTCCAGCTCCCCGTACGCCAGGTAGGGCTCGTCGCGGCGCAGGTCGAAGTCGAGCCCGGAGGCGCGCGCCACCGGCCCCGACGCGCCGTACCCGGCGGCGGCGGACGCCGACAGCACGCCCACCCCGACGGTGCGAGCCAGGAAGATGTCGTTGCGGCGGATCAGGTTGTCGAGGTCGGCCATGCCGCGGCGTACCTGGTCGATCGCGGCGCGGGCGCGGCTGGTCCAGCCGGCCGGAGCCTCCTCCTTGACGCCGCCGACCCGGTTGAACATGTAGTGCATCCGGCCGCCGGAGATCTCCTCCATCACCGCCTGGATCGTCTCGCGTTCCCGGAACGCGTAGAACACCGGCGTGATCGCCCCGATCTCCAGGGGGTACGAGCCGAGGAACATCAGGTGGTTGAGCACCCGGTTCAGCTCGGCGAGGGCGGTACGCAGCCAGATCGCCCGCTCGGGGACCTCGATCCCCATCAGCCGTTCCACGGCGAGCACCACGCCGAGCTCGTTGGAGAACGCCGACAGCCAGTCGTGCCGGTTGGCGAGCACGATGATCTGGCGGTAGTCGCGTACCTCGAAAAGCTTCTCCGCGCCCCGGTGCATGTAGCCGATGATCGGCTCGGCCGACAGCACCCGCTCGCCGTCGAGGGTGAGCTTGAGCCGCAGTACGCCGTGCGTGGACGGGTGCTGGGGGCCGATGTTGAGCACCATGTCCGCGGTGTCCAGCCCGGCGCCCGTACCGACGATCAGTTCCCGGGTCACGTCGGCCATCGTGCCACGCCCGGCGTACCACGGGGTGGCTGGTACGCCGGGCGCGTGGTCCGTCAGCGGATGTTGTCGTAGCGGTACGCGCCGTAGCTCGAGAACTCGCTCAGCGAGGTCTCCCGCAGGTTCATGTCCTGCGACGAGTTGGCGAGCTCGTAGATGACCAGCCGGGTGCGGTCGGAGTTCGCCCACTTCCGGAACAGCACGCAGTGGTGGTACGGCCAGTCGAGCATGTCGCCGGGCTGGAGGTAGGTCTTGCTGATCGATCTGCAGTAGTTCGGCAGCGTCCAGGTCGTCGGCGAGTTCATGCCGTACGGCTTGAGGTGCCAGCACTGGGAGACGAAGCCGGAGCAGTCGGTGCGGTAGTAGTGGTCGCGCTCGTAGTCCAGCGCGTGTCCGCTCTGGCTGTACTGGATGCCGCGGTCATACCAGTTCCAGGCCCGGGAGATGACCTCGCTGCGGTAGATGATGCTGCCGGGGGTACTGGCGGCGTGCGCCGCCTCGGCGGTGCAGATGGTGCCGACCGCGGAGGCGAGGACGGCGGCGCCGCCGAGCAGGGTGGCGCGTCGGGTCAGCGTGGGGAGGCGGGAGAGTCAGCCATGGCGCTGCTCCTCTGATGCGTTCGGGCGTGGGTCGCCCGGTTTGCAGTCATTGAAGAGGACTGCGCTGTGAGATCGCTCTCACCGCGCTAACACGGGCCCGGCTCAGAGGTCCTGGAGGATACGCAGTGCTCGGGAGACCTGGCGCATGGTGTCGGTGTCGGCGACCGTGACCTGCTCCCGGAACCACTTCTTCAACGGCGAGAAGAGCCGATCCGGGAGTACGAAGTAGTCCTCGTCCAGCTCCACCGCCAGCGGCGAGTCACGCAGCTCGTCCCGCTCGGTGACCTCGGCGACGATCACCACCGGCACGTCGGTGCCGTTGAACACGTCGGAGCTGATCACCAGCCCGAGTCGTTCGCGTACGCCCCTGATCAGCCAGACTTCACCGCGCCGCACGACGCTGCCTGGTGTAATACTCATGGTCGATCTCGGCCAGCTCCTGCTCGTCGGCGAGCGCGGCCGTTTCGTCGTCCAGCCCCGCGCGCCGTACGGCGTCGGCGTGGGCGGTGAAGATCTCCCGCATCGCGCGTTCCTCGGCGGCGCGGTTGATCCAGGCCGACAACGACACGCCCGCGCGCTCGGCCAGCTGCCGGGCTTCGGCGATCGTCTGGTCGGAGAAGGACAGGGTAACCTTCGCAGTCATGCCGTTAACCGTACTCCTGGTATGACCAGAAGTCATCTGTTGCTGAAGCTCCGGCGGTAGTCCGTTGGTGTGACCCCGACGATGCGGTGGAAGTGGTGCCGCAGCAGCGCCGCCGTGCCGAAGCCGCACCGCCGGGCGACCTGGTCCACGTCGAGCGAGGAGTCTTCGAGCAGGCGCTGGGCGTGCAGCACCCGCTGGATGGACAGCCAGCGCCCGGGGGTGGTCCCGGTCTCGGCCACGAACCGGCGCGCGAACGTACGCTCCGACAGCCGCGCCCGCTTCGCCAGGTCGGGCACGGTGTGGTTGGCGTCGAGGTGCTCGAGCATGTGGCTGAGCACCGTCTGCAGGCTCTCGGCGGTGCACTCCGGGACCGGGAGCTCGACGTACTGGCGCTGGCCGCCGTCGCGCTGCGGCGGCACCACCATGCGGCGGGCGATGGTGGTCGCCACGGCGGGGCCCAGCTCGCGGCGTACCAGGTGCAGGCAGGCGTCGATGCCGGCGGCGGTGCCGGCGCTGGTCACGATGGTGCCGTCGTCGACGTACAACACGTCGGGGTCGATCTTGGCTTCCGGGAACCGGGCGGCCAGCTGGTCGGCGTACCGCCAGTGGGTGGTGCAGCGGCGCCCGTCGAGCAGCCCGGCGGCGCCGAGCACGAACGCGCCGCTGCACACCGAGAGCAGGATCGCGCCCCGGTCGGCGGCGGCGCGCAGCGCGTCGAGCACCGCCTGCGGGTAGTCGTCGCGCACCTGCGCGGCGGGCACCGCCACCAGGTCGGCATCGGCGATCGCGTCCAGCCCGTACTCCGGGACCAGCTGTACGCCGCTGCCGGCCCGCAGGGGTGCCCCGGGGACCTCGCCGCAGGGCCGGAAGTCGAATGCCGGTACGCCGTCGTCGGCGCGGTCGACGCCGAACACCTCGTGCAACACGCCGAACTCGAAGGGCGCTGCGCCCTCGATGAGCACTGCGGCAACCGTGTGAACCATGCCCGCAGCCTAGCTGGCAGAATTTAGTGGCACAAGGGCAGTTCTGCCACTGGTGGCAGGATCGTACGCAGAGGCAAACTTCTGCCATGACGATTTTCCTGGTACTGAGCTTCCTCGCACTCGTGATCTACGGTCTGGAGCGCAACCACCGTCGCCAGGCAGTTCCTTCCACCGACCTCGCCGGCAGCAGCCACATCGCCGACCGGGACAACGAGCGGGCGTACGCCGAGCTGCACGCCGCCGCCGACCACGCGCGGCCCGCCCACCACGGCCGGCCCTGGTTCGGCGCCGGCCTCCGCGCCCGCACCCTCTAGATGCCCACCAGCTCGACTGATAAGCCCGCCGGCTGCAGCAGCCAGTGGTGGCCGCCGAGCCCGTACGGGTCGGTCAGCTCGGCGGCCAGCGTGGCGGCGGCGAGCTGGCGCACGTACCCCCTGGGATCACTGGACGCGAGCGACAACGGCGGGCGAGTGCCGTCGACACCGAGCGCCCGCAGTGCGCTGCGCTGGTCGGTCAGCGTCGCCGGCAGCCCCGCGACGCGCTCCCCGGCGGCGCGCACCGCGTCGATCGCCACATGCGCGGTGACGTCGGTGGAGCCATCGAGCCGCGGCGGCACCTGACGACCGTCCCGGTAGCCGGTCAGCGTGCCCTCCGGCGGCCGCGCCCCGGCGAGATGTCCATAGTCGACAGCCAGCGCCACGCCACGCCTCAGGCAGCCCACCGCCGCCGCCCACGCCTGGTCCCGGGTCAGCCCGATCTCGGCCCGCCGCCCCTCCGGCCACCACCGGGTCAGCCAGTCAAGCTCGCTCGCGCCGGGTGCCCCGGCCAGCTCCTCGACCCCGGTCGCCGGATCCACCAGCACCGTCCGCCACGCACCGTCGTCGCCGCGTTCCGCCACCTCCAGCGGTACGTTGTCCAGCCACTCCGTCGCCAGCAGCAGCCCGGTGACGTGCTCGGGCGGCTCGGCGTACCACTCGATCCACG
This sequence comes from Micromonosporaceae bacterium, assembly GCA_050701635.1. GTDB lineage: Bacteria > Actinomycetota > Actinomycetes > Mycobacteriales > Micromonosporaceae > WHSM01. Next base: position 7,598 of record JBOGDF010000168.1, on the reverse strand, counting down.
GCGGCAGCTCCGCCGGCCGTGACGCGCGCTCCACCCCGACGAACCGGCACCGCTCGGGGCGCCCGAGCGCGTCGGCCAGGTGCCGCAACAGCTCTCCCCGCCCGGCGCCGACGTCCACGACGTCCAGTCGCGGCGGCTGCCCGAGCGCACGGTCGAGCCGGGTCAGAAGCCGGGCGAGCGCCGTACCGAAGAGTCCCGAGCTGTTGGCGCTGGTACGGAAGTGCGCGGCCGGCCCGGCTCCCGCGACGAAGAAGCCGCCAGGCCCGTACAGCGCCTGCTGCATCGCCTCCCGCCACGGCATCACCGGGCCATCCTCCCAGGCGCCGCCGCGCGTCACCGCAGGCCAGTGAACGTGGTCACTGCGCCTGCGTAACAGTCCGGAAACAGCGCATACTGGCCACGACCGGTACCCCGTACCAGAGGACTGGATCGTTGGCATGAACGCGTTGCCGCGCACCCCCGGCGACCGCCCGGGCCGACTCGACGTCGGTGTCATCGGCGCTGGTCGCGTGGGTGCTGTGCTGGGCGCCGCGCTCCGCCGCGCCGGCCATCGCGTGGTCGCCGCTTCCGCTGTCTCCGCCGCCTCGGTGAGCCGCGCCGCGCGGCTGCTTCCCGAGGCCGAGATCCTGCCCGCCGACCAGGTGGTCGCGAAGGCCGATCTGCTGCTGCTGGCGGTGCCGGACGATGCGCTGCCCCGGCTCGTCGAGGGGCTCGCCGAGACCGGCGCGATCCGGGCGGGCCAGCTGATCGCCCACACCAGCGGCGCGCACGGTGTCGACGTGCTCGACGCCGCCACCCGGCTCGGGGCGCTGCCGCTGGCGCTGCACCCGGTGATGACGTTCACCGGACGGCCCGAGGACCTGGACCGGATCGCGGGGATCTCGTACGGGATCACGGCACCGGAGCAGCTGCGGCCGGTGGCCGAGGTGCTGGTGCTGGAGATGGGTGGCGAGCCGGAGTGGGTCGCCGAGGGCGACCGTACGCTCTACCACGCCGCGCTGGCGCACGGCGCCAACCACATCACGACGCTGGTCAACGAAGCCATCGAGCTGCTGCGGCAGGCGGGCGTCGTACACCCGGAGCGGATGATCGCGCCGCTGTTGTCGGCGGCGCTGGACAACACGCTGCGGCTGGGCGATGCCGCGCTGACCGGGCCGGTGGCGCGGGGCGACGCCGGCACCGTCGCGGCCCACCTCGAAACCCTGGGGCGCCGCGCCCCGGACTCGGTGGCGGCGTACCTGGCGCTGGCGCGGCGTACGGCGGATCGGGCGCTCGGGTCCGGCCGGCTGCGCAGTACGGATGCCGAAGCGCTGCTCGGCGTACTGGCCAGCCGGCAGCAGGGGGCGGCGACATGAAGCTGGTCAGCGACCGCGCCGCACTGCGCGACGCGCGTGACAAGCTCACCGGCCGGGTCGGCGTGGTGATGACGATGGGTGCGCTGCACGACGGGCACGCGGCGCTGCTGAAGGCCGCCCGGGCCGACAGCGAGCAGCTGATCGCGACGATCTTCGTCAACCCGCTGCAGTTCGGGCCGAACGAGGACTTCGACCGGTATCCGCGCAGCCTCGACGCCGACCTGGCGATCTGCGAGGCGCACGGCGTGGACGTGGTGTTCACGCCCGACCGCGCCACCGTCTACCCCGACGGTGAGCCGGCGGTACGCGTCAACCCCGGCCCGCTGGGGGAGATCCTGGAGGGCGCCAGCCGTCCCGGGTTCTTCCACGGCGTGCTGACCGTGGTGTTGAAGCTGCTGCACCTGACCCGCCCGGACGTGGCGTACTACGGGGAGAAGGACTACCAGCAGCTGACGCTGATCCGGCGGATGGCGCGCGACCTCGACGTACCGACCGAGATCAAAGGCGTTCCGACGGTACGTGAGCCCGACGGCCTCGCGCTCTCCAGCCGCAACCGCTACCTGTCGACCACCGAACGGGCGATCGCGCTGACCCTCTCCCGCGCGCTCGCCGCCGCCCAGGCCGCACAGAATGCCGGGCCCGAGGCCGCTGAGGCCGCCGCCCGCGAGGTGTTCGCGCGGGCCGCCGGCATCGAGCTGGACTACCTCGCACTCACCGACCCGGAGCTCGGCCCGCCGCCCGCCAGCGGGGACGGCCGGATGCTGGTCGCCGCACGAGTCGGCACCACCCGACTGATCGACAACGTCGCTCTAGCGCTGGCGCCTCGGGCGGCCTCCAGCGCGCCAGCGCCAGCCGACGAGACGCCTGGAGGGGTACGCCGATGATGCGCACCATGATGAAGTCGAAGATCCACCGGGCCACGGTGACGCAGGCCGACCTGCACTACGTCGGCTCCTGCACCGTGGACTCGGATCTGCTGGACGCGGCGGATCTGCTGCCCGGCGAGCAGGTCTCGATCGTCGACATCACCAACGGTGCCCGCCTGGAGACGTACGTGATCCCCGGCGAACGGGGCTCCGGCGTGATCGGGATCAACGGCGCGGCGGCGCACCTCGTACACCCCGGAGATCTTGTGATCTTGATTTCCTACGCCGCGATGGACGACGCCGAGGCGCGCAGCTTCCAGCCCCGGGTGGTGCACGTGGACTCCGACAACCAGGTGATCGAGCTGGGCAGCGACCCGGCCGGCGCCGCCGACGGCATGGCGACGGAGCTGGTGCGCGGAGACGTGACCGCTTGAGGACCCCGCGGCTCCCGACAAAGCTTCCGGCGCCGGAGCCGGGCTGGTCGGAGACCACCGACGTGTGCGTGGTCGGCTCCGGGATCGCCGGGCTGACCACGGCGCTGCAGCTGCGCGCCGCCGGGCTGCACGTCACCGTGGTCACCAAGGTCAACATCGATGACGGGTCCACCCGCTGGGCGCAAGGCGGGATCGCCGCCGTGCTGGACCCGCACGACAGTCCGGCCGCCCACGCACAAGACACCGAAACCGCCGGGGTCGGGCTGTGCGACCCCGGCGCCGTAACGACGCTGGTCACCGAGGGGCCGGCGCGGGTGAAGGCGCTGATCCGGTTCGGGGCCGAGTTCGACCGCAACCCGGACGGTTCGCTGATGCTGACCCGGGAGGGCGGCCACCACGCCAACCGGATCGTGCACGCCGGCGGCGACGCCACCGGCGCCGAGATCCAGCGCGCCCTGCACGCGGCGGTACGCCGTGACCCGTGGATCAAGCTGATCGAGCACGCCCTGGTCGTGGACGTACTGAAGGACGCCACCGGCCGGGCGTGCGGTGTGACGCTGCACGTGCTGGGCGAGGGCTCCGACGACGGGGTGGGCGCCGTGCTGGCGCGCGCCGTGGTGCTGGCCACCGGCGGCATGGGCCAGATCTACCAGGTCACCACCAACCCGTCGGTGTCCACAGGGGACGGTGTCGCGGTGGCGCTGCGGGCTGGTGCGGTGGTCACCGACATCGAGTTCGTACAGTTCCATCCGACGGCGTTGTTCTTGCCGGGAGGGAGCGGGCAGCAGCCGTTGGTGAGTGAGGCGATGCGGGGCGAGGGCGCTTACCTGGTCGACGACGACGGGAAGCGCTTCATGGTGGGGCGGCACGAGTTGGCGGAGCTGGCGCCGCGCGATGTGGTTGCCAAGGGGATCACCACCGTGATGCGGTCGGAGGGCATGGAACACGTCTGGCTCGACGCGCGTCACCTGCAGAACCTCGAACAGCGGTTCCCGACGATCCTGGCGAGCTGCCGGGCCGCCGGCGTCGACCCGGTCACCGACCTGATCCCGGTCGCACCGGCCGCCCACTACGCCTCGGGCGGTGTCCGTACGGATCTGCGGGGGCGTACCAGCGTTCCGGGGCTGTACGCCTGCGGCGAGGTGGCCTGCACCGGCGTACACGGGGCGAACCGGCTGGCGTCGAATTCGCTGCTGGAGGGGCTGGTGTTCGCCCGCCGGATCGCCGCCGACATCGCCGACGAGCTGCCCCCGCAGTCCGACCCGGTCGTGGCCCCGCCCGGCCACGGCTTCGTGCTCCCCGACGCAGTGCGCGAGCCGCTGCAGCAGGCGATGACCCGGGGCGCGGGGGTGTTGCGGTCCGCCGATTCGCTGCGCGCCGTCGCGGGGGCGTTGTCCGAGCTGAGCGCCCCCGGCGGTACGGCGAACACCACGACCTGGGAGATGGTCAACCTGTTCAGCGTGGCCACGGCGTTGACCGCGGCGGCGTACACCCGGGAAGAGACCCGGGGCTGCCACTGGCGGGACGATTTCCCGGAAGCGTCCGACCGCTGGCGCGGGCATCTGCTCACCCGGCTCGACGCGTCCGGGCGGCTCGACCTGACCTTCGAGGAGCTGCCGTCGTGAGACAGTCCACTGTGGACGCACTGGCCGCCGCCGGGCTGGACCTGGACGCGGTCGAGCGGATCGTACGTACCGCCCTGGAGGAGGATCTCGGGCCCGAGGGCCGGGACGTGACCAGCGAGGCGACCATCCCCGCGACGCAGACCGACACCGCCGAGCTGGTGGCCCGGGCCGGCGGCGTGGTGGCCGGGTTGGCGGTCGCGGCCGCCGTTTTCGATCTCGCTTCCGGGAGCGCGGCACGGTTCGACGCCCGGCTAAAAGATGGCGCGGTGGTACGCCGTGGCGACGTGCTGGCGACCGTCGCGGGCCCCAGCCGAGCACTGCTGACCGCCGAGCGCACCGCGCTGAACCTGCTGTGCCGGATGAGCGGTGTGGCGACGCATACCCGCCGCTGGGCCGACGCGCTCGAAGGCACCAACGCGCAGGTCCTCGACACCCGCAAGACCACCCCCGGGCTCCGGCTCCTGGAGAAGTACGCCGTCCGCGCCGGCGGCGGCAGCAACAAGCGCATGGGCCTGTACGACGTCGCGATGATCAAGGACAACCACAAGCTGGCGGCCGGCTCCATCACGGCCGCCTACCGCGCGGTGCGGGAGGCGTTTCCGCAGGTCGGCGTACAGGTGGAGGTGACCACCGCGGACGAGGCGCGAGAGGCGGTGGACGCCGGCGCGGACTTCCTGCTCTGCGACAACATGACGGTCGATCAGCTCCGGGCCACAGTGGCAGCGGTCGGCGGCAAGGCCGAGCTGGAAGCCACCGGGGGGCTCACCCTCGACGTCGCCCGCACGTACGCCGAGACCGGCGTCGACTACCTCTCGGTCGGCGCGCTCACCCACTCGTCGCCGATCCTGGACATCGCACTCGATCTCAAGCCCCGAGGCGCCGGCGGCGCCGGAGCTGGAAGGTAGCGCCATGCTGCTCTGTATCGACGCCGGGAACACCAACACGGTGCTCGCCACGTTCGAGGGCGACGAGCTGGTGCACTCCTGGCGGATCAAGACCGACGCCCGGGCCACCGCCGACGAGCTGGCGCTGATCTACCGCGGCCTGCTGGAGGGGGACGGCGTCAAGATCACCGGTACCTCGGTGTGTTCGACGGTGCCGTCGGTGCTGCGCGAGATGCGTGCCATGCTGGCCCGCTACTACCCGGAGGTGCCGCACGTGATCGTCGAGCCGGGGGTACGCACCGGCGTACAGCTGGCGATCGACAACCCGAAAGAGGTCGGCACCGACCGGGTGGTGAACACCCTCGCCGCCCACACCCTGTACGGCGGCCCGACCATCGTGGTCGACTTCGGCACCACCACCAACTTCGACGTGGTCAGCGAACGCGGCGAGTTCCTGGGCGGCGCGTTCGCGCCCGGCATCGAGATCTCCTTCGACGCGCTGGCCGCCCGGGCCGCGCAGCTGCGCCGGGTGGAGCCGGCCAAGCCGCGTTCGGTGATCGGCAAGAACACCGTGGAGTGCCTGCAGTCCGGCCTCTACTACGGCTTCGCCGGCCAGGTCGACGGACTGGTACGCCGGATGGTCGACGAGCTGGGCGCGGTCGAGGCGGTGGTCGCCACCGGCGGCCTGGCCCCACTGGTGATCGGCGAGTGCGACACCGTCACCCACCACGAGCCCAACCTGACCCTGATCGGCCTGCGCCTGGTGTACGCCAAAAACGTCGCCTGAGCTAGCGCTGACGGTTCTCGCGATCTTGGGGTTTTGGCTGCCGACCGGCGGGTTGAGACAACCAAAACCCCAAGATCACCCGCACCAGTACGCCTAGCGACGTCTCAGTCGTCGTCCTTGTTTTTGCCGCGGCCTTTGCCCTTGTCGTCGTCGCCGGGGGGCGGGAGAAGCTGCGCCAGGCGGTCCAGGGAGCGTGACAGCTCCTGGTACGTGGCGTCGCTGATCCGCCCTTCGCGTACCAGGTCCTCGAGCTTGCGGCCCAACTCGGCGACCTTCTCGGTGGCCTGCTCCAGCTCACCCTTGTCGAGCTCTTCGCCGATCTTGTCGAGCTCCTCGGTGAGCTTCCGCTCGGTCTCGGCGTCGAGCGCGCCGGACTTCGCCTTCGCCTCGACCAGCGTCCGCAGCTCGGCGAGCCGTCCCGCCGGGTCGGTCGCGGTCGGGCGCGGCGGGGGTGGGGACTTCGCTGCGGTCGGGCTGGGCGACGGGCCGGAGGTCGCGGGCTGCTGCTCCTCCGGAAGCATGGCGAGTACGACGAACGCCAGCACGATCGCGGCGAGCACCGCTACGCCGAGCCCGATCAGCCAGCCAGCGGTGCTGCGTGGCGTACCGATCAGAGCGGGGCGCGGCTGGTCCAGCTCGGGGGGCGCCGACGCGGCCGGGACCGCGGCCCTTCCCACCCGCATCCTGCCTCCCGGCCCGGGAGCGGCCAGCAGGTCGGTCGCCTCGTCGACCGCGGGCATCACCGACGTCAGCCCGGTGATGCCGCGGAGGCGCTGGCGTACGTCGGCGGCGTTGGCGGGGCGCTGTGACGGCTGCTTCGCCAGCAGCTCGCCGACCAGCGCGGACAACGCCGGCGGTACGCCGGGCCGATCGATCGGCGGCGGCGGTGTGTGCAGGTGCTGGTACATCACGCCCATCGGGTTGTCGCCGCCGAACGGCGGGCCGCCGGTGAGCATGGCGTACAGCACGCAGCCGAGGGCGTACAGGTCGGCACGCGGGTCCGCCGTACCGCCGGTGGCCTGCTCCGGTGCCAGGTAGTGGCTGGTGCCGACCACGGTGGCGGTACGGGTGAGCGCCGTCGCCGCGTCGTGCAGCCGCGCGATGCCGAAGTCGAGCACCTTCACCGTGCCGTCCGGCGCCACGATCAGGTTGCCGGGCTTCACGTCGCGGTGGATCACGCCGGCCCGGTGTGCGGCGCCGAGCGCGTCGCAGGTCTGGGCGGCGATGTCGACCGCGTCGCGTACCGGGAGCGGGCCGTTGTCGAGCCGAGCTTCGAGGGTCTCGCCCGCCAGCAGCTCCATCACCAGGTACGGCCGCCCGTCGTCGGCCCCGAAGTCGTACGCCGCGACGATGTGCGGATGCGCGATCCGGGCGACGGCGAGCGCCTCCCGGCGGAACCGTTCCAGCGCGTCCGGGTCGGCCGCACCGACCAGCAGCTTGACCGCCACCGTACGGTCCAGCCGCAGGTCATGCGCCCGCCACACCTCCGCCATCCCGCCCCGCCCGAGTGGCTCTTCCAACCGATAGCGTTCGGCGATCCGGCGTCCCTGCACCGGTCCATCCTGCCAGTGCCCGCAGCGGCCCGCCCGTTGCGGTGAGCGCCAGCGGGCGGCGGGGCGGCGTGCGGCGGCGCAGGGTGGCGCGGCC
>JBOGDF010000167.1:0-12038 GCA_050701635.1 Micromonosporaceae bacterium | reverse complement strand
CGCTGGTGAACGCGGCCACCACACAACCACACAGCTCCCCGTTCCCGACGCGACGATTCTGCGCCGATCGGAGCCGGCGTCAAGGCCAAGCCCGCTGCGCGGTCGACCTTCGGCCGAGCCTTGACCCGACCCCTCACCGGCGTATGCCCGCACCGAGCCGGGAAAGAAGGAGAAACCGGTCACAACCGGTCCGGCCACGGGGGTTGACACGGCCCCGCCCCTTCAGGGATGACCAGCGGAAACGCTGGCCAGAGCCGGTTTCTCCTTGGACCGAATCAGCGAGCACCCCCTGAAAACCCCCCGTTTTCAAAGCAAGACTCCGTCGAAATGCGGACGTCTGCGCCGACGGTGGAGACCGTCTTGGGGCCGATACCTACCGCCCAGGTGGGGAGATTCGCAGACCTTCACGCGGGAGATCCGGAGAGCGCCGTCAGCCTCAGGCGGGTCGGATGAGGCAGTGGGACCGGTGCGGTCGCGTAATGCCTCGAGGGGCGCGTGTGCGCAACGCGATTACGCCGGTGGACGAGGAGCGTTTTCCTCCTTGTCACGACGGCGGAACTCGCGCGGGTTGATGCCATTGACGGCGGTGAAGTGACGGGAGAAGTAGAAGGGATCGGGATAGCCCACGGCGGCGGCGATCTCGGCCACGCTGTGGTCGCTCGTGATGAGCAGCTGACGTGCCTGGGCCATCCGCAGGCGCTTGACGTATTCGGTGACGGAGAAGCCGGTCACCATGCGGAACCGGGCGGAGAAGTGTGAGCTGCTGTACCCGGCCAGGGCGGCGAGCGCGGGCAGGTTGACGGGCGCTGCGAGATGCGCGCGGAGGTGGTCCTGTACGCGGGCGATAGGCTCTCGGGCCACCCACCGCCCGTCGCGTTCGGCGGCCAGCTGGGCGAGCAGGTGCCACGCTGCGCCGGCGGCTGCGGTGAGACTCGCGGCCGTCTCGTCGTGCGCCAGGTCATCGCAGATGCTCTCCGCGAACGCGAAGGCGCGCAACGGGTCGGCGATCGGGGCGGTCGGCGCGGCAACGGTGAGGCCTACGGCGGCAAGTAGGTCGGGGACGTCATCACCGGTGATGTGCAACCACCAGATTGACCACGGCTCGGCCGCGGCGGCGTAGTAGCTGTGGGGTACACCCGCGGGAATGATCAGTACCTCGTTCGGGCCCACGCTACTTCATCCGCGGCGTTGTCAGTTCGGGCTTGAAGGGATAATCCACGACACGCTGGGCTTGCGGTGGCGGTGACGCCTGCTGCCGCCGCTCCCTGGCTCACTGGGCGCTGGCGCCGTCCGCGGGCGTCACCAGCATCGTGGCTGGCGGGGCGAAGCCCTCCCGGGCGAACGCCGCGACGACGGCGTCGGTCACCCTGCGGCCGGTCGCGGCGTCGATCAGCGCCAGTACGCAGCCGCCGAAGCCACCTCCGGTCATCCGGGCTCCATGGGCCCCGGCAGCCAGCGCCGCCTCCACGGCGGTGTCCAGTTGCGGCACGGTCACCTCGAAGTCGTCCCGCAGCGAGCGGTGCGACGCAGTGAGCAACGGCCCGATCTCCCGAAGCTGGCCGCCTGACAACAGCGCCACGGTGTCACGTACCCGCTGGTCCTCGGTGATGACGTGCCGCGCGCGGCGCCGCCGACGGTCGTCCAGCCGAGCCAGCGCCGCGTCCAGATCGGCCGCCGGCACATCGCGGAGCGCCGCGACGCCGAGTTCCTTGGCGGCGGCCTCGCAGTCGGCGCGGCGGGCGGCGTACTCGCCGGCGACCAGGCGGTGCGGCGCTTTGGTGTCGATGACCAGCACGGCCAGTCCCGCGTCTGCCAACTCCAGCGGCACCTGCTGGTACGACAGGTCGCGGCAGTCCAGAAACAGTGCGTGCCCTTCCTGGCACAGGCATGCCGCGGTCTGGTCCATGATCCCGCACGGCATCCCGACGTAGCTGTTCTCGGCCCGCTGCGCGATCCGCGGCCAGTCGGTCAACGGGACGGTGCGACCAGCCACCGCGCCGAGCGTCGCGCACTCCAGCGCCGCTGAGGACGACAGGCCCGCGCCCAGCGGCACGTCGCTCGCCACCGCCATGATCGCGGGCGCCACGTCATGCCCGGCGTCCCGCAGCGCCCACACCACGCCTGCCACGTACGCCGCCCAGCCCTCGACCTTCCCAGGCTCCAGGTCCGCCACCCCGAAGGAGACCCGCTCCTCGGCATGCTCCGACCAGACCGTCCAGGTGTCGCCGGCAGCGGGCGCGGCCGCCACTGCGGTGCGGTACGGCAGCGCGAACGGCAGCACGTACCCGTCGTTGTAGTCGGTGTGCTCGCCGATCAGGTTCACCCGGCCGGGCGCGCTCCACACCGTCTGCGCGGCCACCCCGAACTGCTCCGTCAGGGCCTGCCGGGCGCGCATCGCGGGGGTCACGCCAGGCTCCGGCGGTGGAACGCCCAGGCGTCGGACACGATCTCCTCCAGGGTCGGCTTCGCGGGGGTCCAGCCCAGCTCGGCGCGAGCCTTCGCCGACGAGGCGACCAGCTCAGAGGGGTCGCCGGGGCGGCGGGGCGCGGACTCCACGGGGATCGGGTGGCCGGTGATCTGGCGTGCCACCTCGATCACCTGGCGGTTGGAGAAGCCGGCGCCGTTGCCCAGGTTGTAGACCCGGTGCGTGCCGGGTTTCATCGCGTCCAGGGCGAGCAGGTGCGCGGCGGCCAGGTCGGCCACGTGGATGTAGTCGCGTACACACGTGCCGTCAAACGTGGGGTAGTCCTCGCCGTAGAGCTGCAACGCCGGGCGTTGGCCGGTCGCCACCTGCAACGCGATCGGGATCAGGTGCGTCTCAGGGTCGTGCCGCTCGCCGTGCCGCCCGTACGCCCCGGCGGCGTTGAAGTACCGCAGGCTCACCGCGGCCAGTTCGTGCGCGGTCGCCTCCCCGGTCAGCGCGTGCTCCACCGCCAGCTTGCTCGCCGCGTACGGGTTCGGCGGCTTCGCCTCCGCCGTCTCCTCGATGGGCAGCTGGGAAGGGTCGCCGTAGATGTTCGCCGTGGAGGAGAAGACGACCCGGCGTACCCCCGAAGCACGCATCGCGTCCAGCAGCCGCAAGCTGCCGACGGCGTTGTTGTCCCAGTAGACCTCGGGCTTCGCCACCGACTCGCCGGCCGCGATGTACGCCGCGAAGTGCATCACCCCGTCGAAGCTCTCGTCCAGCACCTCGGCGGCATCGTGCACCCTGCCGCGCACCAGAGTCGCGCCCGCCGGCAGGTGAGAGCCGGTGGAGCAGTCGTCCAGGATCACCACCTCGTGGCCGGCCTCGAGCAGCATCGCGCTCACCACGCCGCCGATGTACCCGGCGCCGCCGGTGACCAGCAACTTCACGGCGCCTCCCGGAGCATCTGCGCCGCCTGTTCGGGGCGTACGTCATTGATGAAGACTCCCATCGCGGACTCGGAGCCCGCCAACTGCTTCAGCTTGCCGGGCGCCCTTCGGATGCTGAACAGCTGCAGGTGCAGGTACGCCAGATCCCGATCTACCCGCGCCGGAGCCTGGTGCCAGGCCGAGATGTACGGCATCGGCACCCCGAACAGCCCGTCGAGCCGGCGCAGTACGTCCAGGTAGAGCGGGCCGAAGGCGTCGCGCTCCGCGTCGGTCAGCGCGGGCAGGTCCGGCGCCTGCCGGTGCGGGAACAGGTGGATCTCGTACGGCCAGCGAGCCGCCGCCGGCACGTACGCCGTCCAGTGCTCGTTGCGCGCCACGACCCGCTCCCCGGCGGCCTGCTCGGCGGCGAGCAGGTCCGCGAACAGGTTCCGGCCGGTCCGCTCCCGGTGCCGGCGGGCCGAGGAGAGCATCCGCCGGGTGCGCGGTGTGACGAAAGGGTACGCGTAGATCTGCCCGTGCGGGTGGTGCAGCGTCACCCCGATCTCTTCGCCCCGGTTCTCGAAGCAGAACACCTGCTCCACATCGGGCAGCGCGGACAACTCCGCGGTGCGGTCCGCCCACGCCTCCATCACGGTGCGCACCCGAGCCTCCGGCAGCGCGCCGAACCACGAGTCGTGCTGGGCGGTGAAGCAGACCACCTCGCACCGGCCGGCGCCGGGGCGCACCGGGACCAGGCCGGCGTCCTGCGGAGCCGGTGCACCGGTGAATCGGTCGCTGAAGGACGGGAACCGGTTTTCGAACACCACCACCTCGTAGTCCGCGGCGGGGATCTCGGTGAGTTGGCCCGGGCGGGACGGGCAGAGCGGGCACTCGTGCGCCCGGGGGAGGAAGGTGCGGCCCTGCCGGTGCGCCGCCACCGCCACCCACTCATCGAGCACCGGGTCGTGCCGGATCTCCGAGGCGGGCGGCGGGGGCGGTAACTCGCGCTGGTCGACCGCGGAGCGGTCGGCGTCGTCCCGTTCGTCGTAATAGATCAACTCCCGGCCGTCGGCGAGCCGGGTCACGGTGCGCTTCATGATGCGCCCACCGGAAGGTCCGGGACGGACGCCTCCGCCTCGACCGGGACCACCAACAGCTCACCCACCTGGGCGGCGAGCGTCTCCCGCCCCTCGGCGGGCAGCCCCTCGTCGGTGATCAGCACGTCGGCCTCGTCGAGCCGGGCGATGGTGGAGATGCCCACGGTCTGCCACTTGGTGTGGTCGGCGAGCACCACCATCCGGTGCGCGGCGTCGATCAACGCCCGGTCGGTGTCGGACTCCATCAGGTTCGGTGTGGTGAACCCGGACCGCTCGGAGATCCCGTGCACGCCCATGAACAGCAGGTCGGTGTTCAGCGAGCGGATCGCAGCGACCGCGACCGGCCCGACCAGGGCGTCGGAGGGCGTACGTACCCCGCCGGTGAGGATCACCGTCTGATCGGCGCGGCCGGCGTGGTGGAACACGTCGGCGACCGGGATCGAGTTGGTCACCACGGTCAGCCCCGGCACCGCGGTCAGCCGCTCCGCCAGCGCCGCGGTAGTGGTGCCGGCCGACAGCGCGATCGCGGCGCCCGGCTCGACCAGTTCGGCGGCACGGCGCGCGATCGCTTCCTTCTCGGCGAGCTGCCGGCTGGACTTGGCGGCGAAGCCGGGCTCGTCGGTGGAGCGGGGCTGCAACGCGGTCGCCCCGCCGTGCACCTTGGCGACCAGCCCCTTGTCCGCCAGGGCCTCCAGGTCGCGGCGCACCGTCATATCCGAGACGCCGAACTCGCGTACCAGGTCGCTGACCCGGACTCCGCCGTGCTGGCGTACCAGCTCCAGAATCGCCGCCTGACGCTGCTGCGCGAGCATCACGCCTCCCCGTTCTCCCGAATCACCGCGACACCCCCGGCGGGCAGCCGCAGAACGCCGCTCACCGTATTACCGCTGAGCAGGTCCGTACCGTGTGCCGCCACTTCCGCGCCTGCCTCGGTGTGGTTGATGACGAAGTGGTACGCCGCGCCGGTGTCCGGATGCCGGCGGCGTACCGTTTCGACGCCGGGAGGCGTCTGCGAGCCGACGACGCCCGCCTCGGCGGCGACCCGAGCCAGGAACCGCTCCCGGCTGGGCTCGTCGAGCCGCGTGGTGAGGTACCAGGCGTCGCCGCTGCCGTGGCTGTTCCGGGTGATCGCCGGTGCCCCGTTGTCGTATCGGGCGGTCACCTCCGCGGTGGTGGCCTCACCTTGCTCGGACCAGATCAAGCCCGTCGAGCCGTCGTCCAGCCTCACGGTGTCGCCGGAGCGGAGCGGGAAGAACTCTTCGATCCGGACACCCAGCAGATCAGTGAACGCGCCGGGGTAGCCGCCGAGCCGCACGTGGTCGTTCGGGTCCACGATCCCGGAGTACGGCCCGACGACGAGTGTCCCGCCGGACTCGGCGTACCCGGCGAGGCTCTTGGCGGCGTCGTCGGAGATCAGGTAGAGCGACGGCGCCAGCACCAGCCGGTAGCCGGACAGGTCGGCGTCCGGCGGGCGCAGGTCGGAGGTGATCCCGGCCCGCCACAGCGTGCGGTGCCAGGCCTCGATCTCCTCGGCGACGGTCATATCGACGCTGGGCTGGCAGGCGTGGGCCTGCGCCCACAGGCTGGACCAGTCGAGCAGGATCGCCACGTCGGCCTCCACAGTGGAGCCCTTGACCTCGGCGAGCTGGCGCAGGTCGCCGCCGAGTCGCACCACCTCCCGCCACACCTTGGTACGCCGCCCCGCATGCGGCACCATCGCCGAGTGGAACTTCTCGGCGCCGGCCGCCGACTGCCGCCACTGGAAGAACATCGCCCCGTCGGCGCCGCGCGCCACGTGGGCGAGGGAGTTCCGCCGCAGCTGGCCGGGGGTCTTGGCGATGTTGCGGGGCTGCCAGTTCACCGCGCTGGTGGAGTGCTCCATCAGCAGCCACGGCGCGCCGCCCCCGACTGAGCGGGTCAGGTCGGCGGCGAAAGCGAGGTTGGCCTGGTTCTCGGGCTCCTCAGCGCGCAGGTAGTGGTCGTTGGAGACCAGGTCCATCTCCGGCCCCCAGGCCCAGTAGTCCAGCTCCCAGAAGCCGTTGCCGGCCATCATGTTGGTGGTCAGCGGAATGTTCGGGGTGAGCCGGCGCAGCACCTCGCGCTCGGCGCGGAAGCACGCCAGGTGCTCATCCGAGCTGAACCGCTGGAAGTCCAGCGCCTGGGTCGGGTTCGGGAAGCTCGGGGTTGCCCGAGGCGGCAGCACCTGCTCCCAGGCGGTGTAGCGCTGGGACCAGAACGCGGTGCCCCACGCGTGGTTGAGTCCTTCCAGGTCGCCGTACCGCTGCTGCAGCCAGGCGCGGAACGCGGCGGCCGAGGTGTCGCAGTAGCAGCGCGCGAAGTGGCAGCCGTACTCGTTGTTGATGTGCCAGAGGGCGAGCGCCGGGTGGTCGGCGTACCGGGTGGCGAGCTGTTCGACCAGGCGGACCGCGGCATCCCGGTAGACCGGCGAACTCGGGCAGTACGCCCGGCGGCTGCCGTAGGTCAGGGTGCGCCCGTCGGCGTCGACCGGCAATGTCTGTGGGTACGTGTGCGAAAACCAGGGCGGCGGCGAGGCGGTGGCGGTGGCCAGGTCGGCCGCGATGTCGTTGGCGGCGAGCAGGTCGAGCACCCGGTCCAGCCAGTCGAAGGTGTATCGCCCCTCGCCGGACTCCAGCCATGCCCAGGCGAAGATGCCCACGCTGACCAGGTTGACGCCGGCCTCGCGCATCAGCGCCATGTCCTCGGCCCACACCTGCTCGGGCCATTGCTCGGGGTTGTAGTCGCCTCCGTAACAGAGGCCGTTCAGCCGGGGAACCACAGGATGCATGCGTACAGACTCGGTCCAGATCAACCACAAGTCAACATAGTTCAAACGTTTTCACGACGCCTGGCGTCGTTGGCAAGGGCGTGCGGGGCCGCTCAGGCTCAGGATGAAATAGGACAAATAGCCACGAAAATCCTAGAAACTCGCCCTTGACATCCCTGAAACCACACGGTCGAATGTGCTGAGTATTGAAGGTTCAAGTTCGATCCTGTTTAGCCCCGTGTTCAGGAGGGTCTCATGTTCCAGGCCCCGGCCGGCGGTTCGCCGGCCTTCGGATCGATCGTCCCCGGCGGCGTCCCGCTGTCCCGCCGGTCCGTGCTTCGCGGCGCCGCGTACGGCGCCGGCGCGCTCGCGCTGCCCAGCCTGCTCGCCGCGTGCGGCGGCGGCCCCGGCGGCGGTGGCAACACCGTCACCTTCGGCTCCAACTACTCCGACGCGGTGCCGAAGAAGGCGCTCGCGGAGGTGCTCGACGGGTACGAGAAGAAGTCGAAGAAGACCGTGAAGGTCAACACGGTCGACCACAACACGTTCCAGGAGAACATCAACCGGTACCTCAAGGGCAGCCCGGACGACGTGTTCACCTGGTTCGCCGGCTTCCGGATGCAGTTCTTCGCCAAGCAGGGCCTCGCCACCGACATCTCCGATGTCTGGAAGGACGTTGGCGGCAACTACTCCGACGCGCTGAAGCAGGCGTCGACCGGCGAGGACGGCAAGCAGTACTTCGTGCCGTACTACTACTACCCGTGGGCCGTCTTCTACCGGAAGAGTCTCTGGGAACAGCGCGGGTATCAGCCCGCCAAGACACTCGACGAGTTCGTAGCGCTCTCCAAGCAGATGCAGTCCGATGGGCTCTCCCCGTTGGCGTTCGCCGACAAGGACGGCTGGCCGGCGATGGGCACCTTCGACTACCTCAACATGCGGATCAACGGGTACGACTTCCACGTCAACCTGATGGCCGGCAAGGAGAACTGGCAGAGCGCCGAGGTCAAGGAGGTCTTCACCACCTGGCGCGAGCTGCTGCCGTACCACCAGGAAGGCGCCAACGGCCGCACCTGGCAGGAGGCGGCGCAGGCGCTGCAGCAGAAGAAGGCCGGGATGTACCTGCTCGGCATGTTCGTGGGGCAGCAGTTCCAGGGCGCGGACAACGAGGACCTCGACTTCTTCCCGTTCCCCGAGATCAACCCCGACCATGGCCAGGACGCCGTGGAGGCCCCGATCGACGGATTCATGATCTCGGCGAAGGTGAAGAACGAAGAGGGCGCCAAGGAGCTGCTGAAGTATCTGGCGAGCGCCGAGGCCCAGGAGACGTACCTGAAGAGCGACCCCAACAACGTCGCCACCAACAACGAGGCCGACACCAGTAAGTACAGCGCGCTGCAGCAGAAGGCGTTCGAGCTGGTCTCCGGCGCCAAGCACATCTCGCAGTTCCTGGACCGCGACACCCGCCCGGACTTCGCGTCGACGGTGATGATCCCGGCGCTGCAGGAGTTCATCAACAAGCCGAACGAGATCGACTCGCTGCTGAAGAGCATCGAGTCGCAGAAGAAGAACATCTTCAGCTCGTAGAAGGGGATGTTGTGGCGCTCCCAGCGACGACTCCGCCGGCGGCACCCCCGCGGCCGCCCGTCACGCGCAAGCGTGGCCGGCGGCTGCGGCGGCTCACCCGCCGCGACGTGGTGGTGCTCACCGTCGTGGTCGGCGGCGCGCTGTTGCTCAACCTCGGCCTGGTCTGGGGTCCCACGCTCGCCTCGGTGGGGCTGTCGTTCACCGACTGGGGAGGGTTCGGCGAGCTGAACTGGGTCGGCGGCGAGAACTACCACGACCTGGCAAACGAGTACCCGCCGTTCTGGCGCGCGGTGCGCAACAACGTGCTGTGGCTGGGCTTCCTCGGCCTGATCGCCACGCCGCTCGGCCTGTTCTTCGCGGTGCTGCTGGACAAGGAGATCCGGTTCAGCCGGTTCTACCAGAGCGCGCTGTACTTCCCGGTGGTGCTCTCGCTGGCGGTCGTGGGCTTCATCGCGCAGCTGATCTACTCCCGCGACTACGGGGCGCTGAACGCGATCCTCGGCGACACCCAGCAGCCCACAGACTGGCTCGGCGATCCGAGCATCAACGTCTGGGTGGTGATGGTCGCCGCCGCCTGGCGCCACGTCGGGTACGTGATGATCCTGTACCTCGCCGGCCTGAAGGCGGTGGATCCGGCGCTGAAGGAGGCAGCCGCGATCGACGGCGCGAGCGAGGCGCAGACCTTCTTCCGGGTGGTCTTCCCGACGCTGCGCCCGGTCAACATCATCGTTCTGGTGATCACGGTGATCGAAGCGCTGCGGGCCTTCGACATCGTGTACGCGATCAACAAAGGCCGCAACGGCCTGGAGCTGCTGTCGATCCTGATTACCGAGAACATCGTCGGCGAGGCGAGCCGGATCGGATTCGGCTCGGCGATCGCGGTGGTGCTGCTGGCGATCTCGGTCGGCTTCATCGCGGCGTACCTGAGCCAGGTCCTCAAGGAGGGACGCCGATGACCACGGTCGAGACCGCCGTCCGGCAGGCGACCGAGCCCGCGGCGCCCGCCTCCCGGCAGCACCGCCGGGTACGCCCGATCAGGCTGCTGCTGCACGGCTTCCTGATCCTGATCTCGCTGGGCTGGCTCGCCCCGCTGCTGCTCGCCGTGTACGCCTCGCTGCGGCCGTACTCCGAGACCGCGGCCAAGGGGTACTTCTCGCTGCCGGACACCCTGACGTTCCAGTACTACGTGGACGCCTGGCAGCAGGCGGAGCTGCCGACGTACTACCTCAACACGCTGCTGATCACCCTGCCCGCGATCGCGGTGACCCTGTTCCTCGCGTCGTTCGTGGCGTTCGCGATCAGCCGGGTGCGGATCCCGGGGCGTACCGCTCTGTTGGTGCTGTTCACCGCCGGCAACCTGCTGCCGCCGCAGGTGCTGATCACTCCGTTGTACGTGCTCTACAACATGATCCCGCTGCCGTGGTGGGCCTCGGACTCGCTGACCCTGTACGACACGTACGTCGGGATCATCCTGATCCACGTCGCGTTCCAGACCGGGTTCTGCGTGTTCGTGCTCGCCAACTACATGCGGGCGCTGCCGGAGGAGATCAGCGAGGCGGCGATCGTGGACGGCGCCGGCGTGTGGCGGCGGTACTGGCAGGTGACCCTGCCGCTGTGCCGGCCGGCGCTCGCCGCGCTCGCGACGCTGCAGTTCGCCTGGATGTACAACGACTTCCTGTGGGCCCTGGTGCTGATGTCCTCCGGCGACAAGCTGCCGATCACCAGCGCGCTGAACAACCTGCGGGGCCAGTTCTTCACCGACTACAACCTGCTCGCCGCGGGCGCGGTGCTGGTCGCCCTGCCCACGGTGATCGTCTTCAACCTGCTGCAGAAGCAGTTCATCGCCGGTCTGACGCTCGGCACGACAAAGGGCTGAGCCGCGATCTTCGAAGGGGGAGTGAGCGTGGGGTTCGAGACGATCGACGACGTGGCCGTCGACGCACTGGCAGCGCGGGTGTACGAGCACGGCTGGCAGAGCTGGAGCCCGTCCACCGACTACCCGGTCACCGGGTCCGCCCACCGCCCGGTGGGCGCCGCCGGCAGGCTCGCGCTCTGCTACCGTCCGGGCCACCCCGCCCCGGAGACCGCCTTCCAGGGCGAGGGGCTGCTCGCGGTCGAGCCCGGCGCCGGCGGCCCGATCCGGGTCTACGCAGCCATCGACGGCCAGGTCGACGTGCCGTCTATCCGAGCCTCCTACTCAGACGGCCGGGTGCTCGTCTCGGCGAACGGCCCGGTGGAGACGCTGTCGCTGGATGGGCCGCTGCCGGCCGCGCTCGGCGCCTGGGCATCCCGGTTCGCGGAGCGGGCCGGGGTCGGCGAGATCCGCCCGGCGCCCACCGTGTGGTGCTCCTGGTACCACTACTTCACCAAGGTGACCGAGTCCGACATCCTGGAGAACGTCGAGGAGATCGGGCGGCTCGACCTGCCGGTGGACGTGATCCAGATCGACGACGGCTGGCAGGCCGAGATCGGCGACTGGCTTTCGCTGTCGGGCCGGTTCTCCTCGTTGAGCGAGTTGACCACCCGGATCCGCGATGCCGGGCGGCGCGCCGGGATCTGGGTGGCCCCCTTCCTGGTCGGCGCCCACAGCGAGGTCGCTCAGAAGCACCCGGAGTGGCTGATCGCCGGCGCCGACGCCGGGCACAACTGGAACCAGTCGCTCGCCGGGCTCGACGTCACCCACCCCGGCGCGGCGGGATACCTGCGCGAGGTCTTCGGCATGCTGCGGGAGGCCGGCTTCGACTATTACAAGATCGATTTTGTGTACGGCGGCGCGCTCGACGGCCCGCGGCGCAGCGGCGCGGGGCCGCTGGAGGCGTACCGGTCCGGTGTCGAGTTGATCCGGTCGGCGATCGGAGACGAGGCCTACCTGCTGGGGTGCGGGGCGCCGATCCTGCCCAGTGTCGGGCTGGTCGACGCGATGCGGGTCTCGCCCGACGTCGGGCCGGCGTACGAGCCGGGCGACGGCGACCTGTCCCAGCCGTCACAGCGGGCCGCCGCGCTCACCACCATCGGACGGGCCTGGCAGCACGGCCGGTGGTGGGTGAACGACCCCGACTGCCTGGTCGCCCGCCCGGCGATCGAGCGACGTGAAGACTGGGCCGAGGTGGTCGAACGGTACGGCGGCCTACGCGCCTCCTCCGACCGGATCGCCGACCTGGACGACTGGGGCCTCGCCAGGACCCGCCGGGTGCTCTCCGAGGTCCCGCCACCGACCCCCTTCGGGCGGTAACCGACTC